>JAADFN010000021.1 GCA_013152895.1 Acidobacteriota bacterium | reverse complement strand
GCCGTGCGCCGGACATCGTCGTCGGTGATGCGTCCGTTGGACCCGGTCCCGGGGACAACGGCGAGGTCGACGCCGAGCGAGCGTGCCAGGGCGCGGGTCCGGGGCGTCGCAAGCGGGCGCCGGGCGGCGGGAGAGCCCGCTTTGCGCGTCGGCGCAGGCTGCGGCGCCTCGTCCACCGGCTGCTGTGAGGCCGAAGGCGTCGAGGCGTCCGGGGCTTCCTCGCCCCTGGCACCCAGCGTCACGAGCGGGTCGCCGACCTCGATCGTTTCGCCGGCCGGGGCGTGGATCGCGAGCACCGCGCCCGCCTCGGGGGAGGGCAGCTCGACGACCGCCTTGTCGGTTTCGACCTTGACGAGCGGTTGATCGACGGCGACCGTGTCGCCTTCCGCGACGAGCCACTCGACGATGCGGCCTTCGTGAATGCCTTCCCCGACGTCGGGGAACTGAAAGGTGAATGCCATGATGCCTCCTGGTCCTTCGAGCCGCGTCAGAACTCGAGCACGTTTCGGACGGCCGCCACGACGCGGTCACGGTTGGGCAGGTAGTGCTCCTCGAGCCTGGCGTACGGCATGACCGTGTCGAAACCGGTCACGCGCGAAACCGGGGCCTCGAGCTGCAGCAGCGCGTGCTCGTTGATCAGGGCCACGATCTCGGCGCCGACGCCCGCCGTCCGTGGCGCCTCGTGAACGACGACCGCCCGCCCGGTCTTGACGACGCTCTCGATCAGCGTGTCGCGGTCGAGCGGGTTGAGCGTCCGCAGGTCGACCACCTCGACAGAAACGCCGTCTTTCTCGAGCGCAGCCGCGGCGTCGAGACAGATCCGGACCATCGCGCCCCAGGCGATCAACGTGACATCGCCACCCGTGCGGGGTACCGCCGCCGTGCCGATCGGTACGGTGTAACTCTCGTCCGGCACGGGCTCGCGAAAGGCGCGGTAGATCCGTTTCGGTTCGAGGAACATCACGGGATCCTCGTCGCGGATCGCCGAGATCAGCAGCCCCTTGGCATCGTACGGGTTGGAGGGGACGACAACCTTGATACCGGGCGAGTGGACGAAGAGCGCCTCGTAGCTCTCGGAGTGGCTCTCCGGCGCGTGGATGCCGCCGCCGTACGGCATGCGGATGACCATCGGCACCTGCAGGCGCCCGCGCGTCCGGTTGCGCATCCGCGCGGCGTGCGCCAGGATCTGGTTGACCGCGGGGTAGACGAAGCCCATGAACTGGATCTCCGCGACGGGCCGGAAACCGGTGACGGCGAGGCCGACCGAGACGCCGATGATGGCGCCCTCGGCGAGCGGCGTGTCCATGACGCGCTCGGGACCGAACTGCGCGAGCAGGCCGTCCGTGGCCCGGAAGACGCCGCCGTTGATCCCGACATCTTCGCCGAGGACGATGATCCGCTCGTCGCGTTCCATTTCGCTGGCCAGGGCGCCGCAAACCGCCTGGGCGATCGTCAGCTTTGGGCTTGCCGCCGGGGCGACGGCGTGCAGACCGTGCTCCGGCTCCCGCGTGTGCAGTGGGCGGCCGGCGTTCATGCGCGCACCTCCCTCTCCAGCCACTCGAGCTGCTCTGCCAACGCGGGCGGTACCTCGTGGTACATGAAACGGAAGATGTCGCCGGGGTCGGCCATGGGCATGGCGTTGAAGGCGTCAACCTGGGAGGCGACCCACCGTACAGCTTCTTCCTTGAGCGCCTGGTCCTGCTCTGCGTCCCACAGGCCGCGCCCCTCGAGGTGGCGGCGCAGGCGCGGGATGGGATCCCTCCGCTGCCAGTATTCGAGCTCCTCGCCGGTGCGGTAGCGGGTGGCGTCGTCGGCGGTGGTGTGGTCGCCGAGCCTGTAGGTGACCGCCTCGATCAGCGATGGACCGCCTCCCGAACGCGCCCGTTCGAACGCCTCGACGGCGGCGGTGTAGACGGCGAAGACGTCGTTTCCGTCGACCTGGAGGCCCGGGATTCCGTAGGCGTCCGCCTTCTGCGCCAGCGTGGGGGAGGATGTCTGGCGTTTGCGGGGCATCGAGATTGCCCACTGGTTGTTTTGAATCACGAAGACGGTTTTCGTCCCAAAGACCCCGGCGAAGTTGAGCGCCTCGTGAAAGTCGCCCTCCGATGTGGCGCCGTCTCCGCCGAAGGTCACGGCGGCGGCGTGCTCGCCGCGCAGCTTGAGGGAGAGGCCGATGCCGGCGCCGTGGGTGAGCTGGCTCCCCACCGGGACGGCGATCGGCAGGCAGCGGACACCCTCCGGGAAGCTGGCGCCGCGCTCGTCGCCGGCCCAGTACGCATAGATGAGATGGCCGGGTACGCCGCGCAGCAACATGAGGCCGTGCTCGCGAAACGCCGGGATCAGCCAGTCCGACTCGATCATCGCCAGGGCAACGCCGGCCTGGATGGCCTCTTGACCCTTGAGCTGGGCCCACGTTCCCATCCTGCCCTGGCGTTGCAGCTTGACCGCCTTGTCGTCGAAGGTCCGCATCCGGACCATGTCACGGTAGAGAGCCCTGACGGTTTCGTCGTCAAGCTCGGGCATCAGCTCCGTGTCAAGCTGCCCCTCGGGACCGAGAATCTCCAGCCGCTCGACGGCGCATTCGTGGATGATTGTTCGCGGCATGTTCCTCCCAACGAGAATACGTCTCTGTCGCATTTGTAACGGGCTGGCGTGCGACTCTATTCCCGTGGCCGGCCTTCAGGATGGCGGGACCGGCGCCCACCGCGGCGTGCGGTAGCGGTCGAGGAACTGCGCTGCGACCGGCGGGCGGCGCCGCGGCTGCGGCGCCAGCCCGAGCGCCCCGGCAAGCGTGTGCGTTACGGCCTCGCCAAGCTCGCGGGGGTGCAGGTCCGGTCCCGCCGGGGCGAGCGCCGCCTGGATGCGTTCCGTACTGACGCCGAAAATGGTCTCGTAGAGGCCGGCGTCGAGCCCAAGCAGCACGGCGGCATGGATCAGCACCGATGACTTGCGCCGCGCCTGCGCGCATCCGGCGACCTTGCGCCCGTCGACGCTCAGCGTATCGGCCATCTGGTCCTCGAAGCAGATCGGGGAGCGTTGGCGGCCCGCGGCCTGCCGCGGAGCGGGCCGTTCGACGGCTGCGCCGCGGAGGGCGAGGGCCTCCGCCAGCGCGTCGAGGAACCGGTCGTACAGCCCGCCGATGGTGGCCGCCCACGGATGATCGGCTGGAAGCGCCAGCGAAACGGCGAGATCGCCCGCAAGAATGACGCCCGTGCCCCCGGTGATCCGGCGCAGGACCGGGATTCCGCGAGCGCGGCAGGCTTCGAGGTCGATGTCGCTCGCGGGCTGGCCGTAGCCGAGCAACGCCACGGGCCCGGTCCACGAGGAGACCGAGAGCGCGGGACGGCCTGCCGCGGCCAGCGCGAGGAGCTCCTCCTCGAAGGCGAGCGAGACCACGACGGCGCCGCCGAACGCCTCGAAGACCGTCAGGCCGGCCGCGGGATCGAGTCTTCCCGGGCTCATGACGTCCGCGCCGCCTCTCTGAAAAGTTTCCCTCCGCGCGCAGCGGCGGGAGGACACGCGAATGCCCGCCGGAACGCGGACGTCACTCAGAGCTCCTTGAGGGCGACCATCAGGTCGACGAGCGCCTTCTTGCCGTCCCCGAAGAACATCAGGGTATTGGCGGCGGCGAACAGGGGGTTGGGAATGCCGGCGAAGCCCGGTCCCAGGCTGCGCTTGATAACGACAACGGTCCGGGCCTTGTCGACGTTGATGATCGGCATGCCGGCGATCGCGCTCGACGGGTCGGTCCGGGCGACCGGGTTGACCACGTCGTTGGCGCCGAGCACGATGGCAACGTCGACCTGCTCCATGGCGGCGTTGACCTCATCCATCTCCTTGAGCTTATCGTACGAAACGTTGGCTTCGGCCAGTAGCACGTTCATGTGTCCCGGCATCCGGCCGGCGACGGGATGGATCCCGAACTCCACGTTGATTCCCATCGATTCCAGGTACGCCGCCAGCTCCCGGACGGCGTGCTGGGCCTGGGCGACGGCCATCCCGTATCCCGGAACGATGAGGACGCGTTGCACGCCGTCGAGGATCATGGCGATCTCCTCGGCCGAGGCCGCCTTGACGGTCTTGTAGACCTCGTCGGCATCGGGCGTGTGGCCGGTCGGGCCGATCGTGCCGAACAACACGTTGAGGAGCGAACGGTTCATCGCCTTGCACATGATGTTGGTCAGGATGATCCCGGAGGCGCCGACGAGCGAGCCCGCGATGATCAGCACGGTGTTGTTGATGACGAACCCGGTGGCCGCGGCCGCCAGCCCCGAGTAGGAGTTGAGAAGGGCGATGACCACCGGCATGTCGGCCCCGCCGATCGAGATCGTCAGGATCACGCCGAGGATGCCCGCGACACCCACGAGCGCCCAGTAGAGGAGCAGGTTCTCCGGCTGCATCACGAGCAGCACGCCGAGCAGAACGGATGCGATGGCGGAGAGCAGCTTGACGGCGTTCATTCCCGGGAAGTGATCGGACCGCATCAGGAGGAGGCCGGCGATCGCGACGGCCGACACCATTACCACGATCGCCCAGGCGCCTGCGCCGGAGACGAAGCCGTACCACAGGCCGCCGGCCGCGACGAGCAGGGAAACCCCGTACTTGACGGCGCGCTGCCACGGGCGAAGCTTCCGTGTGACGGCGAGGAACTCGGCGAGCTTTCCGAAGGCGACGTAGCTGCCAAAGAACGTGACGGACCCGATGATGCCGGACGCCACGGTGGCGATCCTGGCCTGCATGCTCATGGCCGCGCCGGAATGAAGGGCGCTGAAGGCCGCGACCAGCGCCGCGCCGGCGACGAGGATGGACGCCCCACCGCCGAATCCGTTGAAGAGACCGACCATCTCCGGCATCGATGTCATCTTGACCCTGAGGCCGGCGATACCGCCGATGATCGTGCCGATCACCACGCCGATGATGATGTACGACCAGTCCTGCTTCTGGCTCAGGAGGGTCGCGAGGATGGCGAGCCCCATGCCCACGGCGCCGGCGACGTTGCCCCTGACGGCGGTCTTCGGGTGGGCCATCCACGTGAGATCGAGAATGAAGAGGACGGCCGCGATGAGATAGACGGTGTTGACAACGTTGGGTCCCAGCATCTCGGTGTCCTCACCTTCTCTTGAACATCTTGAGCATCCGGTGGGTCACCAGGAACCCGCCGACGACGTTGATCGTGGCGAAGGCGACCGCGACCGTGGCGAGGATCTTCGCCAGCGGGGCCTCTCCGACGGCGCCCGCGAAGGCGAGGGCGCCGATGATGGTGATGCCCGAGATCGCGTTGGACCCCGACATCAGCGGGGTATGCAATGTCGGGGGAACCTTGGTGATCACCTCGAACCCGACGAAGATGGCGAGGACGAACACGGTGATGAGCATGACGATGTTGGTCATTGCGAATCTCCCTTCGCACCGGCGGCGCCGAGAACCTCCCTGACCCGCGGGTGGACAACCTCGCCGTCGCGCGCGACGAGGGTCCCCGCCGTGATCTCGTCCGACGTGTCGATGGCGAGCTCACCGTTCGTGACCAGGTGGAGAAGGAACGTCGAGATGTTCTTCGCAAACATCTGGCTGGCGTGGTACGGGATCGAGGAGGCGATGTTCAGCGGGCCGAAGATGGTGACGCCGCCGTGGTCGACGGTCTCGCCCGGCCGGGTGAGCTCGCAGTTGCCGCCCCGCTCCGCGGCGAGGTCGACGATGACGGAGCCGGGCGCCATCCCCTCGACCATTGGAGCGGTGACGAGAATCGGCGCCTTCGTACCCGGAATGACGGCGGTGGTGATGACGACGTTGGACGCGGCGATAACGCGCTTCATCATCTCGCGCTGCCTGCGGTAGAACGCCTCGCCGAGCTCCCTGGCGTATCCGCCCGCATCCTCGGCTTCCTCCGTCTCGAGCTCCATTGCAACGAACGTGGCGCCGAGGCTTTCGACCTGCTCCTTCACGGCGGGCCGGACGTCGTACGCCTGGACGATCGCACCGAGGCGGTGGGCCGTGGCGATCGCCTGGAGGCCGGCGACGCCGGCGCCAACGACGAACACGCGGGCGGGAGCGATGGTTCCCCCGGCGGTCATCAGCATCGGAAACATCCGTGGCAGCGCATCCGCCGCGATGAGCACGGCCTTGTAGCCGGCGATGGTGGCCATCGAGGAGAGGGCGTCCATGCTCTGGGCGCGGGTGATGCGGGGCATCAGCTCCATCGAAAAGAGCGTGAGCCCGCGCTTGACCGCCGCATCGAGGGCGGCGGAAGGGACCAGCGGCTCGCAGAAGCCGATGACCACCGTGCCCGGCTCGATCTGCTCCAGATCGGCGAGACCGGCCTCGGGGTTGGCGCCGGCCGTCCGGACCTGGAGAATGACATCGGCCTTGGCCAGCACTTCGTTGCGCGAAGCGGCGATGGCCGCCCCTTTGTCGATGAAGGCCCGGTCCGGGAAGCCGGCGTCGTGGCCTGCTCCAGGTTCGATCAGCACTTCGAGGCCGGCCCGTGTCAGGGCCGGGACGGCGCTCGGAATCAGGGCGACCCGCCTCTCGCCGGGGAAGGTTTCCTTCAGGGCTCCTACGATCATCCTTGCTGACTCCTTCCTGGTCGCCTTCGAACTGGGATGCACGCTCGTTCAGATATGCAAACACGAGGAGCCGTTACCCGCATTCCAGCCAGGAGGTGGCGGGGGGGGGCGAACTGTGGCGTTCCTGGGGACGCGGGCACGCCGTCGGGGAGGTTCCCGGCGGTGTACACTTTGAGCTGGGACAGGGAGGAACGTTGGAATACATCTTGGTGGCCGTGTCATACCTCAGCGGATCGATTCCGTTCGCGCTGGTGCTGGTCCGGCTGAGCACGGGACGGGACGTCCGGGGACAGGGCTCCGGGAACGTCGGCGCGACCAACGCGGTGCGCGCGGCCGGATGGGCCGTCGGGGCGCTCGTGGCCGTGCTCGACATCAGCAAGGGAGCGCTCCCGGTCCTGCTGATGGCGGCGTACAACCCGTCGAGCCGCTGGATCGGCGCGGCGGCGGTCGCGGCGGTGATCGGCCATTGCTTCCCGGTGTGGCTGCGTTTTCGCGGTGGCAAGGGCGTCGCGACGGGGATGGGTACCTTTCTCCCGGTCGCTCCGCTCTCGGTCGGAGCGGCGTTGATCGTCTGGCTCGTCGTCGTGATGCTCCGGCGGAAAGTCTCCCTGGCCTCGATGGTCACGGCGGCGTTCTTCCCGGTCATCCTGTTCTTCGTCAGCGGGGCCGGCCGGGCAACGGTCGTCTCCGGCGCGATCATCGCCGTCGTGGTCATCATCCGCCACATCCCGAACATCAAGCGGCTGCTGGGCGGCCGTGAGCCGTCGATCGACGAATCGCTGCCACGATCCGGCAGGGGAGGACACGCATGAAGATCAGCGTATTCGGAGCAGGTTCTTGGGGAACGGCGCTGGCGCATCACTTCGCTCGCGGCGGGCACGACGTCCTGGTGTGGGCGCGCGAGAACGAGGTCGCGACGGGTATCAACGAGGCGCACCGTAACCCGTTGTTTCAGAGCGACCTGGACCTGGCACCGAGCCTGAAGGCCACCGATGAGCTCGAAGAGGCGGCGTCGCACGCCGCCGTGTGGGTCTGGGTCGTGCCAGTCCAGTTTTCCCGGAAAGTGATGGAGAGCCTGGCGGGCTTCCTGCGTCCCGACGTCGTCGTGGTCTCGGCGTCCAAGGGGATCGAGACACACAGCCTCAGGCGGATGGACGAGCTGGCGACGGACGTCTTCGGCATCGCGAAGAACAGGTTCTGCGCCCTGTCCGGTCCGACGTTCGCGCGGGAGGTCATCCTGGGTCACCCGTCGGCGGCGGTGCTCGCGTGCCCCGATCTCTCCATCGCCGCCAGCCTGCAGCGGGGGTTTTCCGACGGCCACCTGCGTTGCTACGCGGGGACCGATCTCGTCGGCGTCGAGCTGGCGGGAGCGTTGAAGAACGTGATCGCTATCGCCGCTGGAATCATCGATGGCCTCGGGCTGGGCGCCAACACCCAGGCGGCGCTGATGACGCGGGGATTGCACGAGATCACGAGGCTCGGCGTGGCGCTGGGCGCCGACGTGGCGACGTTTCGCGGGCTCGCGGGCATGGGAGATCTCGTGCTGACCTGCACCGGGAAACTTTCGAGGAACCGGGCCGTCGGCTTCAAGCTCGGTCAGGGCGAAAAGCTCGAGGAGATACTCGGTGCCACGCGAGAGGTCGCCGAGGGCGTGCGAACCGCGCCCGCGGTGACGCGGCTGGCATCGAGCATGGGCGTCGAGATGCCAATTTCCGATGCCATCACGAGAATCCTCGCGGGAAGGATCACCCCGCACGACGCGCTATCCGAGCTGATGCGCCGCGAGCTCAAGGAAGAGTCGCAACTGTAGGATTCTCGAGGGTGGGGGCGCTCAAGGATGCGCGTCGTGCGTAGAGGGAAAGGGTTACGAGCTCGTGAACCTCCTCCGCACGTGTCAAGTCAAAGGCGGTGAATGTGTCCAACCTACAACCGTTGGTGAGCGAGATAAAGAGGGAGGGAACGTAACGCCAAGCCGCCAGGGTGCAAAGCCGCCAAGCCCGAGGCGGGGCACAGAGAAGAAAGCTTGACCGCAGAGGACGCAGGGAAACGCAGAGAAAGACGAGTAACTGCCTCCTCACTGTCATTCTGAGCACCGTCATGCCCCAGGAGCAGCACCACGTCTATGGACTAACAAAGGGGGTGCGGCCTCGCCAAGATTCGCGCTGACAGTGACATACACGAAATTCCCCGTTGACCGGCATTCAGGTTCGTCGAGAGACCGTGGCAGCGCCCGGGAGGCCCGGCCTACGGCCGGCCCGCGGTCTCGCCCCTGACCCGTCCTGCACGCGAGCGTGCC
>JAADFN010000020.1 GCA_013152895.1 Acidobacteriota bacterium | reverse complement strand
TGCCTCGGCTTTTGGCCTCGGCGGCGGCTCGGGGGTGTACCCGCCGGGGGGCGCCGGGGCGTGCTTGGGGCACGTCGCGGGCGGTGCCTGTGGGAAACGGCGCTTCTGGCTGCGGTTTACGGCTTTTCTTCGTCGGATGGCGTGACGAACGAATGAGAGGCGGCGATGATGCTTTGGGCGAGATCGGTGTCCTGGGAGGGGAAGACGGTTCTCAGATCGAGGACGATCTCGCCATTCTCGATGTGACCGATCACCGGTGGGCGCACGGTGCGCAGGGCGGCGGCGAGACGTTGATCTCCGGGAATGCGAAGGCCCCAGCTCGGGATGACGGCGCCGGGTGCGGTCCCTCCACCGAGGGTTGCCTCCGTCGCGGACGCCCTGGCCGTGATCCCGGCTTCGGCCAGGCGCTTGACGAGGCGGCGGGCGCGCCGGCGCAGGGCGGGGAGCGGAGTGCCGAGCATGGCGTAGAGCGGAACGTCGTCCAGGCGCCCGGCGCGGTGGGCGGCGAGCACGGCGTCCATCCACGCGAGGGTGGTCTTGCCGGGCCTCAGCGCGCGGAACAGCGGGTGGCGGCCGAGCGGCTCGATCCAGGCACGCTTCCCGGCGAGGATGCCGGCCTGGGGACCTCCGAGGAGCTTGTCCCCCGAGAAGCAGACGATGTCGGCGCCTTCATCGAGGATCTCGGGGACCGTCGGCTCGTGGGGCAGACCCCAGCGGGCGAGATCGTGGATGGCGCCCGATCCCTGGTCGACGAACAGCGGCAGCCCGCGTTCGTGGGCGAGGGCGGCGAGCTCGCCGAGGCCCGGTTCCGCCGTGAAGCCGATGATCCGGTAGTTGGATCGGTGGGCCACGAGGATGGCGGCCGTGTCCTCCCCGATGGCGTTGGCGTAGTCGGCGAGATGGGTGCGGTTCGTGCATCCCACCTCGACGAGATGAGCGCCGGACGCCGCCATGACGTCCGGGAGCCGGAACGAGCCGCCGATCTCGATGAGCTGGCTGCGCGAGACGATGACGGAGCGGCCCGCGGCGTGAGCGGTGAGCATCAGGAGCACGGCAGCGGCGTTGTTGTTGACCATGACCGCGTCCTCGATTCCGAAGACATCCGCCAGGCGCCGGCGGATCGGCGCCAGGCGTTGTCCGCGCCCGCCCGTTTCAAGATCGAGCTCGAGCGCCAGGTATCCACCCAGGCTGGACGGTACGGGGCTGGCCAGGGGGGACCGGCCGAGGTTGGTGTGAATCAGCACACCCGTGGCGTTGATGACGCCGATGTATGGCTCGTTGGCGGGAGCGTCCAGAGCGGCGGCGATGGCTGCTGGCAAGCCGGTGCATGCGTGCTCGAAGGAGCCTGCTGTGATCTCGCCCGATCCGATGCTCGCCCGAAGTCCGTCCAGCGCCCGCTGGCACGCGGCGACGACGGCGGCCTGGCCGTGGCGGGCGATGGCCCCTGCAAGCTCCGGCGTGTCCAGGAGCCTGTGAACGGCGGGAAGCTGACGGTACAATGACGACATGAGATCATATTGTAACCGGCGCGGCGGCGGGAGCAAAGGTGGGACCGGCGGGGGACGGCGCGAGGAACCGTCGCCGTGCCCAACGGCGTTGTGGGCCCCGCGGAGACTGGCAGCGCGCGGGCGCACGAGGGGAGGATCTTGAGCGGATGGACGAAGCGGAAAAGCTGAGGATTCTCACCGCGCAGGTGGACCGGCTGATCCTCGACTGGGAGAGGTTTTTCGCCGGTGAGCGCAAGACGCCACCGCAGGATGAGAGGCAGCTCGTTGCCAGACGTTTGCGGCTCCTGGGGGAATCTGGTTTCAGGTCCCGGACGAACCAGTTCCGGTTGGAGCAGTTGCAGCAACGGTTCCACACGTACAACGCGTTGTGGGAACGGCAGCTCCGGGTGAGAGAGGAGGGTCGGAGGCCCGGGGTCGCCGTGGCTGGGGTGGCCGCACCAACAAACGCGAAGGCGGCGAAAGCCGTACAGGAGAGTGAGGATCGTGAACATGCCCTGTACGAACGGTATTGCGCGGCGAAACGAGCCTTGGGTGAGGATGTCAAGTTCGACGAGGAGGGCTTCGTGGCACGGCTTGCCAGGCAGAGGGAAGCCTTGGAGAAGCGTCTCGGGGAAGCCGTGCGCTTCGATGTCGTGGTCCGGGATGGTAAGGTGAAGCTCGCCGCCCGTGGGCGGAACCGGAATGGGAACGGGGGTTGACGGGATGAGAATCAGCATGACGAGATGTCTGGCTGTCGCACTGGGAGCGCTGGTCGTGATGGCGTCGCCCGCCGTGGCGCAGGAAAAGCTTCAGCCACGGCCCGAGGGGGCGCCGGTTTTCTTTCACTGGCTGAATCCGAAGAATCCCGGTGACAGGGCGATTGTCGAGTACTGGTCCAAGGTGAAGGCGCACAAGGCGTCTGCCGCGGAGATGCTGGACCTTGGAACCATGCTCTACAAGCGCGGCTTCCCCGAAGATGCGATCAAGATGTACCGTGAAACCGCGAAGGCCTATCCGAATCTGGCGGAGCCATGGTTCCTGGCCGGGCTGGTCGAGCACGAGAGGTCTCACCTCAAGGCTGCACGCCGGAACTACAAGCGATGCCTCAAGATTCTCACCGGCAATGGATGGTGCAATTTCTACATGGGCCTCGTGGAGGAACAGCTCGGCGACCCGTTCGACGCGATGCGCTTCTACGACCGGGCGTTTCGTTTCGATCCGGATCTCGCGAATCCCAAGGTCAACCCCGAGGTTCTCAACTCCAGGCTGCAGCTCGGCGCGTTGGTGCGGCATCTGAACCAGGAACAGTTTGCCGGACACATGCCGATGAAGTATTACGAGGCGCACAGGCTCCAGGAGTTCAAGTCGGGCCTGACGCCGTCGGCCAGGAGACGCCATGCGCTCGAAAGTTCGCACGGCGTTGTCCACAAGCCAAAGAAGATTGAACGGCAGCGCAAGGCGGAGGCTCCGGCGCACCATCCGGCCGTGCGGCCGCATCGCTCCCGCCGGGCAACCCCAACGGCCCGTGCAAAGGCGCTTGAAAAGGCCCACGCAAAAGAACAGGCGGCTCATACCAAGGGATTCGAGCCGAGATTCACGGTCAAGGGCGTGCCGCCAAAGCCGACCCCGACTCCCAATCCGAACAGGATGCCGTGGGGCAGCTCGTGGCAACCGCCAAAGAAGACGCCGAAGGCTCAGCCACCCAGGTCAACGCCACCAAAGAAGTAGCACGGTCCGTTCCAGTCAGAACGTCGGGGCTCAGACGTGCGGGGTCTCGGTGCCGAAAACGTAGCGGTCGAAGAATGGTTGCCAGTTCTGTCCGGTCATCTGATCGAGGATGCCGATCAGCGTGCGGGTGGAGCCCCACTTGAAATCGGTGTTCTTCAGGAAGGAGCGCAGAAGGGTGATGAACATGGCGTCCCCCTTCTTCGTGCTTCCTGCGATCTTGCGCAGTCTCAGGCGGATGGCGTGGAGCACCAATGGCCCCTTGGCGTACAGAAGGTAGATGCGGTCCTGGTAGTCGCGCATTCCCTCCCCGGCGAGGTGATTGGCAAGGAAGATGCTGCCTCCCGGGCCGATCTCTTTCGTATGCGCCCGCCACCCATCGAGAATTTGTTTGAATACCTTGGCGCCCGCCCTTCCGCCGCCATGGGCGGCCTGGAGAAACATGGCGGCCGAGTATTCGGCAAAGCTTTCAGTCAGCCACTGTTCGTCGAGCGAATCCATCATCAGCCGGTGCCCCCACCAGGTGTGGGCGATCTCGTGGACGTAGCGTTCGTTGACACCGGCTGAAAAGAACTGGTTGAACGTGTCGATCAGTGGCTGGTACGCTTCCTTCGTGATGAATATCACCCCGGGAGGCGCCTGGCCGAAACCCCACGTGTTGATCTCGATGACCTGGACGTCCGGATAGGGCCAGGGTGCGTCGAACAGCTTGCCGTAAAACGAAGAGGCGGCAAAGAAATCCTTGATCAGGCGGCGGCACGCCTTCTTCTTGCCGAAGACGTACGAGGCCACGTTGCACGTGATGCCATTCCTGGTCTTCGAGTACACGTGGTACTTCCCGGCCGCTGCAACGGGGAGCTGCGATGGCCGGTCGAGGCGTGTACGGACGAAGGCGTAGCCATCCTTGATGCCCTTGGCGACGATGGCTCCCGAAGCGAAGGGAATGAACGGGCTGGGCGTGCGGACCGACATGTCGACCGTGGCGAACTCGCCGTTGAGGGGCGGTTGCGGGTACCAGGGCCACGTTCCCAGCCACCAGTAGTTGTCGTGTCCGGGCGGGGTGGCGAGATTGCCCTCGTTCACGACTGACACGGTCACGGTGCGGCCTTGCATCACCGGCGGGTCAAGCGCGACCAGCAGCTCTCCACTGTGATGCAGAAAGTCGGCGGGTCGGCCGTCGACCGTGACCGAGGTAACCCTGATTGGATAGAGATTCGTCGCATCGCTGTGGTCACTGACGAGAGCCACGACCCACAGGCCAACGCTGGGACGGGTCGCGACGAGCGTGCTCGTGGTTCGCACGATCACATGGGGGCCATGGTCGTTGTCGATATCGATGCTCTGGTGGGTGGCGACCAACGGCGCCGGGAAGCGGTCGATCCAGCGCCGGCCCAGCGGCTGGGCGGCGAGCTCCTCGAGGTAGAAGCGGCCGTGATACAGGCTGGCGGTTCGTTTGACCTTGCGAATTCTGTAGAGGAATTCACAGCGTTTATCCAGCGGATCGGCGGCGATGAGCAGGTTGTTCTTTGCGCCTGCAACCACGGCGTAGAACGTCCCGTGAGCGCCGAGCCGTTTCTCGGCGAGAAGTAGATCCGAGGGCGGGGAAAACAACGGCTTGGTCACGATACTCGTCGCCCATGCGGGGAGGCCTTGGCTTCCAGCGTGGATCCCGGCCTTCGGCTTTGTGGGAACGACGTTCCACCCCCAGATGACGGCGCCCGTGATCGCTTCGCCCGCCTGGAGCGCTCCATCGATCATGGCGTGGTGCAGGTGGCTGCACCGCGTGATGTTGCGCTTGGCGACCGGGATGCTGAACGTGTTGTCGATCGTGTATTTCAACCATCCGTCGCCCTCGATCAGCATGCCACACACGCGTCCGTCAGCGATCAGGGCATGTGCCTTCGTGCCGGTGGAAAACTTCATCTCGACGTGTCCCATGCGGACGGGCCGCGTGAGCGTTATTTCGTAACCCAGCATGGGAGCATTGATGGCTGCAGAGCTCTGGGCAAGCCCGGAGGCCGCAGAGCTGCCGAGCCCGAGGATCGTTGCGAGACAGACGAAGGCGAACGTACGACGGAGTGTCTTCATGGCGTCATCTCCTTTTCGAAAGTGTATGCCGGCTGGTCTACTTTGGGAAGAGCCGGGCATGACGGCGCGTTTCATTCACTCGTCAGGGTGCACCATGTTGTAGCAGTGTCCCATGGCTTCCCGGGCTTCCTTGCGCACGATATAGGCGCGGTCCCATGCGTGGCGGTCGTCGGTGCCCGTGACGAGCTTGAGCGTGTCATACAGCCACAGGCACTGATCCTTGTTCAAGTGCCCAAAACGCGCGAGCTTGCCCAGGCTGCGGATCGCCTTGGCCCGGATCCCGGCGTTGTGGTCGGCGAGGTTGGCGCGAAGAACGTCAATGACGCGCCCGATCTCACCGGGGGAGAGCTCGCCGCGCGGGATCCACTCGAAGATGCGGCCGATCGCCCGCGTCGCCGTGTCGCGGAGGTTGGGGTCCTTCGCGGCAGCTGCCTCAAGGAGCTCGGGGAGACCCCGGGCGGCCCGTGGAGAGCGCACGTGGCCGAGAGCGTACAGGATGAACGAGCGCTTCCCGGGATCATTCGTCGCGTGGTACGCGTCGAGGAGCGGATCAACGGCATCGGCGCCGAGGCGGCCCAGGACGTTCGCAATGACGATCTGCGCCTTGAGATCGCTGTCGTTCAGGCGTTCAAGCAGGGTCGGGATCACGCGATCCCCAAGGCCGATGACGAGGTCGATGGCCTCGTCGAGGCACGGCTTGAGGTCCGGGCGGTCCAGTGGATCGATATAGAAAAGCGAGGTCAAGGCCTCGAAAAGCTCCTGGGCCGAATCCGTTCCGCACCGGCCGATCTCCGCGATGGTGAGCTCCAGCCCGCGGCGGACCTCCTCGCGCGTTTCGCTGGAGAGGAGTTTCTCGATTTCGGCGATCTTCGATGATGTGTTGCTGTCCACGCTGGTACCTCCCCGTTTTTCGCGCGATCATGGGGTACATTCGATCATACCGATCGATTCCATTTTACCAGGATGACGATCAAATATTGAATCGAAAGTGCATGACGTCGCCATCCTGGGCGATGTACGTCTTGCCTTCCAGGCGGAGCGTGCCGCGCTGCCGGCAGAAAGCCATCGAGCCGGCGTCGAGAAGCTCGTCCCACCGCACCGTCTCTGCCCGGATGAACCCCCGCTGGATATCGGTGTGGATGACGCCCGCTGCCTCGAGCGCCGTCGTTCCCCTCCGGATCGGCCACGCGCGGCACTCATCCTCGCCGACGGTGAAGAAGGAGATCAGTCCGAGCAACTCGTAGGAGGCGTGAATGATCCGGTCGAGCGCACGGTCGGCCAGCCCCATCTCCTCCATCAGCTCGGCCGCGTCGGCGGGGTCCATCTCGGCCAGCTCCCCTTCGAGCGTGGCGCAGACGCTCGTGTACGCGGTCTGGGGCCGCTTCACGAGATCTGCCCACCGGGGCTCGGAGAACGGATCCTCGCCGACCCGGGATTCATCGAGGTTGACGACGGCGAGGAGCGGTTTGAGGGAGAGAAACGTGAAGCCACGGAGAAGCTTGCGTGCGGCCTCGTCGAGCCCGGCGTCTCGCAGCGGACGACCCTCCTCCAGGCTCGCAAGGCACCGCTCGAGAACCTCCTTCTCGGCCTCCAGCTCCGGGGCGCGCCGTTTCTTGAGATCCTTTTCGAGCCGCTCCAGCCTCCTCTCGACGACCATCTGGTCCTGGAGCAGGAACTCCTCCTCGACGTGCACAAGATCCCGGACCGGATCGATCGAGCCGGCGGGGTGTGGCGCCTCCGCATTCTCGAACGCCCGGAGTACCACCATCAGCGCGTCCATCGTTCGAAGCTGTGCGAGGTTCATCGCGCCTTCGTGCCCGTGCGCGTCGGGGAGCGCGGGAACGTCGACGTACTGCACCGTTGCAGGCGTCGTCTTCTTCGGGTGAAACAGCTCCGCAAGCTTGACGAGGCGGTCGTCGGGAACCCGCGCAATCCCCGTGTGGCTCGTTCCGCGCCCGCCCGCGAGCCCCGTCTTTTCGCTGTTGCCGGTCAACAGGTTGAACAGGGTCGTTTTTCCACTCAGTGCGCGTCCGACAATTCCAATCTCCATGACATCACCCTCCTTCGAAGACGGGCTGGCGGCGAATCAGCAGCGATGGGGCGCCAACGTACCCCGCCGCCGTCTCGTACCATTCAAGGTCGGTGCCGACCGCGTCCACGCTGCGCAGCATCGGTCCGAGCCCGCACCGCAGCTCGAGGAGAGGATGCCACGATTCGGGCCGGCTTCCGGCGAGCCGCAGCCCGGACGCCAGCATCCGGACGAGGTTGCGTTCGGCGTCGATCGCCACCGGGGAGAGCAGGCGAGTGAGGTAAACGGCCGAGGGCGCCTGCTCCAGGAGGCGCCCGGGAGGCTCTCCGTCGCTCGTGATGACCATCAGGTTCGCAAGACCGCTGACTGGAGGATCCCGGTACGACACCCGCCTGGCGCCACCGTTCGGCGGATCGCCGGCCGACAGGGCGTCCCCGTACGATGCGATCCTGTGACGGGGGACGCCCTCCTCGAGGATCGTGATCCGGCGCGCCGGGAGGCCCTCCCCGTCGCACGGGGCCGTCAGCGGACCGTGCTCCCCGGAGCGGTCGTCGACCAGGGTCAGCATCGGTGACGCCAGGCGCCCCTCCCGGTCGAGGAGGCGCGCGAGGGCGTCGCCGCGGCCATGCCCGGCGACGAACAGGGGCGCCAGCGCCGCCAAGAGCTGGGCGGCCACTTCGCTCGCGAGGAGCACGTCCCACAGCCCCGAGCGCAGCGAGCCGGGATGCCCGCCGAGAAGCCCGCGGTCGGTGATCCGGATGGCCAGCTCCTCGGGGTCGAGCGCTGCGGGGTCCGAGACCCACACCCATTGCCGGGAGGCGCCCCATCCCTCCCGGGCCAGCTCGGCGGTCACGGAGCACGCCGTGCTCTGGTGCGTTGCGACGGCGCCCTCCCCGTTCGTCAGGATCCAGGCGTAGCGCCCCTCGTGCACGGAAATGCGGACCGGCGTCAGGAGGCCGCGCGATTCGGCGCGGATGCGGCCGTCCAGGCGTTCGCTGATGAATGAGGCCCATCCCGGGGCGGGAGGGCCGGGGCGTTCGGGAGGCTGAATGCTGCCGAGAAGGCGTGCCGGGGGAATGGGATCGTGCGGCTGGGGGAGGGCCGAGGCGAGGGCTCCCTCGATGGCGTGGCGGGCAGCCGCCGCTTCGAGCCCGGATGCAGCGGCGAAACCGGTCCGGCCGCCTGAGGTGACACGGACGGCCACGCCGGTTTCCTCGATCCTGGCCTCCTGCTCCGGGAAGCTGGCAGAGCGGACGAAAGTGTGGACGTCCGAGGCCTTGGCGAACAGCTCCCACCTGCCGTCGGCAAGCCGCGCAAGCAGGTCGCGGCCGGCGCCGGCGGCGCGGTGAAGGCGGTGCATGAACGGTGGCGACTCGGACGGCATCAGTGGGGATTATACGCGGCCGGCAGGTGTGTTCCTCCTGGCCCGTATTTCTACGTGCATTCGTCGCGAGACCGTGGCGGCGCCCGGGAGGCCCGGCCTACGGCCGGCCCGCGGTCTTGATCCCGAGCCGTTCTGCACGCGAGCGTGCAGCCCGTCTCGCGCTCAATCCC
>JAADFN010000019.1 GCA_013152895.1 Acidobacteriota bacterium | reverse complement strand
CGCAGGAGGCGGCGGAAACGAGGCGGCGAGACCAGCGGCGTCTTTGACCCCCCCGGTTTCGGTGTTCCCATGTGGGCAGCGAAGGTCTTGGAGTGATCATTCTCGCGGACATGGGCCAGGACGCCCGCAACCAACGCGAGGCGGTCCACCGTGCGCCATTCCGTACCGGCTAGCCGTCGCCTCAGGTCGTGAAACGCGGGGACGAAGACCACCTCCTCCAGCGTGCGTGCGCGCCGCAGCTCGGCACGGGGACCGGCCGGTGCGTTCTTGTCTCCAATCACCTCGTGCCACCAGGCGAGAACGCTACTCTCCTCCAGGTTCTTCGGATTCTCGTTCTTCCCGGCAACAACCTCCACCGCCGGCAGGTCCTGGTCAGTCATGGGCCTCTCCCTTCTTGCCCGCCTGCTTTTCCGGGAGCAGGAGTGCATTCCGGATACTCGTTTTCCAGTTGTTTTTCTTGAGTTGAACGTGGGCCCGCGCAATCCGTCCCGGATCGGCCGCCCCGATCTCGCCGGCCTCGGCCCAGGTCTCGAAGAGTTTCTCCGACGCGGTGCACAGCACGTCGTGCCATGTTTTCAGAACCTTCCGCTCAGCCTCCTCCTCGCCGAGTACCCGGACCAGCTCGTCGAGCCGTTGGTAGAAACGGGCCTCGGTGCCCTGCCAGAAGGCCGAGATGGCGAACTCGGGCGACTTCTCCGACTTCCACGCCGCACGCAGCGCCGTTCGAAGGTTGCCGGCCACCTCGCCGGCCGCGAGGACCATGCCTCCGGCCCTCTCCTTCAGGACGGCCCCGGCGTCCGGCTCCTGGGCGAAGGCCGGCGCCCGGTACTCGTACCACCCGCGGATCTTGGCGTTGTCCACGTCATACCCGAAGGCGAGGATGCTCATCCTTGCGGAGGAACCACGGGCCAGCCTCAGAGCGTTCCGGCCAACCAGCGCCGGCTCGCGCCGGATCTTCCGGTCCTTCTGTCCCGTGGCGATCGACGGCCAGTTCTTGTAACCCAGCCCCCCACGCGGCATGTGAAAAGCCGCAGGGACACCGGCTTCATCGAAGGAGTAGGGTGTCAGCGGATGCAGCCAGGCCCCGTCGTAGTTCATGCCGCCGTGGCGAAGCTCGAAACCGCGCACGAGGGGTGCACGATCCAGGCAGAGGTCGCAGCTCCCCACCTCTCCCGGTTCGTGGAGACGGATCCTCCGCGGCATCCCCCAGAAGGCGTGGTACGGCGACATGTCCTCCGGAGTCGTCACCTCGCCGTTCTCACTGGTCCGGGTGGGCGCCGTCCAGGCATAGGTGTGTTCGAGCGAATGAAGCGCGGCGTTTCCCGGAACACTGTTCTCGAAGTCCCGGCGAGACATCACGTTGAGCCACACGACGTGCCAGAGGATCATCCGCTCGGGCTGGCTTCCCGGATCCGGCGTCACCAGGGTCGTGACGGGTCCCCCACCGCGGAGAGATGTCCTGTGCCCGCGGCCCGCAGCGGGCGAGTACGCGTTCGCCACGTAGAGCGCCGCCGCCGCGCACGATGGGCAGAGCCCCGAGATCCTGTCCCGCTTGATGAACAGGTCGGTGTTTTTCTTGATCATTTCGGAGGGCGGGTCATCCACGATGAGGTCGCCGATTCCCTTGCTCTTCCCCTCGAACTCGTCGAACGACTGCATAAACCGCGGCCCGTCGCCGAAAAGCTCGAAGTGGGGCTTTGCCGGCGTGAGGCGATCGTGGAGCACTGCGGGGGAAGGCGGGTCGTCGCGCCAACGGGCCCAGTCCCGGCGCTCCTCGGGCGCCGCCTCGGTCTGGAGAAGGCCGATGAGGAACTCGAGCAACGCACCGGAGAAGTCCGGGCGCGGCGCCGCCACCATGACGATGGGGTCCTTTTCAAGGTCCTTCGTCAGCTCCCACGGCGCAATCCGCAAGCGCCGTCCGGAGCGCGTGGCCACGGGAATCCAGGGATCTTCGATGAGGTTCATGGGGTCAACTCCGTCCTAATCCTCGAAGATTCTCTTGGGGAACGAATTGTGTGGAACGACAATAGACCGCCTGCTCGCGCTCCCGCGGACACGAGGTGAGTGTTCGCGTTGCAGTGTCACTTCAATCCACTCCTGGCGGGTTGAGGGGATAGCAAGCACTTCCTTCATCTGATCCTGGTTGAGACCAATAACCGTATCATCCGCGCAGACTAGGGCCAGGAAGATCCGACCAGCTGCTGACAAGGACTCTGCGTAGCGTTGAGTCTCCTCGGGAGATACCGTAAACTGATAGATAGTTTCCCCTCTTCGAGAAGCACCTGAAGGCTGAGGGGCTGTGCGATATTTGACGTAGAGTTCCCGGTCGTGATTGACCCGGTAGTGGCCGAATTGATGATCCGGTGCAGGATTGAGCGCCGAAAATTGCTCGTATTCAACAATCTGGGCCAGCGCCATACCGTGGTACTTGTGTTTTTCATTTGACTGCATGCTGAGCCTCCATATGCGATGTCAGCGAATCCTGAGATCCAGCTGCAACTTCAATATACATGCCGAAATTCTCGATGTCAAGGCTCTTGTGCGTTGCCGCCGATTATTCCGTGTTATAATCCACTCACGCTCCCCGGGAGACCGGGGCTGAACCAGCTCTCGTGCGCTGAGACACGGAGCAGATGATCCGTTCCCCGCTCATGCGGGGTTTTTTGATTCCACCTCCAATCCCCGACCATTTGTGTATCGGACCGTACGGGCGTTGCCTTCGCCATCGAGGACGAGGCCGTCCCAGCCATCCGCCGAGGGCACCAAGGGGAGTAGCAATACCCGGCGCAGGCGGGGTTCACGTTTCACGGCTCCTTTCAGCTCCGCGTCCAATGCAGGGTCCTCCTGGGGCGGAACGGCCGCGACCAGGCTCCGGCGAACGGAGACTTCCGAGAGCGCCCAGGCGCGTCGAGGGTCGTCGTCCTGGGCCATGGGCAGCAGGTCTTCGCCGTCCCGGCGCGCCAGGCACAGGGTGACGGTGGGTTCTCCAAGGCGGGTGCGGGTGTCTTCGAAATCGGTCCAGGAGTCGAAACCGCCCCCGTACCCGGCTGAGAAGGTGATGGCATTTGCCTTGCCCTGGGAGGCGTCGGCGCGCCGTTGACCCTCAGCCTCAATGGCGTTCCGCTGCAGGCCGCTGGGAAGGGGGAGGGACGAGGCGGAGCCGAACACCTCCTCAACCAACCGGCGGCTATCCTCGGGCAGCCTGGCGGTGGGGCGGTCGCGGCAAACACGGGCGGTCCGCCAGAGTTCCGCGTGGTCCGGGTAGACGTACGACGTGCCGGGGAGAGAGCTCCTGATCCACGCCTCCGGAGGGTCCTCCACGAGCTCAGGCGCCAGAACGTAGAGCACCGGTGGTCCCCGCCGATCGGCGCCGTCCCTGATCTTGAGGGGATTCCCTTCTTTGTCGCGCGGGTGTCTGCGCAGGCGGCCGGAACGCTGGAGCAGGAGGTCGATCGGGGCGAGGTCCGACAGCATCTCGTCGAAGTCGAGGTCCAGGGACTGCTCGATGACCTGGGTGGCGACGACGACGCGGCCCCGGCGTTCTTCCGCACGGCTCTCTTTGCCGAAGCGGCCGAGCACCTCCTCCTCGGTCCGGAGCCGGTCGCCCAGCACGAAGCGTGCGTGGAAGAGCGTCACCCGGCCGGGATCGAGCCGGCCGGCGAGCTCGTCGTAGGCCTCCACTGCGTCGCGCACCGTGTTCCGCACCCAACACACGGCGGCTCCGGCCTCGGCACGCTCCACAAGCCAATCCAGGGCTTCTTCCGGATCGTGGAGCAAGCGAAACTCCAGGGTCCGGCGGGACCAGGAGGGCGGTTCGGCCGGGACCACGTGGCAGGCGTCACCCGAGACGGCGAGGAGCTGGGGGTAGCCCTGGGCGATGGTTTCCGGTGGCTCGAAGCCAGCGCCCTGCGTGAAGGCCCGGACGAGCTTCTCGCGGGTCATGAGGGGCAGGGTGGCGGAGAGCAGGATGGCGCTGCCGCCCTGGGCGGCGTGGAGCTCCAACAGCTGTTCGAGCAGGCGGTTCATGTAGGCGTCGCAGGCGTGGACCTCGTCCACGATCAACACCTTGCCGAGGAGCCCCAGGGCCCGGAGACTCTGGTGGCGGACGTTGAGGGCTGCCAGCAGCGCCTGGTCGATGGTGCCGACGCCGACCTGGGCCAGCAGGGCCTTCTTGCGGCTGTCGGCCAGCCATGCGGCGCAGGTGGCGGCGGCGCCGGTCTCGTCCGCCTGGTACGGGGCCTCCGCTTCGATCCGTGCGCCGCCCACGGACTGGCGGAACGTGCGGGAAAGATCCCGGCGGGAATGGGCCAGAACCAGGGAGGGCCGGGAGGCCGGCTCGAACATCCGGCCATAGACGCGCCCAACCCGGCCGTACATGGCGTCCGCCGTGGCGGTGGTGGGGAGGGCGACGTAGATCCCCTCGGCTTGGCCCGCGGCCAGCAACCGCCCGGCCAGGGTCAGCGCTGCCTCGGTCTTGCCGGAACCGGTCAGGTCCTCGATGACGAACAGTTGCGGTCCCGAGCCGATGGCGACGATATCGGCCGCCCGTTGGAGGTCCGTGGCAGCGGGAAGCCCCGGAAAGAGCCCCGCGAAGCCCAACTTCGTCCGCACCGGCTCGGGAAGGACGGCGGCCTCCTCAATCGCCAAGCCGGCCTGCGGGAGAGCACGGTGCTTCCAGTAGGCACCGAGATCCATCGGCTCTGCCACGAATGGGAACCATCGCCGGTTGGAGCCGATCCAGTCGCACAGGACGGTGAACCCGGCCAGGGACCATGAGGCTGCGGCGATGTCGTCCCGGAGCTGATACTCGTCGTCGGGCGCCATCGGCGGTGGACAGCTCTTGCCGAAGAAGAACTCGCTGGTCCAGGCGGAGAAATCTCGCGCCGCCTCGATGTCCTGCGGCCGGAACCATTTCTCGCACCCGTCAACCTCGGCCGGTGGTTTTCCGTGGTGGCCGGCGGATGCGCGGAGCAGCGTGAGAAGCCCGTCCTCAAAGGGAGAATATGGCTCGAGCCACGGGAAGACTTGGCCGAGGAGTTGTTCCTTCCAGAGCAGATACCCCAGCGTGTCGTGTCGTTCGGTGTAGCGGTAACAGTCCGAAAGCACCTCCGGAAAGAGACCCGTCCGAAGCCTCTGAAACGCCGCGGAGAACTTCCCGATGTCGTGGAGAGCGAGCAGCCACAGGAGCCATTTCCGGGACGGATCGCGCCCGAGCCCGGTCATCGCAGCGAAACGGCCGAGGAGAGTCGGGTGGCGGTCCAGCAACACGGCGCCCACCGCCGCCACGTCCAGAAGGTGGTACACGAGAAGGTGCTTCCCCGGAGTCCCTTCCGGGTCGTACTTTCCCCAGTACCAAAAGATCCTGGCCCCAATCCGATCATTCACCCCACAGACGGGCTCCTTTCATTGTTCTCCATGGTAGCAGGGGACCGCCCGACCGGGTGTGGTCCAAGCCGGTCACGACGTCTCCCGCTCTTCGCGACGACGTCCGAGGAATGATCTGGGCCCGGCCCACCCGCTGGCTCCGCGGCGCGAGTCCCGGAGGCCCCGCCATCAGATCCAAAAACGCCGCCCGAAAGGG
Organism: Acidobacteriota bacterium; assembly: GCA_013152895.1. Lineage (GTDB taxonomy): Bacteria > Acidobacteriota > Thermoanaerobaculia > Thermoanaerobaculales > Sulfomarinibacteraceae > JAADFN01. The sequence continues at coordinate 5,582 of JAADFN010000019.1, read as the reverse complement.
CAACTCGCATCGTCGCCCCCAACCCCACCGGTCCCACGCCTCCCGAAGAACCCCAAACGCCCGGCGGGGACTTGTTCGTCGCGAGGAGCTGCGGCTTGCGGACGTAGCCGGGGGGGTTGGAGGGAGGGCAAGGCCCGACCGGAAAGGGTGGGGGGCGGCGTACGTTCCGCCCGCAGATCCCGCGGCGCGAGTCCCGGAGGCCCCGCCACTCAGATCCAAAAAAGCCGCCCGAAAGGGCGGCTTGGATCTGAGTGGCGGGGCCGAAGGGACTCGAACCCTCGACCTCCGGCGTGACAGGCCGGCGTTCTAACCAACTGAACTACGACCCCGCAGTCGTGTAACCTCTGGTGGGAGGTGGGGGATTTGAACCCACGACCCCCTGCGTGTAAGGCAGGTGCTCTTCCGCTGAGCTAACCTCCCAAACGGATCAACCGTTGGGAGCGTCATCCTAGTAAGAGCCCTCGCCCTTGTCAAGACCGCCCCGGTGCTGCCATATTGGGGCCATGACACCGTGAAGGAGGATTCCATGGCCAGCCCACTCCCGTCCCTGATCCTGGTGCCCATCGATGTGGGGGACTTCCGGCGTCGTCCCTTCGATATGGCTGTCGAGCTGGCACGGCTCAACGGCGCTCGCGTGATTCTGTTGGCCGTTATCGATGACACCTTCCCCTACCCCGACATCTTCTCCTTCCATTCTCCCAACGAGGACTATTACAAGACGATCCGGAACCGGGCGTTGAAGACTCTGAGCGGCCTCGTGGAAGAGCACGCCGCCGACGTCGAGATCGAGATCATCGTGAGCCGGGGCAAGCCGTGGAAGGTGATCCTCGAGGTGGCCGAGCAGGAAAGGTGCGATCTCATTATCATGAAGACGCGGGGCAGCCGCGGCCTGGAGCGCACCGTTCTTGGAAGCGTGACGGACAAGGTGCTGCACCACACCCCGTGCCCGGTGCTCGTCGTGCCCATGCGAAAGCTCTCCGGTTCCGACCGGGGTGAGCAAACCCGGTGAATTCCTGGTCAGAATCGGCTAGAGTGGTGCCATGAGCGATGCGCAGTGGATCTGGCGTTTCGGGCGGTGGGTGGCGGAGCGTCCCCACGGTTCCATCACCCTGACGTGGTCCGGAGGCAAGCTCCTTCTCAAGGTCGCCGGCGGCCGAATCGTCGGCATCGAGGGGCTCGATCCCGGCTCCATCGGAGCGGGACCGGACGTGCTGCAATCCTCCAACCTCCTCGAGGAGGCCGCCGCCATCGCGCGGCGCCGGGGGCTCTCGGAAACCGAGGGCGTTGCCGCCGTCAAGGAGGCGCTGGAGGACGCCCTGGATGCTTGGTTGTCGGACCCCCAGCGAAAGCTCGAAACGGTGGAGGAAGCACCTCCTGCGGGAAACGGACCCACGATCTCCCTCAGCCATGCCATCGTTGAAACCGTTCTGGTTCACGGGAGCGATGAGCTGCCCCAGGCGATTCTCCCTGATCTCCAGGTCGTCCTCCGGCGCGCTCCAGGTTTTCTCGAACGTTACGCCTCTCTGCAGTTGAGCGAGGAGGCCGACCTGATCGTCGCCAAGATCACGGGGCAACGCACGGCAGAGGAGATCGTCCGGAGAAACCCGAACGACCAGCAGGAGGTCCTGCGCCTGCTGGCGGCGCTGGTGGCGGCGGGCCTCCTGGAGCCGGTCCCGGTGGCCACACCGGACGCGGAGCTTGCCGAGGACGTTCTCATGAGAGCCCCCCCCCTGGACGAGCCCGTGCCCCGGCGGTTCCCCAGCCGATGGATCCTTGCGGCCGCCTTCGCCATCCTGATCATCCTGGCCGCGGCCGCCTTCCTCCTGTCCGGGGCGCGAAAGGCGCCGAAGACGGCACCCGGAGCCTGGGGCATCGTGGTCGACCGCGGTTGCGAGCCGCAGGACCTGCAACGGATACTCAACAAGGCGGGACGTTTCCCGGACACGGTTCGCGCCGAGCGTACGGACGCCGGCCAGAACGGTCCGTGCTGGCAGCTGATCTGGGGAAGGTTCGACACGAAGGACGCGGCGCTGCAGGCCCTCCCCACCGTACCCCGGGCCATCCGTCACAAGGGCATCGACCCCGAGGTGGTCCCGCTGGCAGTGGATTCGCAGGTCCCAGCCAAGGAGAGGGGGGGGAACAATGACCGGCGCTGACGGCGGCAGACTGGATCTCCGCCGGTCGCGGCCCCTGCCCGACCTGATGGCCAACGTCGCCTCGCGCCGCAGCACGGGCATCCTCGCCGCGGTCAGCGGAACGGCACAGCGGGAGCTGATCTTCGTCGACGGCGAGCTCCGAGCAGCACGCTCCAACGTCGAGGAAGAGAAACTGGGCTCGTGGCTCGTCGATCGTGGCATCATCGACGAGAACGACAAGGCCATGACATTGCTGGTGGGCCAGAGCTCCTCCGACGCGCCTCCCCTCGGCCATCTCCTGGTGACGCGGGGGCACCTCGCCCAAGACACGCTGGAGCGTGAGCTGGCCGAGCTCGCCACCACGATTATCCGCCGTGCCGCGGAGGCGCCCGACTCCTTCTCGGAATTCGTCGAAGGCACCACTAAAGGGCAACCGGACACGCTCCCCGGTCTGACCACGGCCGAGCTCATTCTCCTGGCGGCCCGATCCTACCCGAACCTCGAGGACAAGAGGGAGCGTCTCGGCTCCCTGGGCCAGATTGCCTGGCCCAGCATGACCCTGGAGACGCTTCTGGATGAGCTTCCCCTGACGCCGACGGAGGCCTTCTTCCTCAGCCGGCTCGACGGTACCCGCCGTTTGGAAGAGTTGGTCTCCATAGGGTCGGTCAGCGAGGAGGAGGCCATCTCCATCATCTACGCGCTCCGCACGGCCGGGGTCATCTCCATCGGCGATGCACCGGCCGCGTCGCTGGCGCCCATGCCGAGCATCGGCAGCCCCGCTCGCGGCGGTGGCGAGAAGTTTTCGACGGTGGACGAGTCGGCCCTCAGCCCGGACGAGCTCGCCGAGCGGGAACGGATCCTCAAACTGGCCGACGAGGCGCCACGGATGGACCACTACCGCGCGCTGGGGCTCCGCCGGACGGCCAGCATCGACGAGGTGGAGTCCGCGTGGCGCCAGGCCCAGCAGCGCTTCTCACCCGAACGGACGACCGAGCACCACCTCAAGGATCTCCGCGGCCCCTTCCAGGTCATTCTCGACCGCGCCCACGAGGCCTACGAAGTGCTTTCCACCCCCACCTCGAAACATCGCTACGACAAGGTCCTACGCTCTCTTGAAAACGAGGAGGAACAACAGATCCAGCAGGCGAAGGCCGACCACAGGATCAGCCAGGAAGCGCTGGAGGCCAACATCAAGAGAGCCGACGAGCTGATTCACGAGGGCGAGCCCTACCTGGCCCTGCAACTGCTCGAGCAGGCCTGCAAGCTCGACCCGCGGCCCGCCGAGCTGGTCAAGCTGGCCCGGCTGCAACTGCGCAACCCCCTCTGGAAGGACCGGGCCCTCAAGACGCTTCGCAAGGCTCTCGAGGTCGATCCGAAGTTCGTCGACGCCTGGCTCGAGCTCTCCGAGTTCTGGCGGCGGCGCAACAACCCGGAACGCCAGCGCAAGGCACTGGAGCGCGCGCTGGCCGCCGATCCGGACCACCCCAAGGCCGGCCAGATGTACCGTCAGCTGGTCGGTCAGCGGGACCTGGAGCGCCTGATCCGCCGCGCCCGCAGCCGCCAGCGATGAGCACCGTCGCCGCGGTCCTCGGGCTGGCCTCCGCAGCGGGTCTCAACGCCTACGCAACCCTCTTCATTCTCGGTCTCGGCGTCCGGCTGGAGATCGTCCACTTCCAGTCTCCGGTGGCCCGGTTCCTTGCGGACACGCCGGCCCTCGTCACCCTGGCCATCCTCTACCTGGTCGAGTTCGCCGCCGACAAGGTCCCCGCCGTGGACCACGCGTGGGATACCGTGCACACCTTCATCCGGCCCCTCGCCGGCGCCGCCGCAGCCGTCGCCGTGGTCGGTGGCCACGGCAACGAGGGGTGGGTCGTCATCGCGGCTCTCGTCGCCGGAACCACCTCGCTCCTCTTCCATGGAGCCAAGGCCACGGGGCGCCTGGCGATCAGTGCAACCACGCTGGGAACCGGCAACTGGTTCGTTTCGCTGGTGGAGGACGCCGTCGCCATCACCGGGTCGATCCTGGCCCTGCTGGCGCCCATTGCCGCCCTGTTCTTCCTGGCGGTCTTCGTGCTGCTGGCCGTCTGGTTCTGGAGGAGCCGCCGTGCCGCTGCTCGTTGACGGCAACAACCTGGCCCACCGCCTGGCGGGCCGGGCGGACCGCGCCGCCGTCCGCCGGAGTGTGCTCGACTTCGTTCGCGGCCGGCGTGTCTCCGTCACGGTCGTCTTCGATGGCCCGCCCCCGGAGGGCGCACCCGAGCGCGAGGTCCTGGGCCGTGTGACGGTGCTCTACAGTGGCCGGCGTTCCGCCGACGACCTCATCGTGCAACGGATCCCCCGTGGCGCGCAGGCGCGCAGCTTCACGGTCATCACCGGCGACCGGGAGCTGGCCCAACGAGCCCGGAGCGCCGGCGCCAATGTCATCCCCGTCTCGCAGTGGATGACGAGGTTGTCCGGCCCCGCGAAGGCGCCGGAAAAACCCACCGTGCGGGACCCCCTCCCGCCAGAGGAGGTCGCCCGTTGGGAGCGGATCTTCTCCGGGAGACCGGAGGGCGAGGACGGGGACTGAGCACCCTCCCAAGGAGACCGCCGGCCGCTCTGCCTCGCCATCCGTTTCCCGGCCTTCCCAAGTCAATGCCGCCTTCGAAGGGAGGATTCCACCGGATTCTCCGCGCTCTGGGCGCGGTCTCCGGCACCGATCGGTGGTACACTCCACCTCGCTGGGAGCAACGACGAGGAGGTCCCCATGAGCGACATCAAAAAGCTGCTTGAGAGTCTTGGAATCCAGGAGGTCAATCACGGCGCCTGCGCCGGGGAGTGGTTCGACACGGAGGGCGGCCGCAAGCTGGTCTCGGTCAACCCCACCACCGGCGAGCCGATCGCCACGGTCATCCAGGCCGGTCCCGACGCCTACGAGAAGGTCGTCGAGCGGGCCGAGGAGGCCTTCAGGACCTGGCGGATGATGCCCGCGCCCCAGCGCGGCCTGATCGTCCGGGAGATCGGCGATGCCCTGCGCGAGAACAAGGACGCCCTGGGCCGCCTGGTGACCCTGGAGATGGGCAAGATCCTCTCCGAGGGCCTCGGCGAGGTCCAGGAGATGATCGACATGTGCGACTTCGCCGTGGGCCTGTCCCGCCAGCTCTATGGGCTGACCATGCACTCCGAGCGTCCGCGCCACCGCATGTACGAGCAGTGGCACCCCCTGGGCACCATCGGCATCATCACCTCCTTCAACTTCCCCGTGGCCGTTTGGGCGTGGAACGCCGCCGTGGCCGCCGCCTGCGGCGACACCATGGTCTGGAAGCCCTCCTCCTCCACGCCGCTGACGGCCGTTGCCGTCCAGAACATCGTCAACTCCATCGCCGAGCGCCACGGCATCCCCGGCGTCTTCAACCTGATCATCGGCTCGGGCTCCGTGGTCGGCGAGCGCATGATCAACGACAGGCG
>JAADFN010000018.1 GCA_013152895.1 Acidobacteriota bacterium | reverse complement strand
GATCCCTACCTGATGCGTCCCGGTCAGCCCGCGCAGCCGCTGTCGGTGCCCGGTCCGCGCCTTCCGTTGGGCGTTCGCGAGCAGGTCGCCTACGCATCCCGCACGGTGGAGATCGGCGCCGACAACCGTCTTCTCTTGCTCTCCGACGGCCTGCCCGAGGCGCGCGACGCCGATGGGGAACCGTTGGGGTACCAAGCTCTGGAGATGATGCTCTCCGAAGAGGCTTCGACCGGATCGCCCTCCTCATGGCTTTCCGCCCTCTTCGATCGGGTCCAGCGGCACACCGGCCGCATGCCGGAGGACGACTGGACGGCAGCGATGCTGGTGCCGCGTGATGCCGGGGGGGCGCCGTGATCCTCAACCTGTCGGACCTTTCCGACGAGCCGCTGCACGCGCAGATCTCCCGCCAGATTCGGGCGAAGATCCTGTCGGGTGACCTGTCCGGCGGTGAGCCGCTGCCCTCGATCCGCAGCCTGGCCAAGGAGCAGCGGGTGAGCGTCATCACGGTGCAACGGGCGTACGACGACCTGGAACGAGAGGGGCTGGTGCAGTCCCGGCGCGGCAAGGGGTTCAGGGTGGCATCGATTCCCGAGGGAAGGAAGCACACGATGGCGGAGAAGCGATTCGCAGATGCTCTGGCGGAGCTCGTGGCGCACGCCGCTGCAGAAGGACTGAGCGGCGCCGAAATGCGACACATCCTGGACAAGCAGCTGAAGAAAGGGGCGAACCGATGAGTGATCGCCGAACGGAGCCTGCCACCGCCGCCCGCTTGCGTGGGTTGGTCAAACGTTTTCCGGGGTTCCAGCTGGGGCCGCTGGACCTCAGCCTGGAGCCCGGCACCGTGCTCGCCCTGGTGGGACCGAACGGCGCCGGGAAGACGACAACCCTCAACTGCATGGCCGGCCTGGTAGTGCCCGAGGAGGGAGGCACCGAGGTGTACGGCGCTCCCGTCCACCCGGCCCGAACGAAGTACCGCCGTGACGTGGGTTACGTCGGCGAGGAGAGCGGGTTCTTCCAGCGCTGGACCGCCGGCCGCAACCTGGACTTCCTGGCCCGGCTGCTGCCCGGATGGTCGCACGAACGTGCGCGCCGGCTCATCGAGCGTTTCGCCCTGCCCCTGGACAAGCCGGTGAGCAAGCTGTCACGCGGCAACCGGACCAAACTCGCGCTGGTGGCGGCGCTCGCGTACGGCCCGCGCCTGCTCCTGCTGGACGAGCCCACCGCCGGTCTCGATCCGGTCGTGCGGGCCGAGGTGTTGGACGTTCTCTGGGAGGTCACCGAGGACGGCGAGCACGCTGTGCTGTACTCCACCCATGTGCTGTCAGATATCAACCGCCTGGCAGACGAGCTGGCCTTCCTCCGCGACGGTCTGATCGTGCTGCGAACCGGGTGCGACGAGCTGAGCGAGCGCTGGCGACGGGTGTCGTTTCGGCTGCAAGACGATGCCGTCGAGCTCTCCGATGTCGTCGAGCATCGTCGGGTGCGAGCCGAGCACCAGGTGATCACTCGGAATGCGGAGGCCACGCTGCAACAGCTCAGCGAGCTCGGCGCCGAAGCAATCGAGGTCTCGCGCATGAGCGTTGACGAGATCGCCGTACAGATTCTCAAGGAGGGGCACCATGTGGCGCGTACTGAAAGCTGAGCTCATGTACTTCTGGCCGTGGATGCTCGGCGGTCTGGGCATCGCCGCGTTCGTAGTGGTTCTGCTCAGTGTGCTTGTGCGATTCTTGGAAGAGGGAGAAGGTCCACCGAGCTTTGTCATCGCGATGTTCCCGATCATCGCCGGCATGGTGGTCTCATTCATCGCGCAGGGTGTTCGAGCCGAAGAGCGGCGAGCCCGTCTGCTGTTGGCGGGACCCTTTACGCCCCGGCAGCTCGCCGGAGTGACTGTCCTCTTGCCGGCGTGCTTCGCTGTATTGGGGATTGTCGCAGTCGCTCCGATGATCGCGCTGGCCACGCTGATCACCGGGAAGTTCGAGGCCTCCGCACTTCCCATCGTCGCCGGTTTTGCCGGCCAGTTCTGGGCCTATGCGCAGCTGGGACCGTTGGCCCAAGAATCGAGCGCGGCACACCGCCAACAACGTTCCACGACGGCCATCGCCGGCTGGGCCGTATTCGCCGGAGCGATCCTGGTGCTGGCAGTATCTGGGTTCTTCATGCAATCGGTAAGCGGATATCTTGGGATCGCGACGGCCATCGTCGCGGCCATGGGAGTCGCAGCGGTGCTCTACCAGCGTAGGACCGACTTCACCCGTTGACCGAAGGCTCAGCCGGAGCGAAGACGGCGAATCACCACCAAGGAGAACACAAGGTAGGGAGGTAATCATGAGTGACGAAGGGAGACTCTACTTTCTGGACAACCTCAGGACCTTCCTCATCTTCCTGGTTGTCCTCGTTCACGCGGGTGTTGTGTATGAAAGCAGCGGCCTCATGGGCCCGTTTTGGATCGTCGATGACCCTTCAACCAGCGACCTTCCCGGTCTCCTGAATCTGATCCTGAACGTCTTTGTCATGCCGACGATCTTCTTCATTTCAGGGTTCTTCACGTCGTCGTCACTGGAGCGGAAAGGGGCCTCCACTCGCTTCGCTCGGTCGGGATGACGGGGGGCGGGAGTGGTCGGGATGACGGGGGCGAGTGGCCGGGATGACACCCCATGCTGTCATCCCGAGCGAAGGCGCGAAGCGCCGGAGTCGAGGGATCTCCCCCACGACCACGAGCTCCCGGGGGAGCCCGCTTGCACCACGATGCCGGGGGAGATCCCTTGGCAAAACCATCGTATCACCAACGACTCCTGAGAACGCCGGCCATCACCTCGGAGAGAGTTGCCGGGCGCGACAACATTCAGCGCTGTGAGCTCCGGGTCAATCGCCGATCTTCCGGTCCGCGCCAAGCCGGACGAGCTCTCGTTGCAACGCGTAGAAGCGTCGGTACCGTGCACGGACCTGGTTGAACCATACCCTGGTCTCCTCCGTGGCATCGGCTTCAAGGCAGGCCACGGCGAGGGATGCAGCGTGTCCGTAGTGGCGCCGGAATTTCCCTTTCGTGATGCCGGCGAGCCGCTTCTCTGCGGCCGCTTTCATGGCGGCGAGGACCTCGGCCCGGTCCTCCAATGTCAGCGGCACATCCGTGACCCCGGCCCGTTTCAGCACCGCAGAGGCCCCGGGCTTGGCGAGGCGTGGCCGGTCGAGGTCGAGAAGCTCCCGCTCGAAATCATCCCGGCCTGGAACCCGCTCCGCCGGTGGACCATCCGGACCGGTAAACCTGGAAGACCCCAACATCTCCGCGAAGATGGGAAAGATCAATTGACCGGGGTGGTCTTCCCTCGACCAGCCGAGTCCCGGAGCCTGGGCCAGCAAACGGGCAGCCTCCATGTGGTTGCCCAGGATCAGGTGCAGGAGCGCCTTCTGACGGACTTCCTCCTCTGGACACTCTTCCAGCGCAGCGGCGGCCCGCCTCACGAGCTCCTCCCCCGTGACCGAAGCATTGAGCCACCGGCACAGGCGTTCCAAGTTAGGGCCGGCACACCAGGCGCTCTCCAGCCAGGGAGACAGGTTCTCGTGCCCCAGCTCCCGGGCGCACAGTGCGGCGCGGTCGAGAAACCGGGCCGCCGGGCGGTGGCGCGCGTCCGATGCCGCTACGATCCGGGCGGCCTCCTCGTTGGCGGCCAGCGCCTCCTCCCACCTCTCCCTATCGGCCAGCGCCTCACACCAGGCTCGAAGGTCTTCCTCACGACCGGTCGTCCGCGCCAGACGGGCGAGTCCCTCCGGACCCTCCATGCGCTCGACGACCTCCCGGCGCCACCTGTGTGCCCGCCCATCCCAGGTGTCCTTTTCGTGCTCCCTCGCCTCCTCCTCGACGATGTCGCGCCACTGCCCGAGAAAAGCATCGAAATCCGGGAGGGGTCCCACGGCGGCGCGTTCCAGCTCCTGCAAGGGGTGCCAGAAACAGCCGATGCCTTCCACTTCATCGATGGTTCGCCGGACAGCCTCCCCCCGTCCCGACGACGGAGCCATCATGTAGACGGCTGCCACGTACGTTGCGGCGCACCGTCCGAGGTCAACGCCAAGCACCTCATCTGGCATCTCGTCGTACCCCATGAAGATCTTGCCCTCGGAGATGGGCGACAGCAAGCTCCCCAGGATCTTCGCCGCCGTCGCATGGTCCCCGGCGAGAAAAGCGTTGATTCCCTCGCCGAGATAGAAGTCCACATCGGCCGGATCGGTGAAGCCCTGCTCCTGGCTCTCCTTGGCAAAAGCCACGGCCTCGGCCACGAACCCGGGAGCCGGAGAAGGTGGGGTCCAATCCGAGCCGCTCCGGCGGGCCCGGTCGACGATCGCCCGTCTGAGCGACGCCGCATGTCTGGTATCGACCCATTCGATCAGCTCCAGGACGATCCTCCGCAGCTCCGCCGCCCCAAGACTCTCCAGCGCCTCCTCCAGCGCCGAGGCGCGGCGTTCCCATCTGGGGGAGGACACCCTTCTTTTTCTCTCTCTCAAGGCAGTGCCTCCAGGCTCCGTTGCAAGATACGCGCGGCGAACAATCCCCGCTCACTGCGGCCGGCCACGAGCTCCTCCAACCGCGCCAGCGTCGTCTCCACCAACCCGGCGGACTGGGCGCCATCAGGCAGCAGACGGGCCCAAGACGAGAAAAATACCGGTCCCCATTGGCATTGTAGAGCGTCCAGCGCCCACCATTCCTTTGGTGGGAGCGGTCGTTCCGCCTGCGCCTCTGGAAACATTCATCCCAACCCGGATGGATGGCCCATCCCCCGTGACACGGACTCCCCGTCCGGCCAGCCTTCTGACCCCTCGTAACGCTACCTGTCACGGGTGGCGTTGGAGTACAGGGCGAATACGGCGCCCTGGGGGTCCATGCACTGCGCCACCACGCCTCCGTCCGGCACATCCATGGGTCCGTTGAGAACGCGGCCCCCGAGCTCGGACACCCGGGGCAGAAGCGCGGCCACGTCGTCCACCAGGACGTAGTACAGCCAGGCCGGCGGGCCGGGCATCTGGGGTGTCTTCGCGTACATACCACCCATCGGTGGCGGCCCGCCCCTGCCGAAGATCCGGTAGAGGGAACCTCCGCCCATGTCATGCTCCACCAGGATCTTCCATCCGAAGATGTCGGAGTAGAAGGCCACGGCGTCGTCGAGGTCGGTGGTCCCCAGCTCGTGCCAGCCGAAGCTCCCTGCTCCCGGTGTTCCCTCCTTCGATGCGGGCTCCAGGGGCGTGAAGATGGCGAACACCGCCCCCTGCGGATCGACAAGCACGGCGATCCTGCCCACGGCGGGAATGTCCATGGGGCCGGCCACCACCCGGCCGCCCAGCGATTGCGCCCGGGAGACCGTCGCATCCACGTCGGGCACGCCCGTGTATCCGAGCCAGCTGGGAGGAGCCCCCTCCGCCTTGGCCTCTTCCGGAAGCACCATCATGCCCGCCATGGGCGTCTCACCGTTGACGAACATCGTGTAGGGACCCATCTCGTTGTCCCACTCCTGGGTCGTCCAGCCCAGCAGCGACGTGTAGAACCTCGCCCCCTCCCCGGTGTCGGTCGTCATCAGCTCGTACCACAGAAACCGTCCCTGAATATCGTTCATCGCCTTCTCCCTCCCTCCGCGTGCGGGTCGATCCCACGTTCGCGATACAGTTGATACGTTGAACAATCGAGATTGTTTCTCGAAGCCGATTCCCTTCCCCAAAGGAACCACAGTACTCCAAGGCCTCAATGAGACGAGCGACTTCTCTTGCGATACTCCGTGTTGTGTCAGTGGCCAACTCCTGAACGGAATACGACACAGAGACCTTTCCACGTTCCGTATTCAACGAAACTCAATGACGACCGCCGCTATTCAGACTTCAGGCTCAGAATTGAACAGTGCCGCCGTTGAACCGGATCTTCGCACACGCGTTCCGGCACGTCCTTTCGGCTTGTGAGAATCCGCGCGCCGGTCCCACCCGGGCCAACAGTGAGAGCACAGCGAAGAACCTGGACTGCGCAACCTATCCGGCTACCCCGGGGCCAGGATTCTTGATCTGTCCCAGAATCCAGTCAGCCACGCCGAGGAAGTCTTCGAGCCGGGCTCCCGAGCTGAGCTCCTCCACGGAAAGGGAGGGCCTGCGCGTGATGAAGCTGGCATCGAAGGAGACTCCCTCGATCTCGTTCAGTCGCCGGAGCACCTCCTTGCGGATCTCCTCGCTGTCGAACGGCGAGTGGTACATGAGCTGCATGAGCTGGACACCCACCTTGCCGGTGCTCAGCAACACGACGGGCCAGAAGCTCTCGCCATTTCGCCGAACGCCAAAGGTCACCGATCCTTCCGTCCTTCCGCGGCCGTACCCGAGCTCGAGTCCCCGCTGCCGCGCCCAGGAGTAAAGACGCCGGGCAACGGCCACCGCCGCCGCCCCGCCCTGCTCTTCCAACTCGGCCAGGAGTCTTCCCTCGGTCCACAAACTGCCAGGCGTCCAGCCAGCACCTTTCCGCCGTTCCGACTGGGCGCTCTGCCCCAGGACTCTCGGGACCAGGGTCTGGACGTTCTCCCATGCGTACCGTCGGATCTCCACCGCCGGCACCTCGGCAGGGTCCATCTGCTCGTTGAGGAGCTCGACGATCCGCTGCAGCTCCGGAGGGATGATGTCGGCCACGAAGACGAGCCGTACTCGCCCGGCCTGAAGGTGAGCCCCCTCCGGCACTGCTCGGCCAGCTCGGGATCCGCCAGCGGGAAGGTCGTCAGCAGGTGCCGCCCAAACTGGTCGATCACGTCCTTGCCGAACTCGATTGGGTTGAGGGTCATGACCGTCCTCCTGCACCACAGGAGTACCCCGGCTGCGCACAATCCGGGAAACGGCAACGCGGAGACGCGAAGGGGAAGGAGCGGGGAAAGAGGGAGAAGGAACGCGGAGGCGCAAAGGCGCGGAGACGCGGAGGAAGGCGGGGATGAGCTGGTACTCGGCATCTTGATCTCGACCCATCGTTGGCGCTCATGGAATGAACACGATGAGCTCGCCGGGCATGGCTCCCTGGAAAACGCTGGTTTCATGTACCGGGCACTATTCTTCCCATTCCCATTCCGGAGTTATTCGGGGTGCCGGCGGAGGAGCTGGAGGCGGTGTGCCGCAGGTATGGGGTGCGGCGTCTTGCGGTGTTCGGTTCGGTGTTGCGAGGTGAGGACCGTCCCGGCAGCGGTCTCGAACTTCTCGCGGACTTCGAACCCGAGGCGCGGATCGCGGCATGGACCTTGCCGTCGGGATGCTCATGTCTCATTCCATCCAGCTCGATGTCAGGAGATGTGTTCTCCGTCATCCCGACCGGCGTACCCCCCTCTCTGTCATCCCGACCGGCGTACCCCCCCCTGTCATCCCGACCGGCGTATCCCCCTCTCTGTCATCCCGACCGAGCGGAGCGAGTGGAGGGATCTTCCACAATATTCAACATCTTCCGCGGAACGTTCCCGGGACTCCCATGAGATTCCTCCACTCCGCGGCACTCCGTGCCGCTGGGGTCGGAATGACAGGAGGGTGGGCACCGTGCCGCTGGGGTCGGAATGACGGGAGGGTGGGCGCCGTGCCGCTGGGGTCGGAATGACGGGAGGGTGGGCGCCATGCCGCTGGGGTCTCGGCGACACGCGAGAGCCGCCGGCGGCGGCCCCTTCTATCCTCTTCTCCACACCTTCTCCTCCATTCGCTGGTTCCCGTCCAGGAATCTGGATGGGAACAGCGTGGTTCCCGATGCAGAAACGAGCGATTCTCCGGAAAGCTCGGGAGGCAAGGATTTCCGTGGAGGCGCACTCGGGTACGCCGCACAATGGAATCCGCGGGCTGACGCCAAGATTGCAAGAAGGCGGCGTTTCTGGAGGGAAAGTCGCTGACTTCTTTTCTCTTCGCCTTCATCTTCCTTAATCCGTAAGAATCCTCGTCAATCCGTGGCTTGCTTCTCTCCCTCTCCCCTCTCTCGCCTCTCGTCTATCCTCTCTGCTCTATCCTTCTTCCTCTCCCCTCGCTCCTCACCCCTCACGGTTTCGCTCTTCGCGCTCGCAGTGTCCAAAGGGGTACTATGAGGATCGCAGCCATCATGACCGACTCGCCGTTCCCCCTCCACGAGGACACCGGCGCACCGTCCGGGAAACCGGACGAGCGCGCCCTGCTGGGGGAGCTTCGCAACGGGAACCGGGACGCTGCGGAGGAGCTGGTCCGGGCCAGCTACCGCAAGATCTGGGGGCTCCTCTTCCGCCTGACCGGCGGGGACGGGGAGCTGGCCGCGGATCTGACCCAGGAGACCTACCGGAAGGCATGGGCCGCCCTGCCACGCTTCGACGGCCGCAGCACCTTCTCCACCTGGGTCTTCCGCATCGCCTACACCACCTGGCTCAACCACCGCCGCCGTCCGCGGCCGGTGGTTCCCATGAATGAACGGGTGGCGGCCCGGATTCGGAGCGGTGACCCCGATGCCGAGACGCTGGCGGCGCGCTCCCAACAGAACGAGCGCCTGCGCCGCGCGGTTCTCGACCTGCCCGATCCGCAACGGCAACTGGTGGTGGCCCGCTTCTGGGGCGAGGTCCCCGTGCGGGAGCTGGCGGCGGCCGAGGGGATCTCCTCTCAGGCGTTACGAAAACGGTTGCGCAAGGCCATGGCGATCCTCAGGGACACCCTGGAGGTGACATCATGAAACGCACCAACGAGCTGGAGCAGAGGCTCCGCGAGATTCCCGTCGCCGACCCGCCTGAGAACCTGGCGGATCGTCTGCTCGCCGACATTCCCGACGAGCTTCAGGCCCCCGGAGGCGGCCCCGCCGCCCCGCGCAACGGTTGGCGCCACCAGTGGTGGATGGCCGCTGCTGCCGCCCTCGTCCTGGCCCTGACCGGCGTCGTCACCTGGAAGATGGGCCCCGTGGGCCCGAAGGAACGCGGATCATCCCTGATCATGGTCCATGACCAGAAGATCCCCGCGCCGCAGGAGAATGCGCCCGGCGCCGTCTCCAATCCCCTGCCCTCGAAGACGCCAACCGGGGCCGTTGCCCTCCCCGG
>JAADFN010000017.1 GCA_013152895.1 Acidobacteriota bacterium | reverse complement strand
CGGCAACAAGACGGTGCATGGAAGATGTGGGCATTGCGTTTTTTGTAGAGGCTTATGGCGCAGTAAAATCTGTATGGAATGATACAGGCAGGAAGAGAAAAGTAGATATGGATTGTTGCATGCTCGTGGGTCGAAATGAAACCTAACCCAACATTAACCCGACCCGCCTTCGGCTCTGGTAAGCGACGCGAAATTAGCAATCTTGGAGTTATCCCGGTTGAGTGGACAGGTTAACGCTTTCGGTGGGTGGACGAAAGAAGTGCGTCTTTTCGAAGTTGACTGGGGATTGATAGTCGAGGCATCCGTGCCAAGCTTCCACATGTCCTGGTTTTGGAGTAAGCAGAGAGAGAGGAAGCGTGGGAAGGAAGCCGAAGATCCTGGTGGCCGGTGGGGTGTACCACGTGTACTACCGCGTATCGAGCGGGGAGAGGTTAGCTGATTTACCCGGCCATGACCGATGCGAACCCCCGTGAATCAATACCGGTATCCCTGCCACACAACACCCCAACACCCCTCCGTCTCGTAAACTCGCGCTAGATCCCCCGTTCGAACATGGCGTATTCGCGGGTGACCCGGCCGTGGCCGTGATCCCACCGGCGGGTCGGCATGTCCGGACCCATCAAACAGTGGTGTGCCGCGGTCAGGCCGTTGGCGATGGCCCGTTCGTACAGTTCGGCGGCGATGGCCTTTCCGAGGCCGTAGCCGCTCTGTTCGGGCAGGACCGCGAGCGTTCGGATGTTCAGCGTGTCGGGCGGCGCGACGACGGCCAGGCCGAGGCCCACGACTTTGCCCGCGCTGTCCTCCGCCATCAGGATCTGGTCGGGGCCGACGCGCCGAAGCCAGCGGTTGTAGATGTCGGTGAACTCCTCCTCCGTGGTCGGAGTGACGCTCCAGGTTGAGGCGAAGGCGTACTGGCACAGCAGGAAGAGGCCGTGGATGTCTTCTTTCCACCTGTTCGAGTCGAAGCTCCTGATGCTGATGCCTCGCTTTTTCGCAAGGATGGGCTCGAGGCGGAATCGCTCGAGCTGGGCGTGAAGATCCTCGATGCGCTTGGTGCTGTACGTCCTGACGGTGTCGAAGCCGTTGGACAGGAAAAGCCGGACGTAATACTCGGGCTGTCGGGGCTCGCCGGGGAAGCGGGCCGTGTCGAAGCCACGGGTCATCAAACGCCAGCGATGCCAGATGTCGCCGTTCATCGGACCCCGGAGCCACCTCATGCCGCGCTGGCCAAGCCATTCGGCAGCGGCGGTGAAGAGGGCCTGTGCGACGCTGGCGTCATCCTCGCATGCGAAGTGACCGATCAGTCCGTAAGGTCCCTCCTTCTCAACGAGAAGCGTGTTGTGAAACGCGGTGATGCGGCCAGCCGGGCGGCCATCTTTCCTGGCGATGAAGGAGCGGGATGATGCATTCCGGTAGAAGGTGTTTGCGGGATCGAGCAGTGCGCGAGTTCCGGCTCGCTCGGCCCTGGCCTGGTCCTCGGTCAAGCCCTCGATTCTCTGAGGAAGAGCGAGAAACTCCTCGATCGGTCCATCGAGATCTGAGAATGCCTCAACGGTGATGGTGCTCATGCCATATCCTCCGAGTGCTATGCGTCGTAGTGTGGGCGGCGCTCGCGCCGTGGTTTATCTTGTCCGCTCCGATTATGCCACAGCGAGTCATGTGGTCAGCACGGCACGACCAATCCGCGGCCGGAGAAACATGACATCATCGTCCCTCCAGCCACACCCAGGATGAGAGTGAGCTCAGACCGTCACCGAGATATCCCGGCTCGATTCCCACAGGCCGTGGATATTGCACGCCGATGTTGCGACCAGCGCTCCCGGTTGAGACAGCGCAAGGGAGAAGGTCGCCTTTGGCTCGGTGTACACGGGACCCTGGTTGGGACCTTTCAGCGATTCCCCGTGTGCCCGGAAATCGGCATGGCCGACATGGAACGCAAACTTGCCATTGTCTGGCTTGAAGTAGAGATCGATCCAGGCAATGAAATGTTCGGTGGTATTCGGATGCGGGATCTCCTTGCCCACGGCCACGGTCACCTCGAACGGTTTTTCTGGTTCAACGGTGTTGGGGGCGTCGATGACCGGAACGTGCTTTTCACCCTTCCAGTCTGCGCTTTGAATCATGTCTGCAAAACTCATCACGGGCCTCCTTTCGCCGGGGCAACGTTCTCCAGAAGCGATTCATTCCCATCACGTGCCTCGGAAGCGTTGTCCTCGCCGGGGGTGTGATGTATATTGGGAACATGAAACAAGGCTCCCGCGTGTGGCTCGTCGTCCTGGCTCTTGTCGTGATGGCAGTGGGCAGCGCCGGGGCTGGCGAACGGTTCATCCCGGTCGTCGCGCAGGTCCAGGGCGCCAACGGGAGTTATTGGAACACCGAGATCTGGTTGACCAACGTGAGCCAGAGCCCGGGAAGCTATGCGATGACATTTCTCCCCGCCGGTCAGAACAACGCGGATCTCCTGTTACGCGGCAACGAGGCGCGCAGCATTGGACCGCGGGAGACGGTTCATCTCAAGGCGCTCGTACCTCCCGGGAAAACTGGCGCCCTGAAGATTGTCACGAGCGAAGGTGTGCTTGTCCGGTGCCGTGTCTTCAACGCACACTCCCACGGGTCGGTGGGCCAGCTCGTTCCCGCGTTGACCCGCGAGCAGATGATCGAGCCCGGTTCGCGGGGGATTCTCACGCCGCTGGTGCGGAATGGCCAGTTCAGGACGAACGTCGGGTTCTTCAATCCGTCGGAGAATCCGGTTCGTATCCGGGTCGAGATCTGGACCGCCACGGGCAAGCTCGCAGGGGCCGCCTCGTACAGCCTCGATCCTGGATCACAGGTACAGATCAACGATTTTCTCCTTCAGTTCAAGATCAATCGCGCCGATGGTTTCCATGCGGTCGTGACGGCTGACGGCCCGTGTACGGCGTATGCGACACTGGTTGACCGTCGTTCCGGTGCGGCCACTTTTATATCTCCCGCCGTCCGCTGAGCCGGAAAGCACGTCCGGCGTCGTTTCTTCGGTAGCTCGTACCAGCTCAATGAGCCCGTTTCGGAATGAAACGGTGGTCGGATCGTGTTTTTCGTGGTGTGAGCAATAAGATCGCCGACCATGTGTTGTTTGCCGCGTCCTTGCCCCTCCTGATGGAGCGGCTGGGCCACGCAATGCTCCTGATCGACGCAAATCACACGCTTCAGTACATGAGCCCGGCAGCCAGGCGGCTGCTTGGATATGCCGAGAACGAGCCCGTTGGATGCCGTTGCGGGATGACGACCCGGGGCACGGACTGCAACGACGCTTGCCCACTGAGCTGCGCGCTGGAGGCCGGCACCGACGCGGTTCCCGAATTTGCCGCCGTGTATCACACGAGCGATGGAGAGCCCGTCCCCGTCCGCGTCACCATCGTTGTTCTACGGGATGAGGACGGCCGGATGCTGGGCGCAGTCGAGCTTCTGACGCGCCGCGATCCCGAGCTGGGTTTCTTCCTCCAGGGTTCGAGCCGGGTTGCCGCGCGACTCCGCGAGCAGGTCCTGAGCCTTGCGGCCGGCGGTGGGCCCGTGATCATCGTCGGGGAGGAGCCCGCGCGATACGACGTCGCCTGGGCGATTCACCGTGCGGCCGGGCTGGACGACAGCCTCTTCCGCCACTGGGGGGAAGGCGATGAGTTGGAGCTTTCCTGGCCTCCCGGCAGCCTGTACGTGGAGATCGATGGCCACGAGATGCCCTTCCCCGTGGACGGAAGCGACGGGTGGCGGATCCTCGCGGGTGCCGAGCGGGGGAGGCAGATCCCCCGGAGCGTCACGGCCCGGGTGCTCGAGCTGCCTCCCCTCGAGGAACGCGAGGAGGATCTTCCGTGGATGCTCCGGGGCTGGGTTGCGATGTTGAGCGGCGGGAGGGTGCGGATCTCGGCGGAGGCGCTCGACCGGCTCGTTCCCCTGGCCATGGACGAAGGCTTGACGGGGATCCGGAAGATCCTCGTCCCGGCCCTTGCCAGGGCTGGAGACGAGATTGAGCCGTCGCACCTTCGCCTCGGCGATTCCAGCAAGACCAGCGCCATTGACGCAATGCTCTCAAGCGAGGATCCGCTGATGGCCATGGAAGCCTGTATTCTCGAGGAGCTCCTGAAGAGATCGAACTGGAAGATGCAAGACGTTGCCGATCGTCTCGGGATCTCCCGCGTGACCCTGTGGAGGAAGCTCCGCGAACACGGCATCGTCAAGGAGGGTTGATCCGGGACCTTCCCACATCGAACGCGGATTCTGTCATCCCCCTCCTGTCGCACGGCCGCCTCAGACGAGGCCTCCGTCCACTCCCATCGCGATCAGGCGGTCGAGCTCCCGGCACGGCTCGAGCTGGGGCTCGCCGTAGCGATCGTGAAGCTCCGCCAGCCGCTTCCGGCACGCCTTGAGCCCGCGCTGGCCGGCATAGCGGGCCGGGCCGTGCCAGCAGTGGGGAAACCCGATGCCGAGAACGGCGCCGAGGTCGAGCGTGGCGGTGTCGTTGACGATACCCTCTTCGAGGCAACGAAACGCCTCGTTGACCATGCCGAGCAGGAGCATGTCCCTGGCATCTCCGGGTGTGGGCGTTGGACCGTCGCGATGATCGATGAAGTCGAGGACGGACTCATCGAGCTCTCGCCCGGCGGCATCCTTGTAGAAACAGGGTTTCCCGGCGCCGGTGTACCCGGCGTTGTATAGATTCT
The DNA here is from genome assembly GCA_013152895.1 of Acidobacteriota bacterium. Classification (GTDB taxonomy): domain Bacteria; phylum Acidobacteriota; class Thermoanaerobaculia; order Thermoanaerobaculales; family Sulfomarinibacteraceae; genus JAADFN01. Next base: position 4,623 of record JAADFN010000017.1, on the reverse strand, counting down.
CGAGCGTCTTTGGCAGACGCTGGTTGGGCAGCTGCGAGGCCATGAATTTCCCGGCATGGTAGATGACGGCACCCCCTGCCGTTCCGTAGACGTGCAGCGGGCCCTGGGGGAAGCCCGCCTCAAGCGCGATCCGGTCAACCTCGACCGGCGGCATTCCCAGCTCGGTCAGGACGATCCCGGTCAGCACGTAGGTCCCGAACGTGCGGCTGGTATAAAAGCCGGGGCCATCGTTGACCATGATGCACGTCTTGCCGATCCGGCGTCCGATAGTGACCGCCGTGGCGACCGCCTCTTCGGACGTCGCGTCGCCCCGGATGACCTCCAGGAGCTTCATCAGTGGGACGGGCGAGAAGAAGTGCATCCCGACGACCTGCCCGGGCCGGTCGGCATCCGCAGCGATCATGCTAATGGGGATTGTCGACGTGTTCGAGGCGAAGAGCACCTCCGGGTTGGCCGCCTGGACCCTGGCGAGGATCTGCCGTTTGAGGTCCAGGTCTTCAAAAACGGCCTCGATGACCAGTCCGACGCCGTCAAGCGCCGTGTACTCCAGCGAGGGGTGGATCCTCTCAAGGAGGGCATCGCGCCGACGGGCGGACCAGCGCCCCTTCTCGACGAGCCGGTCGAGATCCCGTGCAATCCTGGCGACGGCTGCATCGACGTGGTCCTGGTCGACGTCGAAGAGAAGCACGTCAAGCCCGCTGTCCGCGGCGACCTGGGCGATGCCGCGTCCCATCAGGCCGCCCCCGATCACCGCGATCCGGTCGATGTCCCGGGCGAGCGTGGGCTCGATCCGGGCCAGCCGTGGCGCAAACACCGTGTTGAGGAAGAAGAAATCGATCGCGTTGTGCGTGTTGGGGCTCTGCAGAAGTGTGACGAAGCGGGGGATATCGGTGCGGGCGGCCTCGGCAACGGTCCTGTCGAGCCCTTCCTCGATCGAGTCGAGGAGCGCCGCGAACCATGGCCTGCACTCGGCGATCATCAATTCCCGACGGTACCGGGCGATGAGGGAGCGCATCCGCTCTCGCGACTCGTCGTCCGCTGCCGGCGCCGCAAGGTTCCGGTTGGCGGACACCGGGTGGTCGTCGATCCATTGGCCGGCGGTGTGAAGGGCGTCGTTGTCGGCTACGGTCAGGAATCCAAACTCCTCGAAGGCCTGTGCCGGGAGGATTTTTCCGGCCGACATCAGCTCGAGCGCCCTGTCGAGCCCAATGGCCCGCGGGAGCGTGTGCGTGCCTCCGCCGGCCGGGAAAAGGCCGACGTTGACCTCCGGCAGACCGAGGCGAGATTTCGACGTCGCAAAAACGTGGTCGCACGCCCATAGCAGCAGCTCGAAACCTCCGCCGAGAGCGGTCGCGGATTCGACGATACCGATGACGGGGATGTGACTTGCCGCCATCTCCTGGAGTACGGCCTGGTACCGCTCGAGGAGGAAGGCGACCTCCTCCGCGGACGCGTGGGAGATCTCCATCAGGTTGGCCCCGTCCAGGAAGGAGCGCGGCTTGCCGGAGCGGATGAAAACGCCGCGGACGCCGTCCCGCTCGGCGTGCCGCCACGCCCGGCCAAGATCGGTGACGAACCCGGCTCCGATCGTGTTGACCGGCCCCGCCGTGTCGATGGTGAGAGTCGCAAGACGCGTCGTCGCATCCAGGGAATAGGAAACCTCAGGCATGATGACCTCCTGCAACGCGGACGAGGACGGCTTCACCCTGGCTGAGGCCCCCGCAGATGGCGGAAACGCCGAGGCCGCCGCCCCGTCTCCTGAGCTCGTACGCGAGCGTCATCGTGATACGTAGACCCGATGCCCCGACCGGGTGTCCGATCGCCACGGCCCCTCCGTTGACGTTCGTCTTTTCGAGGAGGCGGAGCCAGCTTTCCTCGTCTTTCCCGGCGAGGATCTTCGTGCTGACCAGCGGCATCGCGGCAAACGCCTCGTTGATCTCGATGAGATCGATTGCATCCAGGCTCGTGCCGGTCCTCTTGAGTACGTTCTTAATTGCCAGCGCCGGGATCCAGGAGATTCCCTCCGGCTCGGCAGTTGTGGGAGCGGCATCGACAATCTCGGCCAGCGGCTCGAGGCCGAGCGCGGTGGCGCGGTCCGCCGTCATCAGCACGGCTGCGGAACACCCGTCGTTGAGGCCGGGCGCGTTGCCAGGCGTCGTGGTCGCGGAGCCGAAGACCGTGGGAAGCGCAGCCATCTTGGCCAGGGTCGTGTCCGGCCTGGGGAACTCGTCCCGGGCGAGAACTTTCTCCCCGCGGCGGGTCTTGATGTTGATCGGGATCAGCTCGTCGGAGAATCTCCCTGCCCGGTCGGCGGCGAGCCACTTCCTGTGGGAGCCGAGCGCCCACGCATCGAGCTCATGCCGGGAAATGCCGTACGTGGCCGCGCCGTCCGAGGCGTCTGCTGCCACCGAGTTGTAGCCGCGGTACTCGATCGGGAAAATGGGATCGACGAGGTTGACGGCGCCGGCCTTGACGCCGCCGCGCAACCCGTGCGCGATGTGAGGTGCCCGGCTCATGATCTCGACCCCGATGATCAGGGCCGAGGAAAGCTCGCCCAGCCGCATCCCCCATGCGGCGGTTCTCAGGGCGGTTAGCGGGGAGCAGCACGCCGTGTCGAATGTCGTCGCAAACCCGGGAATGCCCAGCTTCAGCGAGATCTGGCGGCCGGTCACCGAGCCCGTTTCGAACGATGCCGGGATGCAGTTGCCAACGAAAACCTGGTCGATCTCGGGTGCCAGGTCGCGGCCCCCGGCTGTCAGCGCAGCCCTGGCGACCTGAACTGCAAGATCGGCCGGATCCATCTTCGAAAGCGAGCCGAGGTACTTTCCGAAAGGGGATCGCTTCGCCGAGACGAGGACCAGCGATGATGTCATGTTTCCCTCCTGACTGGTCGGGTTTGTGTGAATGAATACTCATTCATAGCCATTGGCTCATGATCCCGCGGTTGCCGCACCCGTGTCAAGGGAGTGGGACTACAATGTGGCGTCCGGGGACCAACTGCGCGTGGCATCCCCGGGGGAGGTTCCATGGTTTCGAACGCGTGTCAGGTTGTCGTCGACGGACGGTCCCTGTCTCTTGAGGATGTTGTCGCGGTGGCGAACGGCGCCGTGGTGAGCCTCGACCCGGAGGCGCGGGAACGGATCGCTGCATCCCGTCGGGTCGTCGATCATATCTTGGATTCGGGCCAGGTCGTGTACGGCGTCAATACCGGTTTCGGGAAGCTCGCCGAGGTGCGCATCTCCCCGGACGAGCTTGGACATCTGCAGCTCAACCTGGTCCGGTCGCATTCCTGCGGCGTCGGCGAGCCGTTTCCGGAACGGGTCGTCCGGGCCATGCTCCTGTTGCGGGCGAACGTCCTGGCGTCAGGGTTCGCCGGGTGCCGCCCGGAGATCGTGGAAGCCGTGCTGGCGCTTGTGAACCACCGTGTGCACCCGGTCGTTCCGAGCCAGGGCTCGGTGGGCGCCTCCGGAGATCTGGCGCCCCTGGCGCACCTCGCGCTCGTCCTGGTCGGTGAGGGGGAGGCCCACTACGAAGGCCAACGCTTGCCGGGGGGCGAGGCGTTGCGCCGCGCGGGGCTGGAACCGGTCGTGCTCCATGCCAAGGAGGGGCTGGCCCTGATCAACGGAACGCAGGCGTCGGCGGCGGTTGGCAGCCTCGCCGTTTTGGAAGCGCGATCGCTGATCGAGGCGGCGGATGCCGTGGCTGCGCTCAGCATCGATGCGCTCAAGGGAACGGATGCCGCATTCGAACCCGCGATCCACGAGGCGCGCCCCCACCGGGGCCAGGGGGAGAGCGCCGCCCGGATTCTTGCGTTGCTGAAGGGGTCGGAGATCCGCGAGTCGCACCGCGGTTGCGGCCGGGTCCAGGACGCGTACTCGCTGCGGTGCGCCCCCCAGGTACACGGCGCGGCCCGGGATGCGCTGGAGCATGTCGAGCGTCTCCTGACGATCGAGATCAACTCGGCGACCGACAACCCGATGGTGTTTCCCGACGGGCGGGTGATTTCCGGGGGCAACTTCCATGGCGCTCCGATCGCGGCGCCGATGGATTACCTGGCGGCAACCCTGACCGATCTCGCCTCGATCTCCGAGCGCCGCCTGGCCAGGCTGGTGGACAGCTCGCTGTCCGGGTTGCCGCCGTTCCTCACGGAGCACGCCGGGTTGAACTCGGGGTTCATGATGGTGCAGGTATCCGCGGCGGCGCTGGTCAGTGAGTGCAAAACCCTGGCGCACCCCGCTTCGGTGGATTCGATCCCGACATCGGCCAGCCAGGAAGATCACGTGTCGATGTCGACCTGGGCCGCGCGGAAGCTTTCACGCGTGGTCGAGATGCTCCGGCAGGTCCTGGCCATGGAATACCTCGGCGCAGCCCAGGGCATCGAGTTCCACCGCCCGTTGCACTCCTCGAAGCCCCTGGAAGAGGCCGTGGCCCTTCTGCGGGCGCGTGTCCCACACTACGACGTGGACCGGCGGCATGCGCCGGATATCACCGCTGCCGCCGAACTGATCCCGCAGCTCGCTACGATCAAGCCAAAGGGTGCATGAGAATCACCCGAGGCGGTTGAGCGTCATCTTGAAAATGAGCTCCACGGCGCCGGCCCGGATGACGTCGCCCGAGCGGAGC
>JAADFN010000016.1 GCA_013152895.1 Acidobacteriota bacterium | reverse complement strand
TCGACGCGACGTTGAGGGAAAGAGCGTGAGTCGCAAGTCGGAGGGCAAGGAATTCACACATTGTTCGAATGTGATACTTGGCACGGCATGCACTCAGGTTCGGGGTGCCTGCATACCTTGCTTCCGACGCCACACTTCCTCGATCAGGATACCTAGCGCGAGCAGCGCAAAGAAAATGTACGGCGCCTTTCTCGTGCTGACCGTCGCGGCAGCAATAACGAAGTACAGCAACCCAAGACTCGCTACGGCGAAACGCAGTCCTGACCGGAAACGGGATTTGTGAATGAGAACCGCAGCCAACCCCAGGATCACGACTGGCAATAGCGGCCACAGCATGCGACACCTCCTTATTGAGAGTGGTACTACGAGCACGCACTGTCAACCCAGCCCCTTGCAAAACGAACAGAGTGCTACGTAGGCGCACGGCCAGTAGAGAACTGGCCTTAGCGTGGCGCACAATACCAAAGATGCTGAATGGGGCCCCAGGAACCGTGCCAGGCACAGCGAAATGCCACGGCCTTCCGGGTGGACGCTCGGTGATATGCTGGCGCCACGGAACCATGCTGATCGTTAAAGTTCGCGATCGCGCCGCATTGAAGTCCGGAGACGTCGGTGGGCACTGTCGTACCGTGGGGTGCGCGGGGGGGCCAACGCCATGACACCCTGGCATTCGGTTCTTCCGACGCCGGATCAGGAGCTCCTGCTGCGGGCCGCCTTCGCCCGTGATGCAGAGCTTCCCGATCTTCTTGCCGAGGCGGAACGCCGGCTCGTTCTCGACGAGCTCGATCTGCCGACCCGTGTGCTCCTGCCCCTGCTGCACCCACGGGTCGAGAACCTCGATGCCACGCCCCTAGTGGCGGCATGCCGTGAGGCGTACCGGAGGAACTGGCTGGCCAACCAGCGGTTGATCCATCGCGCCGTGGTCTTGCTCGGAAGGCTCGCGGACCACGGCATTCCGACGCTCGTCCTCAAGGGCACGGCGCTGATCCCCTCGTACTACCGGGACCCCGGGTTGCGTTTCATGTCGGACCTGGACGTGATGGTTCCCGAGGAGCGGTTCGTCGAGACCGGCCGTCTGATGGAGCGCATGGGGTACGTGCCCCTGGAACATCCGCTGCGGTGCTTCGACACGCGCTTCGGGCATGCCATCGCCTACCGGAACCGCGAGGGCCATGACGTCGATCTGCACTGCCACGTGCTACCGATCTCCTGCGAGCGGGGGGCCGACGAAGGGTTCTGGCAGCGTGCGGTTCCCCTCCGCCTGAGCGCGGCCTCCGGCGAGGCGGCGACACGCTCCCTCGCTGCGAGCGACCTCCTGCTTCACACCTGCGTTCACGGGGTCGTGTGGGTCAAGACCCCGCACAACCGGTGGGTGGCGGACGCGCTGGTCATCCTGCGAGAGCGGGACGGGCGGATCGACTGGGACGGTTTCGTGGAGACCGCCGACGCGCGGGGCGTCGCGGGTCTGGCCACCTGGGCGCTGGGTTACCTGCGGGAACGGTTCGACGCCGCGGTGCCAGACGCGGCATTGGGGAAGCTCGAACGCCTGGGCCGGCGGCCGTCCGCGCGCAGGGTCGTGCGGTTCATTACACGGCAGCGGGAGGGGTATCCCTTGGCCGCGCTCGGTTTCCACCGGTACATGCTCTCCCGTGCCGTTCGCGCGGAGGAGGGCAGCTGGTGGGTTTTCGGACGGCGCTTCCTGCTGCACTGGTGCCGGGTGGACCGGCCGAGCAAGGTGCCGCCAGCTCTCTGGCGGAAGACGAGGAAGCTCGTGGGTCTTAGGCTGGGACTCCATGCAGCCCGTCAGTGAGCGGAAGCTCCGACGGGCCGCCCGCCAGGGAACGGCGTGGACCGCAGCGGCCGCATGGGTCGAGCAGCTATTCCGAATCGCCGTACTGGTCGTGCTCATCCGGCTGCTGCCGGTCTCGTCGTTCGGTCTGTTCGCGCTGGCCGCCTCGTTCACGAGCATCGTACTGGTCGTCGCAGGGCAGGGCTTGACGGCAGCCACCGTCCAGATGCCGGAGCTCACGGAGGTTCACCTGGACACGGCCTGGTGGAGTGGCATGACGGGCGCGCTGATCGCGGCGGGAGGGACGGTGACTGTTGTAGGCGTGCTGCGAGGTGTGACAGGTATAGACCTCGAGCTCTTGGCGGTGGTGGCCGTTCTCGCACTCAAGCACCCTTTGGCCGTGTCCGGGCAGGTTCCACAGGCCATCCTCCGGCGGGAGCTGAGGTTCGAGGCGCTGGCGAGGACCCGCATGGCCGCACAGGCGGCGGCAGGGGTGGCGGCTCTCGTCATGGCCGCCACGGGGTTCGGCGTCTGGAGCCTGGCCGGCCGGTTCCTCGTGGAGTCGGCGGTGTCCAGCGCCGGCATGTGGACCGCCGTGAGCTGGAGGCCGCGCTTCAGGTGGACCAGAAATGCCTACCGACAGCTCATGGTCATGGGAGCCGGAATCACGGGCGTTCAGCTTCTCAAGGTCGCACGGCTCCGGCTCGGCGAGATGATCATCGGATTCGGCTGCGGTATGGAGGCGCTGGGCTATTTCTCCGTGGCCTGGCGCCTGCTCGACAGCCTGGGATCGCTGTTTCGGCGGCCGGTTGGCGAGGTGGCGTGGGCCATGCTGGCCCGTGTCCAGATGGAGGAGGACCGTCTTCGCCGGACGATCCTGGAACGGCTCGGCTTGCTGTATCTCATCAGTCTCCCCGTCCTCGCGGCCGTGATGATGGTGGCGGCTCCAGTGGTGGAGGTGGTGGCCGGAGGGCGGTGGCGGCCCATGGCGCCGCTGATGGTGGCCCTCGCCGTGGCGGCGGCCTGGGAGCTCCTTGAGGGACTGACGCTCTCGGCGATCACGGCCCGCGGACTGGTGGGCCTTCGCGTCTTGCTGGACGCCATCGTGGCGGGTACGGCACTGGCGGGGTTGGCGAGCGCACTGGGCCATGGGGTGGTTCCCATGGCCTGGGGTTACACTGCCGGCGTCGCCCTGGGTACCGCCGCGACCCAGGCGGTGGTGCTCTCGCATCTGCCGGTGGGGCTCGGCGACCTCCTGCGCGGGGTTCTACCTGGAGCGCTCACGGCCTCGGCGGTGGCGGTAGTCATGGCCGTGGCCTGGTATCTCGTCGGGCCGGGCGCCGGCGCACTGGCGGAGCTGGCGGTTGTCGGAGGCGCCGGCGCGGTGGTGACGGTTGCGGCGTGGGTCTGGCGGTTGCGGGGTCCATTGGGGAAGTGGCCGGAAGGCTGAGCGAGGGGGCGGGTCACGGGCGCGCCCTGCGGCGCAGGAGGGGGCGGAGGAGGTGGTGTGGGTAGGTGGTCCATCCTCGAAGGCCGGAGTGGGCCTCGCCGGCGGCAGCGAGCGTGCTGGGGGCAGGAAAGAGCAGGCGAAGGACCAGTCCGGCCCTGGCTGCGGGTCCGGGAAGGAGCCCGGCCGCACGCCGCCAGCCCAGGGTGCGGGCGACGGCGAGCAGGTTCACGCGGTGGGCGAGGGCGGACTGTGGCGTCGCGCTCAGTGTGTCCGGGACGGAGGGCGGGATCGGGGCCTGGAGCTCTCGCACCAGGTAGGCTGCCACGAGGGAGACGGGTCCGGCCGCTCCGGTGGCGGCGGCCCTCCGAACGAACGCCTCCCAGTCCGGAGCGGGGTTGGCCCTGGCGAGGAGGACAGCGTCGGATACCCAGAGCAGACCGTTGCGGCGGGAGCCGCAGGCCGCGTGGACCAGGACGTGGAGCAGGGCGTCCTCGGGGACGAGGGTGTGGACCGGCCGTTCGGCCACGGTGCGCCGGATGCGACGATCCCAGAGGCCCGGGAGATCGCCGTTGTGGAGGGGCGCACGGTACGGTGCCGTGTGGAGGGTCAGAGGAAGTCCCGAGGGGTGCGTACCCTCCACGAGGCGGCTCGCCGGTTCCGGGAAGTCGAAGCCGGCCGAGCGGGCGGCCTCGACGGCGTCGCGATGGTTCTCCGGGGGGACCAGGAGATCGATGTCGTGGCAGTGCCGCTGCCACGGCGCGGGATAGACGGTCCAGGCCAGCGCCGCGCCCTTGAGCACGGCGAACGGAACGTCATGCCGAGCCAGGGTGTCCACGAGACCGGCGAGGATCCGGCCGTAGAGGACCGTCCGCTCCTGGGCCCGGTCCGTGGCAGCGCGGAGGTAGGTCCCGAGCTCGGTGGGTACGGCATCCTGAGCGTGGCGAACCCCGGCCCACAGGAGGGGTGCCAGCGTCCTGGCCGCGGTGGGGCCCGAGGCCAGGCTTGCGACCGTGCCGCCACCGAGCCGCGCCCAGGCAAGGAAGGCCTCCTTCCGGGCGCCCTCCTCCTCGGCCAGTGCCGCCCGGAGCAGGAGGGTCTGGAGCCGGGAGGGAAGGGCTGCCCGGAAGAGCTGCTCGAGCGTTGCGGCCGGGCGTGCGCGCCGGCTCATTCGGCCTCTCGTTCGTTCATCCTCCTGCGGTCCAGCGTCCGCTTGATGAGGCGCAGGAACTCGTCGCGGCTCTCCTCCTGGAGGTGCCGGGAACGGTTGGCCGCGTGGATACGGCGGTGGAGCAGGACCTCGTGCAGCGCCTCCACCACCAGACCGTGCTCCCGCACCCTGAGGAACCATTCCATGGATTCCCCGTGGGAGCGGGCTGGATCGAAGAGGCCGACCGTCGCAAAAACCTGGGCCCTTGCCAGCATGGTGCCCGCCACATAACCAACTGTAGGTTTGAGGAGCCCGTGCGCGCGAGCCGCCTCCTCCTCGTGGCGGACGGTCTCGTCCCAGAAGTTCTGGACCCAGCCGACGGAGATGTCGAGCTCGGGCCGTTCCCCGAAACGTTCCATCTGACGGCTCAGCTTGTGCGAGGGCCAGAGATCGTCGGCATCGAGAAAGGCGACGAACTGACCAGAGCTGGCGGCGATGCCCCGGTTTCGGGCCGCCGAAGGTCCAGCCTGAGGGCCGCCGACAACCTGGACGGCTTCACCAAAACTCTGGGCGACCCGCCGGCTGCCGTCGGTGGACCCGTCGTCGGCGACAATGACCTCGAGCTCCTTCCACGTCTGGCCGAGGATACTTTCGATGGCCTCGGCCAGGTAACGCTCGCCGTTGTGAACTGGAATAATGCAACTGATCAGCGGCCGTGTCATGACGCCTCCCCGTGGCGGGCCAGGAGTCCTCCCAGGCAGTGCGGGATACCCGAGAGATCCGTGCCCAACTCCAGCGCGTAACAGGGGACGGTGGGGGCCAGGGCGGCCAGGCGGTCGAGAGTCGGTTCAGGGGCGTTGAGGGGCAGCTGGAGGATGGAGCTCGGAGCGAGACGCAGGACGGCCTCAGCTGGGCGTACCGGCCTCGCGGCGGTTCCGGCCTCCTGTCCCCGGAATACGGGGAGGAGCAGGAAGTCGATCTTCGCGGAGGCCACGAAACGGCCGGGCGCGATGGCATGCAGGTGAACGAGGTGCTTCTCGTCGGTGGCGATTCCCATGGACTCGATGTGGGACAGAAGCCAGGGGAGGCGCCGGGCGTGGCCAGGCTCGAGCCAGGATGTGCTGTAGAAGCTGTGGCCGCGGAAGAAGCCGTCGGCGGTGTGTTCGAGGCCGATGTAGTCGTCACCCAGAAAGTCGAAACCGGCGTGCAGACAGGACAGGGCACAGGTGGACTTGCCCGATCCACCCGGTCCGCCGAGCAGAAAGCCCCGGCCCTCCCGCGCCACCAGGGCCGCATGGACCGGCACGATGTCACGATCGAGGAAAAAGGCGAAGAGGAGGGGCTGGAGGGGTTTGCCGATCTCGAACGGCGAGAGACATTCCACGTCGCTGACCCATCCCACCATGGCTGGAAGGGCACGGTCGAGGATCGTGCAGGCCGCCGGTGTCTGATAGCCGACGAGGCCCTCTCCAGGAGCTTCCCCGAGAAGACCGAAACCGAAAGACCGGCCCGTGGGCAGGACCTCGGCGAGGTCATCGAAGGGTGGGTCCACGCCGGTGGCCGAACGATCCCAGAGCTCAACGGTCAGCCCAGCTGTTGAGGAGCGTGCTGCCGTGTCCGGGATCTTCAAATGGGCCAGTGCGGGCAGGAGCCGGCTGGCCAGCCGGTCACCGGCGACGGCCACCCGCGCCGTTGTGCCACCTAGCTCGATCGTGAGCTCATGGCGTTGGTCGGTCGGCGTTCGCCGCCACGCCATGGCGAAGGCCCGGCGCAACTCCCAGATCACCGGGCTGGACTGGGCCCTGATGGCGGGTCTCATTACTTGGGTTTGTCGGTGGAGCCGGGCTTCCAGGCGTCGGGCATCAGCCCGGGAATCGGTGGGTCAAGCGCCAGCAGGTCGGCCATGTCGTGGTAGGCCGTCAGTTTCGGTGGGTCGTACCCGGAGAGTGGTGTCGAGGGTGCCGGGACGGTTCCTGGCTCGCCCGTGTTCGCAGCTTCGATGAGTCCCGCGTTTTCCATGGTGTCGATCAAGTCTTCGAGATCGCGCCGGACCGTTTCCTCCGGGACGTCCAGCTCGCCGGCCACGGTTTCGGCCATGCGACCGAGTGGAAGGCCGGCCTCGAGAAGCTCCCAGAACCGGCTACCCACGGAGTTCAGGCTGTAGTAGATCCCGGTGGCCAGGTCGATGATGACGCCCTCGCCGTCGATAACCTTTCCGGTCACTTCCTCGCCGATGCTGAATCGCAAGGAATCGTCACGCATGTTCCTCCTCCTGCAATAAATGTAGCACGATTGAGAAAACCTGAGAACGAGCGCGCGCGGGTGGACTCGGGCTTTCGAAACGGTGTGAACGAAGCCTCGAGCTCGGGCTGAACCACTTCTCAGTCGGTCTCCGCATGACGGCGGTAGAGGGCCGCGTAGGCATCGGCGTACGAGGTCACCGGGAAGGCGCTTCGGACGTGTCGCCGGGCGGCGGCGCCAAGAGCGGCAGCCAGGTCGGGACCGGCCAGCAGCCTCCCTACCGCCAAGGCGAGGCCCGGGACGTCTCCCGGTGGCACGGTGAGGCCCGTGATGCCATCCTTGATGACCTCGGGAAGGCCTCCCGTGCGGCTGGCGACAACCGGGCGAGCTCGGTGTGCTGCCTCGATGGCCGCGATGCCGAGGCCTTCCATGCGCGATGGCATGAGCAGCAAGGTCGAGGCATCGAGCAGGGCGGGAACGTCATGGGGCGGGACCCAGCCGAGAAACTCCACACGGTCAAAAACGCCGAGCGCGCGGGCCAAAGCCTCCGCCCCCGGGCGTTCGGGTCCCTGGCCGGCCACGGTGAGGCGGACGTCCGGGAAACGATCGGTGAGTCGGGCCAAGGTGCGAACGGCAAGGTCGAGCCCCTTCTCGGGGGCGAGCCTGCCAAGGAACAGGAGCCGTGGATGTTGAGGTGGGGGCTGGACGGGGTCCATGGCGGACGGTATTCCGTTGGGGATCGCACGGATCTTGTTCCCGAGGTCAGGGAAGATCTTGATGGTGGCCCGGCGAACGGCTTCGGAGCAGGTGGCGATTGTCTTGGCTCTGCTCAGGACATTCCGGAGGAGCGGCGCCTGGATCATGGGCTTCGGTAGCTCGCCGTGGAGCGTGACGATCGTGGGGAGGGAGGCGAGGGCGCGAATCTTCTGGACAAAGAAGAGGTTGGGACCGACCGTGAAGAGATGAAGGAAATCGGGCTGGATCCGCTCGATCAGTTCTTCGATGTCGTGAAGAGTCTGGACGATTCGCCCGGCATCGTGGCTGGCCAGAGCGTTGTAGTAGGGCGATCGGTGCACGGGGTAACCGGCAACCGTGTCGCGTTCGGGGAGCTCCGGGCGGTCGCGCCGGGCGATGACCTCGAGTTCGATCCGATGTTCGCAAAGACCCTCCAGAAGATGGAGGGCCGCCGCCTGAACCCCGCCGACGGAGGGGGGGAACGGGCCGCTCCAGAACAGCACGCGCGGGGGGCGCTCAACGACCATGGTCGTTGAAGACTTCAAGGGGCCCCGGAACCGGCTTTGACGGAATGGGCGATCGACGCATGGTTCGCCCCGGATTCTAGCCAACACACACTGTCCGGTCCACTCCCCACTCCCCGCCAAACCGGTGCCGCTGGTTGGGGCAGATAGCGCGGTGCCAGCAGGGAGGGAGCACGTAGACTGGAGCCGGCTGGGGGAGCAGCGGCAGGTGTACCTGCTCGTCTCGGGGCTGGCCAAACGCGGCCATCCGGTGGTTCCTCGTGGCACGGTGGGCGACCGACAGCGGGATCGAGGTCGTGACGACGGAGGTCCGGGGCGGGCTGAGCTGGAGGGCCGTCCGCCTCCTGCGCGATTTGCTGCGCAGCTGGCACCCGGCCGTGGTGGCCAAAAAGGGTGCCAGGAGTGCCATTGCACCTGGCCAGGTGGCGTGGACCACCGTCCCCACGGCGCCGCCGAGCATGGCCCCGATGAACAGGGAGGGCGCGAAGATGCCGCCCGACCCACCGGAACCAACGGTCAGGGACACGGCGAGGATCTTCACCAGCGCCAGGACCACCAGCAGGGCAAGTACAACGAATGCCGGAAAGTCGCCGAGGAAGTGCCGGCTGACCACCGTGGCCGCCACCGAGGAGATGACGATGGGCGAGAACTGGGTGACCCCGAAGTCTCCGAGGATGATCTCGACGGAGAACAGGGCGCCGGCCGCGGGGGCGTTGAACGTGCTGGCGATGCCGGCGGCGGCGCCGCACCCCACCAGCGACCGCAGCCGCCGCTCCCCGACACCGAGCCACTGGCCGATGGTCGAGCCGGCGGCCGAGCCGACCTGCACGATGGGGACATCGCGGCCCACCGAGCCCCCGAGGCGATGCAAACCTCGGACACCAGAAACGGTGCCGGGCGTATGCCAGGCGAAGACTGGGGGAGCGGGATGAGATGACGTGAGCCAGTAAAGGCAGCGGAGTTTTTGAAGCCTTCCGAACGGATCTTGCGGGTGAGAGTCCCGTCCGGCCAGGGGTGGCCACCAGCCGGAAGCGAGTCTTGCGCCGTGGGGGTAACCGACGGAGCGGCAAGGTCGAAAAATGACGACGGATTCGAGCGCACCGCGGAGGCACTCGACGCGACGCTGAGGGAAAGAGCCTGAGTCGCAGGTCGGAGGGCAAGGAATTCACACATTGTTCGAATGTGATAC
>JAADFN010000015.1 GCA_013152895.1 Acidobacteriota bacterium | reverse complement strand
CTCTTGAATGTGCGTTTGACGCACCCCTGAACGAACTAAGAGAACGAACTAAGAAGAACGATAAGACAGTCTCACGTCAAAAAACGCTCGACTGGGGTGTGTGGGTCTCGCACTGGAATGAAATCGCGGCGAAGACCAACCTGCCGGCCGTGAAGAAAAAGACCTCGGGCCGGGTGAAGGCGCTACGTGCCCGGCTTGCGGAGCACGGGGAAGACGCTGTGAGGACTGTGCTCGATTCCCCGTTGACGTCTCGCTTTCTCCGTGGCGAGACGGGGCGCGGCACGTGGCCCGGGGCTACCTTCGATTGGCTCATGCGGCCCGAGAACTTCGTCAAAGTGCTCGAAGACACGTACCGTGACCGCGCTCCGAAGGCTGTTTCGGGGCTTGCAATGAGCGGCACGGAGCACCTGTACCAAGGGCCTGACAATTGGTAAGCCGCCCTTCTACCTGCCCCGAGTGCGGAGCGCCGCTCCCTGCGGTGGCCGTTCGGTGCTCGATCCGCTGCATCAAGTGCGGTACCTGGGTGCGTGTACACCCGATCATCAACCGCGGGCCAGAGCCCGCCGAAACCAACGAAGGAGAAAAAAATGGCGCTATCTGACCTCACAACCCTGGAAAGCACAGCATTGCTCGGAGCCTGGCCGGCCGATCTCGTACCGAGCAAGAAGCTCTCACCGCTCGGAATCCTGCGCATGTCATTTCAGGACACGATAAAGCTGATGGATACGTACAACCGAGAAGTCGAGAAAGCTGCCGATGCCGGCGAGCTGACGGGCCATGGCCTTACGCGGCTTCGTCGCCGGCTGGCCACAGAGGGACAGGCGGAGATCGAGAAACTCCGGCGGGGCGGTGTGGCGAATGTCCGCAGGCGGATTGACTCGCTCGAAGCCGATCTGCGGAAGGCGACCGATCCGGCGCTGCGCATGGGTGACGTACGTAGCGAAATCCGCGCGGTCGAGATTCGGCGCGTTCTCCGCGGGCTCGACCCCCTCGAGATCGAGGTGAAGCTCCGTAACGCCGCTTCCGCTGGCGACAGGGAGACGCTCGCGGCCGCCCTGAACGCACCGCGGGCGCTGGGAATCGTGCCGGATGAGCTGCGAGGAGCGCTTGAGCAGGCGCTATGGGGGCATGTGGACGCCGGCGCGGTGCAAGAGCTTGAAGACCTGCGCGTGGGGCTGCCGTTGGTGGAGAGGGCGCTTGACAACCTGGAAGCCTACTTCACCCGTGAGGCCGGGAACCCGACGGACCCTGTTTTCATAGAATGAAGACAGCTTCCGAGAAAACCAGGCAAAACCATACTTTTGGACGAAAACGAGACACCCAAAAAAGGTGTACTTTCATGAGAAAACGAGACACCAAAAAAAAGTATCGTTGTCAAATCTCGCTGCCGCGTTGAATGTAACTCGTACTCGCGACCCTCAAACGAAAGTCCCCTTCTTGCCCGGCTGGCGCAACGCCTCCCGGGTTTTTTCGTCCACAAGGGAAACCCCCAAGGCGGGGCGAAAACGGGCTTAGAGGGCCATATTTCGCGCCGTTCACATCCGCCTAGCGTGAGTTTGTTTGGGGACTGAAACGGGGACCAAAATAAACTGGCCTGTAGAACATGGTTAGGTTGCAGTAGGTTACAAAGTTGGTTCGAGTCCGCGCGTTGGCTCCATCTTTTTCTTGGCCCGCATATCCCAACACATGTCCTGCTGCGATCGTGGAGACGCACCGCCGGTGCGGTGTCTCTCGCGGCGGCGCCGGCGGCGTGCCCCGGGCGCGCCTTGGCCCCATCCGTGCGGTTCTGGGGGGTTGACATTCTCGAAGACGCGGGTATTTTGACGTTTGAGCGTTTTGTTCAGACGCTCAGGAGGAACGGGTGACACAGACACTGACCCGGGAGAGGATTCTCGAAAAGGCGCGCGCGGTTTTTGCGCGGTACGGGTTCCGGAAGACGTCGTTGAACGACATCGTCCGGGATCTCGGTGTGACCAAGACGGCGATCTACCACCATTTCCCCGGCGGCAAGAGCGAGATCATCGATGCTGTCCTTGCGGCTGAGGAGGGGCAGATCCTGGAGGCGATGCGACGGGCGATCGGCGCCGAGGAGGATCCCGCCATGCAGCTCCGTCAAGCCCTGTTGGCGAAGATCGCGCACTTGCGGACCTTGCGCGAGGTTCTGGAAGTCAGCGGGGAGGTGGGGGAGGAGGTCAGCTGCCTGTACGAGAGCCACGAACGCCGCTTCAAGGAGCAGGAGCGGGCGCTCTTCGAGGAGATCCTGCGGGAGGGCCAGGAGGCCGGGATTTTCCGGGATACCCCGCGGGAGCAGTTGGCGCGCGGCATCCAGAGCGCAGCGCAAGACGTGATCAGCTCGATGGTGTTTTCGGACGATGCCGCCGGGATCGAGGCGAACCTCGATCAACTCTTGGATGTTCTTTTCTTCGGCATCATCAGGCGGGTCGAACCCGGAAGCTGAATTTGCTCCAGGAGGAAGCATGGAAAGAAAAACCGCCGCTATCGTGGGAGCGTTGGCCATCATGATGTTGAGCCTTGGGCGGCCCGCATGCGCTGACACTGGCCGGGTGCTGACGTTGCAGACGGCGCTGAAGCTGGCGAGCCGTGGGCCGGCCGTGCGGGAGGCCGCCGCCGCCATCGACCGTGCCGCGGCCCTGCAACGCCAGGCCTCGAGCGCCCGCCATCTCCAGCTCGAGCTCGATGCCAACGACAGGTTCCTGGCGTCCAGCCCGGGTTACGTGATTCCGCGCGGCTCGCTCGGTAATCCGGTTGCCCTGGGCCTGATCGGCGGGGAGCGCCACGTGTGGACGGCGTCGATCGAAGTGCGCCAGCTCCTGTGGGACGCCGGGCGGACCAAGAACCTGCTGGAGGCTGCGGGCCGGGCGAGGGAGGCCGCACGGGCCCGGCACCGTGCCGTCGAGCGCGCCGTCGAGCTCGGGACGCTGAAGGCGTACGCGGCGGTGTGCGTCACGGGCGATCTGATCGACGTGGCGAAGAAGGCGGTTGCGGAGTACGAAGCGCTGCTCGACCAGGTCACGGCGCTTGTCGCCAACGAGCAGCTCCCGATGGCGGACCAGCTCCAGGCCCGGGCCGCGCTCGAAGCTGCCAGGGTGAAGCTGATCGACGCGAAGGCGCAACACGCCAAGGCGCTGGCGATGCTGGAGGAGCTGGCAGGCGTCCCGGTGACGGCCGTGGCGCCGATGCCCCTGCCGGCGCAGGCGGATGCCGGGCTGTCCGCGGATACGTGGATCGCGCGGGCGTTGAAACGCCGGCAGGAGCTCACGGCGCTCGAGCGGCGGGAGTCTGCCCTGAAAGCCCGGGCCGAAGCGGCTCGCGCGGACAAACGCCCCGCCCTCGTTGCAATCGCCGGGGCGCAACGGGTCGATGACGAGTACCAGCTTCACAAGAACAACGCCAGCGTCGCCGTTGCGCTGAGGATCCCTCTCCTGGATGGAGGCCTCGCCAGCTCGCGGGCGGCCCAGCTGAGCTGTGAAGCGCGGGCGGCCGGCGCCCGGCTCGAGGAGGTGCGGCGCCGGATCCGCCGTGAGGTTCGCGACGCCTTCACGGATGTGGCGGCGGCGCGTCAGCGGCTGGAGGCGGCCCGGGCGGGTCGTACGGCAGCGAATGAAGCCTTGAGGATGGCCCGTCTGCGGTACAAGGAGAACCTGATCACGAACCGCGAGCTGCTCGATGCCGAGGCCGACGCCGTCGAGGCGCGGCGCTCGGTGGTCATGGCCCGGACACAGCTGGTCACGGCGCAGCTCGCGCTCGAAAACCTGGCTGGGGGAGATCTCCTGGCCCAGGTCGGCACCCAACACACGACAACGGAGGGCACCAGCGATGACTGATGAACATGATCTTTCCACCGGTCCGGCTCAGGCGGCGCGCGAGGAGGAGGGCGCGGATCGCGGGCGTCGACGCCCACTGGCGAAACGGGTCGCTTCTGGCATCGTTCTCGTTGGGCTCCTCATTGCGGCCGTGTTCTTTGGCAAGTGGGTCGTGTGGCGTTTCGGCCATGTCACCACGGACGCCGCGTACATCAAGGCTGACATCGCCCACGTGGCGCCGGAGGTGCCGGGCAAGATCCTGAGCATCGAGGTCAAGGAAGGACAGCGGGTGACGAAGGGCTGCGTCCTTCTTCGCATCGACCCCTCGGAGTATGACCGGAAGGTCGGCGAGGCCGAAGCGGCGCTGGCGCAGGTGATCGCGGTCAGGGATCGACACGTCCACGATCTCCAGCTCGCCCGCCGGAAGGTCCCCGCGGTGATCGATGCCGCGCGGGCGGGCCTGGCCGCGGCGAAGACCCAGGTGGCGAAGGCCGACGCCAACAAGGATCACTGGGAAAAGCAGTGGGCCCGGTTCAAGAGATTGTTGCACGAAAAGGCCATCGCCAGGTCGCGGTTCGAAGAGGTGAGGACGGCGTGGACGGCAGCCGTTTCGGGCGCCGCTGCGGCCCGGGCCGAGGTCAGGCTCGCCCGGGCGCGTCTCGCCGAGGCGAAGGCGGCCCGTGCCAAGATCGCCTCGGCCGCATCTGCCGTCGCCGAAGCCGAGAAGGGGATCGCCCGCGCCCGCGAGGTATTGAGCATGGCGAAGCTGGCCCGCTCCTGGTGCGACGTTCGGGCGCCGATTTCCGGGCTCGTCGCGCGCATCATGGTCAAGCCGGGCGACTTCGCGACGCCCGGCCGGCCGATGGTTGGGCTTTACAACCCGGCGACGCGCTACGTTGAAGCCCGGTTCGAAGAGACCAAGTTGCGGTACCTCCGGGATGGGAAGAGGGTCGAGCTGACGGTCGATGCGTTGCCGGGCACGCGCCTGACGGGGCATGTCGTCCTGATGGCGCCGGCCTCCTCGGCGGAGTTTGCGCTCATTCCCCGCGACATCACGGCTGGCGAGTTCACCAAGGTGACGCAGCGGGTGCCGATCAAGATCCGTATCGACGACATCGAGAAGTACCCGGAGATCGTTCCCGGCCTCTCGGTCGAGGTCGCGGTCTCCAAGAGATCGAAGTAGGGGTCAGGGCGATGAGCGGCTCACGGACGGCGGTCGGCCCGAACAAGTGGATCGTGGCGGCCCTGGTGTCGATGGGGATCTTCATCACCCTCCTCGACACGACGATCGTCGACATCGTGCTGCCGCACATGATGGCCTCGCTCGACGCCGACATCTACGGCATCCAGTGGGTCGTCATCATCTACTTCCTCGGCTCGGCCATCTCGATGACGGCCGCGGGCTGGGTGGCCGAGGTCCTCGGACACCGGAACACGTTCCTCGCCGGTGTGGTGCTGTTCATCTCGATGTCCGCCATGGCCGGGAGCGCGCCATCGCTGGCCGTCATGCTCACCGCGAGGTTCTTCCAGGGGGTTGCCGAGGGGATCATCATCCCGGTTGCGCTGGTGATCCTCTACGAGAGCTTCCCGCCGGAGGAACAGGGCCTGGCCATGGGGCTCTTCGGCATGTCGGCGTCGTTCGCACCGGCGTTGGGGCCGACCATCGGCGGGCTGATCACCCAGCACCTCGAGTGGCGCTGGGTGTTTTTCATCAATGTGCCAATTGGCATCCTGACGATCGTCGCCGTGTGGTGGCTTTTCCGCAACACCCGTGCGGCCGAGCGGCCGCCGCGGTTCGATTTCATCGGGTTCGCGCTGCTGGCCACGGCCTTCGCGGCGCTGATCGTGTTCACCGGGAAGGGGCAGGAGAAGGGATGGCTCAGCTCCGATTTCATCTTCCACATGCTCCTGCTCTTCATCGTTGCGACGGTGGCGGCCGTCCTCTGGTTCGCCCTGGCGCGCAACCCGCTGTTTCCGCGGCGCATCCTCGCCTCCCGCCCGTTCCGCCTCGGGCTCCTGTCGATGGTTCTCCTCTCGATCAACGCCTACGGCTTCTTCCTGCTCCTGCCGGTCTTCCTGGAAAAGATCCACGGGTACACGACGCTCCAGGCAGGGCTGATCATGTTCCCGGGGGCGATGATCTCGGGATTCGTTACCCTTGGCGCCGGTGCGCTGGCCGACCGGATCAGCCCGAAGTGGATCGCCGCCTTCTTCTTGCTGGCGACGGCGGTCGCCTCGTGGTATTTCCATACCGATATCAACGTGTCCCGGGGGCAGCTTGTCCTGGATTTTGTTTTCTTTGGCGCTGCCATGGGGGCCGTTTTCGCGCCGGTGACGCTGATTTCGCTCGGAACGCTCGAAGAGCGGGATATCCCGGATGGCTCCACGTTGGTCAACGTCGTGCGGCTGATCGCCGGGTCGGTCGGGTCGGCGTTCGCCACGGCGATCCTGTCGATGCGCGAGGATGCCTTCTACGAAGGGATGACGGCCAACCTGACGCAGGGAGGGGCGCGCGGTGCGGAGCTGATGGCGCGCATGAAGGAGCTCACCGGCGGTGTCGGCCATGTCTTCAACCCGGACGCGTGGCACGTGTTCCTGGCGACGGCCCACGGGCTGATGCTCCGGCGGGCGGCGAGCTACGCCTTCCACGCGGCGTACGGGTACCTCGGTCTCTTCTCGATCGCCGCCGCGGTGGCCATCCTCCTCGTTCGAGCGAAGGTGCGCAAGATCGCGGGGCCGGTTCACTGAGGGTGTTGGCAGATGTGCACGGACCCTCGTGCTGGAGCTCGATGGCTTCTTTGACACGAACGGGCATGCGCCCGGGAGGCCCTGCTTGCAGCAGGCCCTCCCGGGCGCCCCCACGGTCTCGCGACGAACACGAATGCCGGTCAATCGAGGAGCTCGTGTATGTCACTGTCACCGTATGCCTTGGTGAGGCCGTACCCCCTTGTTACCGCAGACGTGGTGCCGCTCCGCGGGCATGACGGTGCTCGGGATGACAGGGAAACAGGAGCGTGCGGCTCGTCGGGAGGACAAGGAGAAGGGACCGCTGCGCCTCCGGAGAATGACATGGGTGGGGGATGGTCCGGGCCCATCGCGAAGCGAAGTGCGAAACCTCGTTGGTCCTGCTGAGTCAGCGGGTGAGAATACGTGTGCCGGAGACGTTTCGAGCACCAACGAGGTGAAGTCATGGTTGCACACGGCCTTGTTGCGTACCGGATCGAGGCGGATCGTTGTTGCAGCGGGCTCACGGCGGGGCGTGGTCCGGGGTATACTATGAGAAGCTGGAAACGAGGTGGAGGAAGCGGTGCGGGTCAAGTGTCCACAATGTCATGCCGAGTATATCTACGATGAGGCGCGTTTCGGGAGCGCTGAGAAGAAGCTGCTGAAGTGCTCCAGGTGCTCGGCGATTTTCGAGGTCGTCAACCCCCGGTTTTCCGAGGGTGATCCCGTCGATGCCACCGGTATCGGTGGGGCGAAGAAAGGTCCACGGACGTTACGGACGCCGACCGCCAGCATCCGCGTTGAGCCCGAGCCCCCGGAGCTACCAACGCTGGCGCCGCTGCCGAAGGACATGCGATTTGCGCTGGCCGTCATCTCCGGGGACCAGGCGGGGAGCGTCTTCAAGATTACGAAGCCGCGATCGTTCCTGGGCCGGGGCCCCGATATGGACGTGCAGATCATCGACGGGGAGGTTTCCCGGCGGCACGCCATGCTGGAAATCCGGGGGGAGGACGGGTACCTCGTCGATCTCGGCTCGACAAACGGGACATTCGTCGATGGCGAGCGCATCGAGCATGCCACGCTCTTGCACCAGGGAGAGTTCACCATCGGCTCGACGACGCTGATGTACCTCGTGACGTCGCTCAAAGAATAACGTGCCGATCTGGCCCAACGTGACGCCGTTCTTACGCGGCGTGGTGCCCTCGCCCTCCCGTGTCCGGGAGATGATTCCGGCACAGTTTTTGCTCAACGTAGAGCTTTAGTGCCGCCCGGCAGCCAGCCGCCGGGGAGGCGTGAGCCCGCACGAAGATGCGAGCTGAAAGAAGAAGAGGAGGTGATGTCATGATTGAGGTCGAACATCTCGGCAAGACCTTCGTCGACACCCCGGCCGTGGACGACATCTCGTTCTTCGTGCCGGAAGGCCAGGTCCTGGGATTCCTGGGGCCGAACGGTGCCGGCAAGACAACGACGATGCGGATGATCACCGGTTTCCTGCCGCCGAGCACGGGCCGGGTGGTTGTTGCGGGCGTCGACCTGGACACCGATCCGGTCGGCCTGCGCCGGAGCCTGGGCTACCTGCCGGAGACCGTGCCGTTGTACCCGGAAATGCGAATCGACGAGTACCTCCGGTTCCGTGCGGATATCGAGGGCGTGCCACGCCACGAGATTGCGGCCAACATGGCCTACGTGATCGAGCGATGCATGCTCGGAGACGTCCGGCGCCAGGTGATCGGGACTCTTTCCAAGGGTTATCGCCAGCGGGTCGGCCTGGCCGGCGCGCTTGTCCACAAGCCCCCCGTGCTGATCCTGGATGAGCCAACGGTCGGGCTGGATCCGAACCAGATCATCAAGATCCGGGAGCTGATCCGAGAGCTCGGCACGAACCACACGATCATCCTGTCCACCCACATCCTGCCGGAGGTGGAGGAAGTCTGTCAGCGGGTGTTGATCATCGACCGGGGCAAGATCGTCGCCGATGGGCCGCCGGAAGAGCTTCGGACCCGGCTCGTCGGCAATCCCGTGGTCCGCGTCCGGCTCGAGGGCGCGAATGGCGCCGGCGCCGAAGCGCTGGCCGGCCTGGGAGACGTCATCAAGGTCACGAGCGTCGAAACAGACCTCTTCCGCGTCGAGCATGCGCCCGAGTCCGACCCCAGGCCGTCGATCTTCCACCTTGCCGTTGACAAGGGGTGGGTCCTGACCGAGCTGGTGCCCGAGCGGGCCTCGCTCGAAGATGTGTTCGTCCGCCTCACGACGCACGAGCCGGTTACCAGCTCACAGCCCGAATCCGCTCACGGGGAGGCTCACGATGCGTAAGATTGTTGCACTGGTCAGACGCGAGCTGATCGCGTACTTCTCCTCGCCGCTGGCGTACATGGTGCTGACGGCGTTTCTATTCCTCCAGGGCTACGTTTTCTACCTGATCGTCGCGTTTCTCAACAACCCGAGAACGGAGGCGATGACGCCGCTGCGTCTCTTCTTCGATCTTCTTCTGGCTCTTCCTCCTGTTCGTGATTCCCGTCATCACCATGCGGCTGATCTCGGAGGAGCGCAGGTCGGGCACGATCGAGCCACTGCTGACCTCGCCCATCACCGAGGGCCAGGTCATCGCCGGCAAGTTCGTCGCCGCGCTTGTCTTTTACGTCATCCTGTGGCTGCCGACGATCATCTACGTGTTGATCTTGAAGCACTACACGGCCATCGACCTGGGGCCGGTCGCCTCCGGCTACCTGGGGGTGCTCCTGCTGGGTGTGCTCTTCCTTGGCGTCGGGATCTTCACGTCGACGCTGGCCAAGAACCAGCTGATCGCCGCCGTTTTCGCCTTTGCGGCCATGGTGATCCTGTTTTCCATCGGGCTGATTCAGCAGTTGCTCGTGTCGTCGTCGGCGTTGCGGGGGATCCTGGGCTACATGAACCTCTGGACCCAGATGGACGACTTCGCCAGAGGCATCGTCGACACGCGCCACATCGTGTACCAGCTCTCCGTCGGCCTGATGTTCCTGTACTTCGCGACGAAGTCGCTCGAAGTGAAGAAGTGGAGGTGAGGGATGCGCAAGCACGCGATCCGCTACACGGCCACCGGATTGGTGGCGGTGATCCTGGTCCTGGCGTTGACGATCATGGTCAACTGGCTCGGCGCGCGGCACTGGAAACGCGCCGACTGGACGTCATCGCACATCTACACGCTGTCGAGCAAGACGCGCAACATCCTCAAGTCCCTGAAGAAGGACATTCGCGTCGTGGTGTTCATGACGCCGAGAAGCGGCATGTACGACCAGGTCCACGAGCTCTTGGCCCGGTACGCCAGCGCCTCTGACAAGATCAAGGTCGAGTACATCGATCCCGACAGGGAACCGCTCAAGACGCGGGAGCTGGCCAAGCAGTTCGGCGTTTCCACGGCGAACACGGTGGTGTTCGTCCTCGGCAAGCGGACGAAGTACGTCACCTCGAACCAGCTCGCCGATTTCGATTATTCGGGCGTACAGATGGGGCGGGCGCCGAAGATGAAGGCGTTCAAAGGGGAAGAGCAGTTCACCTCGGCGATCCTCTCCCTGGTCGCTCCCCACGTGCCCAAGATCTACTTCATCACTGGCCACGGCGAGGCCTCGCTGTCGGCCGATGTGCGCGGCCGGTCGCTCGGGGTCTTGAGACAGGCGCTCAAACGCGAAGACATGAAGGCGGCCGAGGCGTCAATCCTATCAGGAACTATTCCTAAGAACGCCGATGTCCTGGCCATCCTCGGGCCGACTGCGCCGTACACGCCCGTCGAAATCAAGGCGCTGAACGGCTACCTGAGCGCGGGTGGCCGGTTGCTGGTGTGCCTCGACCCGCTGATCAACCGCGACGGCACCATGGAACACACCAGGCTCGAGCCGTTCCTCAAGGCTCACGGCGCCGAGGTGCAGGACGACCTGGTCATCGACCCGAGTCATCGCCTTCCTTTCTTCGACCTGTCGGCCGTCTATCTCACGGACTTCGGCTCCCATCCGATCACGAAGGGTCTGACGGGAATGGCCGTCTTGTTCCCCGTGACGCGGTCCGTCAAGCCGGTGAGGGGCGCCGGATGGAGGGCCAGCACGCTGGTTTCCACCTCCGCCAAGGGATGGGGTGAGACCAACCTGGGCCAGCTCCTGGCTGGCAAACCTGTTTCCCTCGACGCAAGGGACATCAAGGGCCCGGTCGCCGTCGGGGTGGCCGTCGAGGGGACCAAGGGTAAGAAGTTTCGTCTCGTGGTCTACGGCGATTCGGACTTCCTGACCGATGCCCAGGTGGCCAACGCAGGGAACCTGAACCTGGCCCTCAATACGTTCAACTGGCTGGCCAGCCGCGAGCAGCTGTTGGGCATTGCGCCGCGGTCCGTCGAACAGGTCAGCCTCTTCCTGACCCGTTCCCAGATCCGGACGATCGTACTGCTGACACTGCTTGGAATGCCGTTCGCGGCAATCCTGCTCGGCATCATCGTCTGGCGCCGCCGGCGGCACTAGGAGGCTACGATGAAAACGGGAAGGCTCCTCGTCCTGGCGGCCGTCGTCGTGGCGCTCGCCGCCTACATCCTGCTGTTCGAACGGCACCAGCCAACAACCGCCCAGGCACAGAAACAGGCGGAGAAGGTCCTGGGATCGCTCAAGCGGTCGCAGATCACCGGGCTTGACATCAAGAACTCCCACGGCACGTTCGTGCTCGTCAAGAGCGGCGACACGTGGAAGTTGACGAAACCGATCGCCTACCCCGCGGATGGCACGGCCATCAGCTCGGCGATCACCGGCCTCGTGGACCTGACGATCAAACGGACGTTGCCACCCGGCGAGGTGACGCCAAAAGCGTACAGCCTCGACAAGCCGCGGATCACCGTCACGATTCACACGAAGGACGGCACCGTGCACACGGTGAAGGTCGGCGCCAAGGCTGCCCTCGGGGCCGATCGTGCGGTGAGCGTGGGCGACGGCAGGATCCTGATGTGCTCCGGGTTCTTCGTCGATGATCTCGACAAGGATCTGGATGCGTGGCGGTCGCACCGGGTGGCCACGGTCTTTCCGGACCAGGTCGCCTCGCTTGAGCTCACGGAAGGTCGTGATCACGTTCATGCCGTGCGCGACGGGAAGCTGTGGAAGCTCCTCGAACCGCTCGAAGACCTGGCCGGCGCCGAGCACATCCGCAACTTGATCTCCGATATCAACGCGCTCAGGGTTGTCGCCTTCATCGACGCTCCACACCCCGACCTCCATGCGCTCGGGCTCGATAAGCCGCGATACAAGCTCGTGCTGGTCCGGACGAAGGGAGCGAAGCCGATCGAGCTCGACTTCGGCATCAAGGAAAAGAAAAATGGCACCACCCGCGTCGCGTGCCGCCGGAACGGGACCGATCTGTTCTGGGTCAACGACGTCGCGGAGCTGCCGCTCGGCCTGGCGCCCGTGCTGTGGCGCAGCCGCAAGGTCTATCCGTTCGAGTCGTGGAACGTCGATGCGCTCACGTTGAGCTCCGGGGGAACGTCCGTCGCGCTCAAACGCGTCAGCGGGATGTGGAAGCTTGCCGGCGGCGCGCCCGCGAACGGCAGCGAGGTTCTCTCCAGGCTGGGCAAGCTCTCCGAGCTCGAGGCGGTCAGCTTCGATCTCGTGGCCAAGGGGCCAAAGCAGATGGGGCGTGCCGTCATCGAGCTGGCCCCGGGCGTGGGCGCTGCCGGGAAGAAGCCCGCCAAACCCCGGAAGATCACGTTTACCTTTTTCGCCCCGTTGCGGCCCGGCGGCCGTGCCCTGGTGAAGGTCAGCGCCCGGAAGACCGTCATGAGCGTCGAAGTCAAGCGGGTAGATCTTCGCCGATCTCGGCAAGCTCAAGGCCACGCCGACGCCCGTTCCGAAGAAGAAGGGGACACAACCCGCCGCGAAATGACTCGCGCACATACATGGCTATCGCGGGGCGGCTTCGGCCGCCCCGTTGCCGTACAATGATCGCCTGGAGGTCACGTTCAACAGGTGCTTGCACATGTTTGACGGCGTATTGATGTCACCTGCCGGGGCGCCTCGCGCATCGGCCGAGAGACGAGTGCTCTCCATATCGAAGGACGGAGGCGTGTGGCCCCGGCTAGCGGCGGACCAGCCCGCGGCGAAGGGCGAGGGCGACGGCGGCAGTGCGGCTCTTGACGCCGAGCTTGCCAAGAATGGCGTGGACATGGGCTTTGGCGGTTCCACGGCTGATCCGTAGCCTGCGGGCGATCTCAAGGTTGGTGCAGCCGTCCGCCATCAGCTCGAGGACTTCGAGCTCGCGCGATGAGAGCCGCTCGATGCACGTCGCTTCGGCAAGCTGTAGGGCGGCCTCCCGAGAGAGGTAACGCGATCCGTTAAAGGCCGCGCGTATGGCGGCGACGATCTCGGCGCCACCGGCGCTCTTGAGCACGTAGCCGAGGGCACCGGCATTGAGACATTCGGCGACTTCGCCGTGGCTGCCGAAGGCGCTGATGACGACGATGCTGGGGGCATCCTTCAACTGCAGGATGGCAGTCACGAGCTCGCGGCAGCGGATCCCGGGGAGGCGGAGATCGAGGAGAACGACATCGGGACGAAGATCGGCGCATATGCCAACGACACCTTCTGCCGTGCCGACCTCTCCCATGACCACGATCCCGGGCTGATGCGCTAGAAGCGCCTTCAGCCCCTCGCGGACCACCGGGTGGTCATCGACGACGAGAACGCGGATCGGGCGACCGGTCGTCACTATTTCCGCCCCGCGGTGCGATTCGCTTCGAGGGACGCCTCGACGGTGATTTCAGTTCCCCCGGCAGGGCCGCTTCGAATTGTGAAGGCCCAGCCGTGCGCGCGAGCCCGGCGCTTTATCCCGAAAAGCCCCATGCCGGTCCCGGGCGTTTGCACGGCTTCTCGCGCCAGTCCACGCCCGTCGTCCGCGACGGTAAGCCGGACCAACTTGTCGTCATACTGCAGGCGAACCCAGATGTTTCTGGCCTCGGCATGTCGTGCCGCGTTGGCCAGCGCCTCCTGTGCGAAACGCCACAGGCCGTTTGCGGTATCCTCGCTCAACGGCTGCGGGTCGCCGACAACCTCGATATGGACGTCGGGGCCGGCACCGCTCAAGGAATCGACCAGGAGCGCGAGGGCAGCGCAAAGCTCGTTCCGCTCAAGTGCGCGGGGCCGCAGGCCCTGGATCGTCCGGCGGATCTCGGTCCAGCTCTCGGCAAGCAGTTGCCGGGCGCCGGAGACCAGCTCGCGTACCTCGGAAGATGTCGTGGCGGCGGCCGCCTCGGCTCTCTCAAGCTTGAGCAGGGCGCCCGAGAACGTTTGTGCCACCGCATCATGAACCTCGGCTGAGATTCGCTCTCGTTCGCGGAGAATTGCATTCTCCGCGCGCAGTCGCGCTAGCCTGAGACGATAGATACCGACACAGGCAGCGATAAGCAGGAGGAGGCAGGTCGCGAAGAAGAAGGGCGTCTGCCAGAAGGCGGAACCGACCATGAGGCCGAGCGTCGCCGGGACCCCGGACCACACGCCGTCCGCGTTGGCCGTGGAGATGGAAAACCGCTGCGTCCCGGGACTGAAGCTGGCGTGGTACGTTGCCTTGGGGCGTTTCCCCACGTTCACCCATTCATCATTGAATCGGAATACGAGGCGGCGCGTGCCGGCCAGAACGTACATGGGATCGCCCGCAAGGCGCGGACCATCGGTGACGATGGATTCGGCGTCGGCAGTCGGCTGTTCGTGAAGGTGTCCAGACGGCCCCTGTGCGATGGCCGTGATCGTTCCCTCTCGAAGCCCGTCGGCGACACCCCTGGTTTGACGCGCGTACCGGGTCGCCGGGCGCCGGGGATCGAGGCTCGCGGCCGGTTGAGGCTGCCCAACGAGCCACACAAGCGCGACCAACAACCCCGCCGCCCACGGGGACACCCACGATACCGGGTAACGCATTCCCTCGACCCCTCCAAGCTCAGAACCGGTGGCCAAACCCTTGCTCCCTCATTACCTCTCTTCCGTGAGCCGAGCTGCCTGCATCTCAGTTTACCGCACACCTTCTCCCCGCTGCCAGCATGCTCCGTCCTCTCCCTGAGCCACTGCCCGGACGTGCCGACGGAATCGATCGACGAATACAATCGGACCCATATTCGGCGTGTTGGTGACCTTGCGACTGAGCAGCCTCACGTCGGTCGTCTGGTCCAAATGAACAGCCCCGCAGGCCGGGTAGCAGGCCGCCCAGGTCCCAACCGTCCACTTCCCAGCTTGCTCGCGTGGTTCCGGTGTGGGAGTGGCGAGGGTGAGGCGCGCGGAGCTCGCCGGACCCGTCTCTCTGACCGGACCGAGGAATCCCTGATTGCCATGTCCTGGGCAGCAGGGCCTCCTCCGTGGGAGGGGGCGGGAGCGACCGCCCGGCGACGCCGCCCGGTGGTGGCGGCGTCGCTCACAATGCACGCACAACCGGTGGTAGTCGACGCCACCAGCGTCAACCAGAAAGCGACCCCGGAACGCGTCCACCCCTTCCTGTATCCAGTACTCCCCGGACGCCGTTCGATGGCTCCACTCAACGCTACCCGGCCGAAGGATTTCATGGCTTTTTCATGGCAACCTGATTTCGATTGGGCTGCTCCCGCGCACGACAACCGTTGTCTGGAAGTAGGGCTCGGCCACGAGCCCGGCGTCCTTCGCGGCGCTGGCAAACACCTCGGCGATGTAGAGACCGGGCGTAACGTGCTGGATGACGCATCTCCCGTTTGCATCGGCGAGTCCGGCCAGGTGGATACCTGCGAAGTCCTGTTCGACCCGCGTCAGGTTCATGCTGGCGCCCGGCAGCGGGTTGCCCTGTGCGTCCTCGAGCACGAAAGTTGCAGGCCCACCTTCGTCAAAGACAACAGTCTTGTCGATCACGCCTTGATCTTCGTTGTCGTTGTCGGCGATCTTGAATTCCTCGTAGTAGTATGGGCCCTGGTAGGTCGGCCCTTCTTCCTCGGTGATGTGCAGCTGATACGTGCCGGGCTCAAGACCATCCACTGACGCCTGGCCAGCCGCATCGGTGCGGAGGACCACGAGGGAAGGATTGTCTTCCGGAATCGCTGCGAGCGTCGGCTGATGATCGGGATCGATGTCGTTTCGTGTGATCCTGAAGAGCCTGACGAGCAGGTTTGGCAGGTCGGAACCCCGCCGGTTGACCACGTGAAGGCGGAGCGTCGCGCCCCGGCTCAGCTCTCCCACCTTGAGCAGCGTTTCGTCGTCGCCGCGGATCTTGACGGCCTTTCTGCGCACGGGCCGGAACCCATCGAAGCGCACCTCAACGTCGTAGACGCCCTCCGCAATATCTTTGACCTCAAAAACTCCCGCTCCTCGGCCCTTCCCGCGAACTGTCGCCCGCGGACCGTAGAAGGGACGGTCGCTCACCCTGCTCGTAAACGTTACTTTCGGCCCCTTCTGAAGGCCGGAAACCTGCTCGACGTCCTTGAGCTCGATGCGCAGGGCTCCCGAGTTCGCAACGTAAAAATCGAGGTTGGTCAGCTCATCTCCGGAGTGAAGCGGCAACGGCGGCGCCGGCTTCCCGCGCTGCCAATGCCCGACCTTCGGAAATGATGCGACGACCGGGCCAATGAGGTAACTCCCCTCGGCAAGACCGCGAAAGATGTAGGATCCATCTCGAGCGGTCCGGCACTCCTTTTGGGCCTCGGGAGTGGCAGCGAAGCGCTTGGGATTGTCCGGATCTGCAGTCACGCGGATCGCCCGCAGTATCACGCCTTTCGCCGGGGTATCATCGTCGTGGAGCACATATCCGCTGACCACTGCTCCACGATCGAGCCGAATTTGCAACGAAGCGGCCGGCTTACGAGCCGTCACGCCCTTTTGCCACCACGGGGCGAAGCCCCTTGCCTCGCAGGTTACCGTGTAAGAAGCTCCCCGCGTCAGATTGTCAATGCGGAAGCTGCCGTCCGCGTGGGTGAACACGCTCGCCGAACGGGCGCTGCTATCCGCGCCCAGAGCCAGCACTCGCACTTGTGCGACGGGTCGGTTCTCCTTGTCCGTGACCCGTCCGGCTATCGATCCCGCTGGCTCGAGCTGAACGATCATCGGTCCGGCACCTTTCGCGGATGCATCAGCCACGTCAACATCCACGGTTGCGGGCATGTAATCTGCCGCGGAAACCCGGATCGAGACTTCTCCGTCCGGTGGGAGGTTACGTAGGATGAAAGCGTGCGGCGTGCTTTCCGCTTCCCGCTGGAGGTGAAGAGGCCCCTCCTGGGTCATAGCAAGCACGCGGGCCGTGGCAACCGTGGTACCAGTCGCCGCGTCCCGGACCGCCACCGGTACGTCACGCCCCGGGCTTAGCCTCAGCGCAACCGCCTGGTGGTTTTTCCAGGCGACTTGCTGGATGGCCGGCTGGTACTCCGGTTCGTTGATGATGACGAAGTAGCTGGCTGCGAGGGGAAGATGGTTCCTCGTCCGGAATTGGCCCTGGTTATCGGTGCGGATCAGATCGACGAAAGGGCCGGTCTCGGTGGTGGCCAGTACGGTGACCGGCACGTTCGCAACCGGGGACCCGTCGTTCCTGGTCACGCGGCCCGCCAAGAAAGTGCGCTCCGTATCGAGCTTCATCTCCATCTCTTGCGTCGCCCTCGGCTGTACCGGGAGGGCCCTGGCAGCATACCCTGCCGCCTCGCACACGACCTCGAGCCCGGCCCGATCGAGCTGCGGCACTTCGATGGGCCTCTCCAACGAAAAGTGGAACCGCCCACGATCATCGGTGGAAACCGTGAACGACTCGCCAGCGGAAGTGTGCAGCGCCACCGGGGAGATACGCCATGTGGCCATGTCGAGGCGGAGCACCCGCAGCTTCGCACGAGCCACTGCCGCCCCGGCACCGTTCACGACCCGGCCCGTGATCTCGGTACCCGCCTGGCGGGGAATAGGCTGTGATCCGGCTCGGCCGGCCCGTGGCAGTCGCAAGACCACGGAGCCTTTCGGAGGAGAAGCTAACCAGCGCAGCCGAGTTTGATAGCCGCTCTTC
This sequence comes from Acidobacteriota bacterium, assembly GCA_013152895.1. Classification (GTDB taxonomy): domain Bacteria; phylum Acidobacteriota; class Thermoanaerobaculia; order Thermoanaerobaculales; family Sulfomarinibacteraceae; genus JAADFN01. The sequence goes on along the minus strand of JAADFN010000015.1, from coordinate 8,747 downwards.
TGTGCCACGAGCAACCCCCCCTCCTCCGGAAGCGCGATTTCGAAGGCGCCTTGACTTCCCGCCGTCGTCTCTCCGGCAGGCGAGACGTCCCCACGGGGGGAGATACGAAGCACGCGAAGCCGGACGCCCGGAAGCCCTGCCCCGTTCACACCAACCACGCGCCCCTTCACCTCCTTCACCGAGGGTGCCAAAGACGACGCCGCCAGCATCCCTGGGGAGGCACGCAAGACCGAGCCCCCAACGACGACCAATACCAAGACGACCGCACTATCAAAGACAGAACGCAACAATGATGCGCCTCTCGACATTACAGACCTCCCAAGAGAAAAGACCAGGAAAAGGCCTCCCGGCGCGATGCGCCGGGAGGCAGAATGCTACCGCCGGTCAGAGCCACTCGACGGCGAACACCTTCTTGTGCGTGTAAAGGTTCTCACTCCAACCCCAAACCCTCGCACAGGCAAAGTGGGCGCCGGCGTCGGGACCCAGGGTGAGCTTCGCGTAGGCCTCGATGGCGTAATAGGGGTACGCGCTGTCGGGTTCGAAGCCAACTTCCCCGCGAACGTTGATGCCGCCCCAAACGTCGAAACACGTGTACCCACACTTCAGAGAAACCTCGCCTTTCACGTAGTCGCGAATGATCGGCATCAACCTCCAATGGTCATTGCCGTCGCTCTCCCAGCTTCCGCCGACCGTGAGCCCGCCCGAGATGCTCGTGCTTGGGCCGCAGAGACCCGGGACGAGGCCGGGATAGTACACGTACACCTTCGCAAGCTCGAAGCTGACCGTAACGCAGCTCCCGCCGTTCCACACCATCTGCCAGAACTTTTCAGTGTTTCTCACCTTGTTGTTGAGCTTACCGATGTTGTCGACGTACTTCGCGACCTTGTAGGTCGAGGAAGAGTACGCATCGAGCTTGATCTGATGGCTGTCTGCCGAAGTGGTGCTGTGCTGAAGATAAGCGCTGACCGCGCCGGGGTCTTTTACGAGACTCATCAAGTGCTTCGCGACGGTGAGATCGTAGCACTCGGAATCGGCGAACAACGGGGCCGCCGCCATCGCCAGGACGCCCAGCGCCGCGAAAACAACCGCCACAACCTTTGTATATCTGCCACGCATCTTGACCTCCTTCAACTTCCGTCATGAATCCTGATTGTTTCCCGATGGAATTCTGAACCACCTCGCATCGGCGGCCGGAGGACCGCGGGGTGGTACGGCGGGGCCAGCCCACGCGTCGTCGTCAGACACGCCGAGGGGATATTCCCTCATGCCGGCCTCACCACCTTCTTCTGATTCCAATGCGGAATAAACATCATGCTGGATTGTCTGTCGTATCGCGAGCTCGCGCATCGGCCGGATGGTAGAAATCCTCTATATCGAAAGATGGATCCCCGCGTGGCCGCTTTGTTCCGTTGCGGCCCGGCGGCCGTGCCCTGGTGAAGGTCAGCGCCCGGAAGACCGTCATGAGCGTCGAAGTCAAGCGGGTCCAGATCTTCGCCGATCTCGGCAAGCTCAAGGCCACGCCGACGCCCGTTCCGAAGAAGAAGGGGACACAACCCGCCGCGAAATGACTCGCGCAGAAGCATGGCTATCGCGGGGCGGCTTCGGCCGCCCCGTTGCCGTACAATGATCGCCTGGAGGTGAGAGGTGCCCGGCGAACAGTGGCGTGAACAGTTCGAGGATCTCAAGCGGCGCCGGCCGGAGCTCGCCGAGCGCGTCTGCCGCAAGCTCCTGACCGACCTGCATCGTGAGGGTCTGATCAACATCGACGCCCTGGACGAGGATGTGGCCGCCGCGTTGCGCCTCGGGGTTACGAGGCGGCAGGACGATCCCAACCGTCCGATGAGCCAGCTTCCCGCCGGGTCCAATCGCACGTTTTATGATCTCGCCCTGAAGTACGCTGCGAAGTTCCTCGCGCCCGGGGAGATCTCCGCTGCAATCCTGCTCGTCGAGAAACGGCAGCTCGCCTACGAAGTGTCGCGCCTGGCCGAAGACAGCGATACGCCGCTGGATGCGCTTCGGCGGAAGATGCACGAGCTCTTGACCTTCTATCCGGACGAGGCGATCATCCCCAAGGAAGATCTTATCGGCACCCGCGCCTCCCTGGTCCGGCGGTTGTTGACCGACCAACTCGATTTTATCTCGGTCGCGAAGCGGTTCATCCGTGTCAGCGATTTCGGCTGGGTGCTCGATCACGTCGTTCCGACCGATGGAAACCAGGGGCGGCTGGGTGGAAAATCGGCGGGCCTGATCCTTGCCCGTTCCATCCTCGACCGGGCCAAGCGCGAGGGCCGTTTCACCGGCCAGTTTACCGTTCCCGTTTCCTACTTCTTGCCGTCCAACGGCATCCTCGAGTTCATCGAGTACAACGGTCTCGAAGAGCTGATCAACGTCAAGTACCGTCCGCTCGACGAGGTTCGCAAGGAGTACCCGCTGGTCCAGCGCCTCTTCAAGAGCGCGCAATTTCCTCCGACCATGCACGAGGGACTCAAGGCGATGTTGGCCGATCTCGGCGAGGTTCCGCTGGTCATCCGCTCGTCGAGCCTGCTCGAGGACCGCATCGGGCACGTCTTCTCCGGCAAGTACAAGAGCCTGTTTATCCCGAACGCCGGTGAGCTCGCTGCACGGCTGGAGACCCTCGAGGATGCCGTCGCCGAGGTCTACGCCTCGATCTTCGCTCCCGATCCGATCGAGTACCGGCGGGAGAGGGGCCTGCTCGATTTTCAAGAGCAGATGGGTATTCTCATCCAGGTCGTGGTTGGCCAGCGAACGGAGGACATGGTCTGCCCGGTTTTCGCCGGCGTCGCGTTTTCCCGGTGCGAGATGCGGTGGGCCTCACGGATTCGTCCCAGCGACGGCATGGCCCGTCTCGTTGTCGGGCTCGGCACGCGCGCCGTCGACCGGACCGGCGACGACTATCCGGCCCTCGTCGCCCTCGAGCAACCCACCCTCAAGGCGGCGCAGCAGCCCGACGAGGTCTACCGTTATTCGCAGCATACGGTCGATATCATCGACTTGAAGAAGGGGGAATTCGACGCGATTCCGCTGGTCGAGCTGCTGGGCCGCGTCGGCCGCCGTTTCCCGATGCTCAGGCAGATCTTCTCGATCTACCGCGACGGACAGCTGCTGCCATTGATCAGCGCCATGGACCGTTTCGATCCGTCCGAGCTCGTGGTGACCTTCGATGGGCTCCTGCGCTCCGGCTTTCCCCACGAGCTCAAGGCGATGCTGGACGTGCTCGAGGAGGGCCTCGGCGAGCCGGTCGATATCGAGCTGGCGCATGACGGTGAAATGCTCCACGTGCTCCAGTGCCGCGCCCTGAGTCAGAGCTCGACGAGGGTGCGGGTTCCGATTCCGGACACGATTCGTCCGGAAGACATCGTGTTCACCGCGAACCGGTTCGTCCAGACGGCCCAGGTGACGAATCAGGAATGGATCGTGCTGGTCGATCCCCGCGACTACGAACGCCTCGCGACCGAGGAAAGTATGCGCCGCGTCGCCGAGACGGTTGGCGCGCTCAACGAGACGCTGCCCGCCAGGCGTTTCATCCTGATGGGCCCCGGCAGGTGGGGCAGCCGGGGTGATATTCGTCTCGGGGTTCCCGTCACGTACTCGGACATCTGCCACGCCTCGTTGCTGATCGAGATCGCGCGCAAGAGGGGAAACTACCTTCCTGACGTCTCCTTCGGCACGCACTTCTTCCAGGATCTCGTCGAATCGGAGATCGCCTACCTGCCGCTGTACCCGGACGATCCCGGGGTCGCCTGGAACGAGGAGATTCTCGGTTCGAGCCCCGGAGCCCTGGCGCGTCTGATTCCCGAGTTCGCCGACATGGAACAGGTCGTCCGCGCCATCCACGTCCCCGAGGTCGCCCATGGCTGCCTGCTCCACGTCATCATGGACGGCGACGAGGACCGCGCCGTGGCGTACCTCGAGTAAACAAGATCGCGCGGCCTTCAGGCCGCGCGATCGCGGTGCTGCCGCCGAAGACGGAGGCGCTTCAGACCCAGCCGCGGAGGCGGCAGGCCGTGGCGACGCGCTGAATCGCGATCATGTAGGCCGCATCGCGCATGTATTCGCCGGTGTCCTCGGCCAGATCGGCGACCGCGTGGAAGGCCACGGTCATCTTGTGATCGAGGCGCTGGAGCACCTCGTCCTTGGGCCAGTAGAAGTTCATGTTCGACTGCACCTGCTCGAAGTAGGAACAGGTCACGCCGCCGGCGTTGCACAGGAAGTCGGGGATGACGAAGATGCCACGCTCGCGGATGATGGCGTCGGCTTCGGGCGTCGTCGGGCCGTTGGCACCCTCGGCGATCAGGCGGACCGCCGGGTTGAGCTTTGCGGCGTTGTCGCCGGTGATCTGGTTTTCGAGGGCCGCGGGAATCAGGATCTCGGCCTCCTGCTCGAGCCAAACCTCTCCCGGCTTGATCTCGTAGCCTGCCTCGCGGGCCTTGCCCTTGTCGATCGTGCCGAACCGGTCCGTGATCGAAAGCAGGAACTCCACGTCGATCCCGTCGGGTTTGGCGAAGGTGTATGCCTTGTGGTCTGTGTTGTCCCAGCAGGCGACGGAGATGACGCGCCCACCGAGCTCGATCAGCTTCTTCGCCGCGTACTGGGCGACGTTGCCGAAGCCCTGGACGGAGGCGCGAACGCCCTCGATCGGGATGCCGAGGCGTTTGAGCGCCTCGCGAACCGTGTAGATGACGGCCGTTCCCGTCGCCTCGGTCCGGCCGAGCGAACCCCCGACCTCGACCGGCTTGCCGGTAATGAAACCGGGGAAGTGCCCGCCCATGATCTGCTCGTACTCGTCGAGCATCCACACCATGTGCTGCGGGTTGGTCATGACGTCCGGTGCCGGAACATCCTGGACCGGCCCGACGTTGCGGACGATCTGGCGCACCCACCCGCGGCAGAGACGCTCCTGCTCGCGGGGTGAAAGGTTGTGCGGATCGCAGATCACCCCGCCCTTCCCGCCGCCAAGCGGGATGTCGACCACGGCGCACTTCCACGTCATCCACATGCTCAGCGCGCGGACGGTGTCCACCGTCTCCTGCGGGTGAAAGCGGATCCCGCCCTTGGCCGGGCCGCGGGCATCGTTGTGCTGGACGCGGTACCCCTTGAAGACCTTGGTCGAACCGTCGTCCATCTGGATCGGGATGAGGAAGTGGTACTCCCTCAGCGGCCACCGGAGCAGCTCCCGCGTGCTCGCGTCGAGCTGGAGCTTCTCGGCCACCTCGTCGAATTGATCCTGCGCCATTTCAAAGGCATTGAACTGTTTTGCCATGATCGTTCTTCCTCCCGCGGGGCCTTATACGCTCCGATACCGGTCACGTCAACCCATTGTGGCAGAAAAAGGCCGAGAGAGACAGCATCGGGAGCAAGGAGTTGCTCTGTGGATCGTTGCAGCCGCGTCCCGGGTGGAACTCAGGACGGTTGCGGGTCATCCGCCCAAGCGGGGGAGCGAACCCATCCGGCGGCGACTGCTGTGCGATCGGGGGCCGAAGTGGCCACCTGCATCGCCGGGTGACTTGGGGCGGGCGGGGTACTCTTGACCTGCCCGATCCGGCGTGGGAACCCGGTGGAAGTCCGGGGCGGACGCGCCGCTGTGAGGGGGAGGAAGAGTTTTCCTTCGGGGAGCACACCACTGGGAACGCCCGCATGCGGGCTCTTCCTGGGAAGGTCCCCCGGGTGCGTGACATTCGTTGTGCATCCGCCCGAGCCAGAAGACCTGCCGGATCCGGAGGGCTCGAACGCCAAGGTCCCCGCGGAGCGCCCACACGCGGGCCGGGACCGGAGGAACGAATGCTCGGACGGACAACCGGCGAATGGCATCGGAGGCAACGGGAGGCTGCTGCCGCGCACCCGGCGTCTTTCGATCACACCCAGGGGCCGGTGGACCTACGCCGTTCCATATGGAGGCATATGGCAAACCGGTTCACACCTGGTATGCGGGCGCGGGTGGCGGCGATGCTCGTCCTGCTGCTGGCCGTGGGGTCCACGCTCGGGGCCTCGCCTCCCCGGCGCATCGTCACGCTGGCACCCTCCCTGACGGAGACCGTGTTCGCGCTCGGCGGCGGGCCGCGCGTGGTTGGCGTCGGCGATTACGCGGCCTTCCCACCACAGGTGGCTCGTCTGCCCCATCTGGGCGGTCTTTACAACACCAACATCGAGCGGATCCTCGCGCTGCGGCCCGATCTCGTGTTGATCCCTTCGCCGGTGCCCCGGCTTCAGACCGTGTGCCGGGACGCGGGCATCCGCACCGAGATCGTGCGGATGGATGGCGTCAGCGATCTCGAGGCCGCGATCGGCCGGATCGGGAAGCTCCTGGGCCGGCGCGCCGCGGCGAGGGAGGTGATTGGCAGGCTGAACCGGCAGCTCGAATCCGTCAGCGTGGCGACCCGAACGCTGCCGCATCCCCGGGTTCTCCTCGTCATCGATCGCCCGATGACAGGACCCCTGCGCGACGTGACGGTCGTTGGGCATGGGAGCTTCCTCGACGTGCTGCTCAGGGCGGCCGGGGGACGCAACGTCTTCGCGAACATTCACCGCCGGTACTTCACGGCCTCGCTCGAAGCGATCCTCCGCCGGCGCCCCGGCATGATCCTGGAGCTCGACGCCGATGCGCCCCACCCCGGCCGGTTACGAGATGAGGCGCAGCGGGCCTGGTCGAAGCTTTTCGGCCCCGGGCATACGCCGCCGGTGCGCGTCGTGACCGACCCCATCTTCGTCGTGCCGGGACCGCGGGCCGGGATCGCCGCTGAGAAGCTCGCCGCCATCCTGCATCCCGGCCTTGGCGGTTCCAACGGAGTCGCGCCGTGATCCTGACGGCGGAGCACGTGGACTTTGCCTATCCCGGCCAGGCGGCGCCCGCCGTCTCGGGGATCGAGCTGCGGATCGCTGCTGGAGAGATTGTCGCGCTGATCGGGCCCAACGGCGCCGGGAAGTCGACCCTCCTCGCGCTGCTCGCCGGGTGGCTGAAGCCGGATGCGGGCCGGGTGACCCTCGATGGGGAGCCGCTCGGGCGTCTCGGCCTCCGGCGCCGTGCACGGCGGCTGGCCTACCTGCCCCAGCGGGTAACGCCGCTGTACGACCCCACGGTCGAGGATGTGGTGACGGCCGGACGGTTCCCGTACCGTTCGCCGTGGGCCGGACCCTCGGAGACCGACCGGCGCACGATCGCCGCGGCGCTGGAAGCGACCGCGACGTTGCACGTTCGCGGGCGGCGTTTCACCGCGCTTTCCGGCGGCGAGCAGCAGCGAGTCCTCGTCGCGTCGATCCTCGCGCAGGAGCCGGAGTTCCTGCTGCTCGACGAGCCGACGGCCTCGCTCGACATGCATCACCAGGTCGAGATCTTCCGGCTCCTGCGGTCGATCGCCTCCGGTGGCCGCGCCGTGGTTGTGGCGACCCACGATCTCAACCTGGCCTCCCTCTACGCCGACCGGCTGCTCCTGTTGATCGGTGGGCGGCTCGTCCACCACGGCACACCCGCCGACGTGCTGACTCCGGAGACGCTCAACGAGGCGTACGGCGCCGAGCTGACCGTCATCGAACACCCGCTCGCCGGCCGGCCGGCCGTCCTGCCCGATGGGAGCCGGACGCCGTGACGCGCGGGCGCCTGCTGCTACTGGCCACGATCGTTGGCGCCGCGGCGGTCGTCGCGCTGGCCCCGCTTGCCGGTCCGGCGCCGCTCGGCCTGCGGCAGATCATCGACGCGATCATTCATCCATCGGGGGCCGATGTGGTTACCGTCCAGATCGTGCGCCTGAGGTTGGCGCGCATCGCGCTGGGCTTCGTCACCGGCGCCTCTCTCGCGGCGGCCGGCGCCGCGTTCCAGACCCTTCTGGCAAATCCGTTGGCGACGCCGTACACGCTCGGCATCGCGGCCGGTGGATCGTTTGGCGCCTTCCTGGCGCTCGCCGTCCCCGCGATGGCGGCCCTGGGCGTGTTCGGCGCCGTGCCCGTCCAGGCGATGCTGTGGGCCGGGCTCGAGCTCGCCCTGCTCTGGGCGCTGACGCGACGCGCGCAGTGGGGTGCGACCGGCCTGATCCTCGCCGGCGTCACGCTCAACTTCCTGTTCGCCGCGGGCACGGTCTTCCTTCGGCTGGTCGCGGATCCATTCCGGCTGCAGGCGATGGACCGCTGGCTAATGGGCGGGCTGGAAACCGTCGGCTGGGGTCCGGCGGAAACAGCGGGGGCGCTCGCGCTGCCGGGTCTGATCGTCCTGCTCGCCATGGCGCCGGCCCTGGACCAGCTCACCTATCCGGACGCCCTGGCGTACGGTCGCGGCGTTCCGGTCGGTCGCGTCCGGGTCATCACGCTGGTCGCGGGCGCCTGGGTGACGGCGGCGTGCGTGGCCCAGGCGGGACCGATCGCCTTCGTCGGCCTGCTCATCCCGCACGGCGTCCGTCTTCTGTTCGGAGCGGGGCACCGCCGGGTTCTCCCCGCCTCGATCTTCGCCGGTGGCGCGTTCCTCGTCGCCTCCGACGCCCTGGCGCGGAGCCTCTCGATCCTTGGCCGGGGCGCCGAGCTGCCCGTCGGCGTCGTCACCGCGCTTCTCGGTGGCCCCGTTTTCCTCATCCTGCTGACCCGGGCCGGGCGGCGGTAGACGTCCGCGCCGGGATCGTTGTATTTCGCGAGCGTGCAGCCCGTCTCGCGCTCAATCCCGCCGGGGCTGGCGCCCCGCCCCGGGCTTGTCGCTTCGTTGGGGCGGCGGGTCTGTCTCTTTGAGGGGAGGGGATCGCGAGGATCGC
>JAADFN010000014.1 GCA_013152895.1 Acidobacteriota bacterium | reverse complement strand
GTCGAGGTTCGCTACGAGCGGGCGAAAGATGGAAGCGTCACCACCATCAGGCGGTTCGATCGGGCCGGACGGCCGGTCAACGGATGAGAAAACCGCTGCTGTATTGGCTCCTTGGAGTGGGGAAGGTGCCCCCGGTCACGCGTGCGGCGCTGGACGACGAGGGAATCGAGGTGATGGACGATGGCATCCGGGTCACCGTCGGCTACTGCGATTACAGCGCTCCGGGAAAACGGTTCGTACGAAAGAGCGAGAGCGGGCGCGGCGCGATCGTCGTGACCCGCCAGCGTCTGATCGGTTTTGCGTACTCGCACAAGATTCTCAACGTCCGGCTGGACGACCCGCGTCTTGACAGTCTCGTGGTACGCCTGGACGGACCGGAGTGCCTGGCGATCGATGTCGACCCGTCGGTGTTCCACCCGGACCAGTCCGGCCGGGTCGTCTACCGGTTTCACACGCCACGGGCGATGGCGGTGCTCGAGCGGATCCAACGGAACCGCTCCGGGACGTAGCCGGGAGAGGCCGGTCAGCCCTGCCCGGTTCGTTGGTCCGGCGGGGGTGCGCCCGCTACCGTGCGGCCAGGACCGCGTGGACCTTCACCTGCGTGGCGCCTCGCGCCACGGTGAGCTCGATCGTGTCGCCCGGCTTGTGAGCCTTCAGCGCGTCCGAAAAGGCGCGCAGGTCCGCGATGGGGGCGCCGTCCAGCTTCGTGATGATATCTCCGGCTTTCAGCCCGGCGCGTTCGGCCGGCGAGCCCGGCAGGATGGCCTGAATGCGGACGCCGGGGCCTCGATACCCGAAGTCCGGCATGGTTCCGAGGCTGACCCGGCGCATGCGCCGATGCGGCCGCGCCTTGACAGGTTGCTTCTCGGCGGCCGAGATCGTGACGGTCAACGGCTCTTTCCGGTCCGCGAGGTAGGTAATCGCTTCGTGGGCAACCTTGGCGACGACGGCCATGCCGGCGGCATCGATCTTGTCGGGCGTGTCGGAGGGGCGGTGATAGTCGGGCGTTGGACCGCTGAAGAGCTGGACGGCGGGCACGCCCCGTTCGAGGAACGCACCCTGGTCCGATGCATCGAGCGGTTCGGAGACGATCGTGACCGGCGCGCCGGTCGTGTATCCGACGCCCATCCAGATGAATGGCCATTCCCGCGCGGAGTCGGCGTTGAGCACGTAGAGCTTCCCTTCCCGGAGACGGCCGACCGTGTCCAGGTTGATGTCGGCGTACGGAAGATGATCGGGCGCCATCGAGGCGGCCAGGTGGCGTGAGCCCAGCAATCCGGCCTCCTCGCCGGTGACGATGGCGAAGAGGATGGGACGGGCGTGAGGCGGCTCGCCGCCGATGACGCGGGCGAGCTCCAGCACGACGGCGTCACCTGAAGCGTTGTCGTCGGCACCGGGGTGGATCTTGCCCTCGTTGCCCGCCCGGACGTCCGGCCAGCCGTGGCCGAGGTGGTCGATGTGGGCGGTGACGAGAACGGGATGATCGGCGAGGGCGGGATCGGTCCCGGGCTTTTCGGCGAGCAGGTTCGTCAGCGTCATGACGTGCGGGCGCTGGCCGCCCGTCCATTGCCAGCTCTGCCGAAACCCGTGATCCCCGGCCGGCTTGAGGCCGGTCGCCGCCAGTTTCTTCTCGACGTAGGCGGTGGCTTCCGCGAGGCCGGGAGTTCCGAGGCCGCGCCCTTCGAGCTTCGGTGAGGCCAGGTAATCAACGGTCGCCTTCATCGCCGCCGCGTCGAATTCGGGTGGAAGCTCGGCGAGAGGCGTGCGCCTGGGCAGGTGAAGCGCCGGCAATGCACCACCGCCCAGGTTGCGGACGAGCGGCGAGTCGAGCGGCTGCCACATCCCCTTGGCCACGTTGGTAGGCGCGCTGCCGTCGAAGACGAGGTACGAGTACTTCGTGTAGTGGGGGAGCTTGCGGGTGAGACCGGGAATGGCGGTCAGGGGAGCGGCGGTGACCAGCGCGATCGCGTCGGAAGGGTGGCGGCCACGAGCGACGAGTACGATCGACGAACCCGCGACCTGGTACGTCTTGCCCCCGATGTGAAGCCCGTCGGAGCTTTCGCTGACGCCCTGCCGGGCCAGCTTGCCGATGACGGCCCCGGCGAACCGGTTGCTGCGTCCCAGGACCCAGACCGGACCGGCGGGCAGCCGCTTCAACCGGCGATCCATGACGATGCGGGGAACGGCTGGTTGCACCCATGTTGTCGCCAGCTTGCGCCACGCGGCGATCTCGGAGGAGGGCGACGTGGAGGGAAGCACGAAGGTGACTTTCCGTGCGCCGAAGAGTGTCGAAAGAGCCGGCGGAACCTCCATCGGATCGAGGCGCCTCATGACGTCAAACGCCGGATCCACATCGAGACGGAGAGGCTTTGCGGCGCATGCGACGATGGAAGCACACCGTCGTGCGTCACACGGAAGGACCTTCCACACCGGAGCACCGCCGGCAGCGGTCGTGACGGCGATCGGGATATTGATTGGGAATGGCCGTGCCTTCTGAGCCTGCTCGAGACTGACCCGCACCTTCCAGCCGCTGTGGAGTTTGGATGGTGCCGTGACGGACGCTGCGGCGATCCGGATCAGCGGTGCGCCGCGGCGGGTCGTCCATTGCCTGAAGAAAGGGCGCCAATCCTTTCCCGAGGCCTCGGAGAACGCCGCGGCGAGGTCGGAGAAACGCGCCCGGGTGAACCGGTGTGCGGTATAGAAGGCGTCGAGCGCCCGGATGAACGCCCTGTTCCCGATCGACCGGCGCACCATGTGGAAGAGCATCAAGCTCTTGCCATAGCCGACGGCCTCGGACGCCGCCGAGAACCTGTTGTGAAACTGTGCCAGGGGAAAGTCCTTGCCGCCCCTGACGAAATCGGAAAACTTCTTGAGCAGTGCACGGCGGTAGAGGATCCCGCGTCCCTTCTGCTCGGCGAAGAGATGGTCGGCCATGTAGGCCGTGAGACCTTCGCACCAGTTGCCGCCCTGGAAATCGACGTAGGCCGAGTTGCCCCACCAGTTGTGCAGCAGCTCGTGCGGGTACGACGACGTCAGGATCCACGGGAAACGGAGGATCCTGGGGCCCAGGAGGGTGAACCCCGGCATGCCGTATCCGGTCTCCCAGAAGTTCTCAACGAGTGCGAAGGAGGGATAAGGGTAGGGCGGCAGGATGCCCTGGTCCATCTTGAGGTAGCGGATCGTCGCCTTGAGGTACCGGCCGGCCAATGCGGGATCGGCCTCCCGCAGGAAGGCGTACAGCTCGATCTTTCCTGCGTGATCGTCGTACTCGTGCCACGGCCCGGCGACGAGGTAGATCTCCTCCTGTGGCCACCGGCAGCTCCACACCGTTGTTCGCGTCCCGGAGGCGGAGATGGCGTGGCGGGTACGCGAACCCTGGCTGACGACGTCCCACGGCGGCGTCAGGCCGTCCGTTTCGAGATCGAAAGTCACCAGGCCATCGCCGAACGTCGGCACCCAGAACGAGGTTCCCGAGAGAAACACGCCCTCGGGGCCGATGAGGCCGGGGGTTTCGGAGAAGCTCCGCTGGTACTCCTTCCCGGACGTCGCCAGGGGATGGTCGATCACGCCGCCGTACCGGAGCTCAACCGGCTGCGCCGCGCCGCGGGCTGGAATCAGGCGGTACCCCCGAAGGGGGACGTCCCCGGCCGTTTCCGTGGCGGCGTTGATCCCGAGGAAGTCGCCCGGGACGCGCCCCGGCACGGCGCGCAACGTCCATCCCGGGGTGACGACCGTTGGATCGAGGCCGGCGTGCAGCACGAAACGGTACGCGCCGCTGGTATCCGGCGTCACGCCGTCGAGGCTGATTCGGTCGATAACCTGGATCGTGTGTGCCGCCGGGTTCAGTTGCACGGTCAACGCGTGATGGGGGAGTGTCGCCGCTCCTGCCGGTACGGCGGCGATGAGACATGCGATCAGCAACGAGGGAACAAGACGGTGCAGCATGGCGGCCTCCGAGGGGATTCTACCCGAATCGCCGGGTGGATCAGCTCGCTTCCACGTGGGGTGACCGGTGGGTACGCGTGCCGGGATACAGGTCGAAGCGTAAGAAACGGCATTCGATCGGGCCGTTGAAGAGGACGACCCTCCGTGACGCGTGCAGGCCGATGGCCCGCGCCAACTGTCCAGAGCCGACGAGCATCCATGCGGTTGCTCCCTGCGCCCTCTTTTTCAAGGTGTCGCCGATTTTCCGGTACAGCTCGAGAAGGCCGCCAGGCTCGTCAAGACGATGGCCGTAGGGAGGGTTGAAGATGATCAGGGCGTTGTCGCCGGGGAGCGTGAGCTTGCCAAAATCGCGCGCCTCGACCGTGATCCACTGGGAGAGCCGACCGCGCTCGAAGTTCCGCCGCGCCCCGTTCAATACCTTGGCGTCATGATCCGAGGCAACGATCGGGTACGCCGGTTCACGCCGGCTCCGTTCGGCCTGCAGGCGCAGCTCTGCGAGCACCTGGCCGTCGTGGAAGGGGAGCCGCTCGATCGCAAACCGCCTGGAAAGGCCCGGCGCCGTATTCGAGGCGATCAGCGCCGCTTCGGCGGCGATGGTTCCGCTGCCGCACATCGGGTCGGCGAACGGGCGCGAACCGTCGTACCCCGCGATCAGGAGCATGCCGGCCGCGAGTGACTCGGCCAGCGGCGCGGTCCCCCCCTGCCGCCTGTACCCGCGTCGCGACAGCGGCTGACCGGACGTGTCGATCAGGATCGAGGATTCGCGCGGGTTGAGGTGAAGCCGGATCCGCACTGCAGGGCGATTCCGATCGACGCTGGGTCTCCGGCCGCTGCGCTCGCGGAAGCTGTCGGCGAGGGCGTCCTTGACAATCAGAGACGCGAACCCGGAGTGCTCCAGCGAGGGTGCCCGGCCGACGGTCTCGACGGCGAACGTGTCGTCCGGCGTCATCCACCGCTCCCAGGCAACCTGCCGCGCCAAGGCGTACAGGTCGTCGCGGCCCGCGACGGGACCGGCCGCCAGGTGGATGAGCACCCGGATCGCGGTCCGGGACCACAGGTTGACGCGGTAGATCGTTTCGAGATCGCCGCGGAAGGTGACGGCGCCGCGGCCGGGTATGACGTCGGACCCGCCCAGCAGCCGTATCTCTTCACTGAGGATCGGTTCGAAACCCCGGCTGCACGTCGCCGCCAGCCGCATCGTGGGGAGGGGCTGCTTGGTCAATCCAACGCCTTTCTGATTGCAGAGGCCAGGTTGGGAACCCGGAACGTGTAACCGGAGTCCAGAAGCCGCGCCGGCTTGACGTGGACGCCGTCCAGCAGGAGCGCGCTTCCCATCTCGCCAAGTACAACCCGGATCATCCATGCAGGAACGGGCAGGATCGCCGGACGGCCGAGAATCCGCCCCAGGGTTCTGGCGAATTCGCGGCTGGAGACCTCCTGCGGGGCGACGGCGTTGATCGGGCCTTCGAGGGCAGGGTCGGCCATGGCGCGCTCGATGACGCCCAGGACATCCTCCATGGCGATCCATGGCCAGGTTTGCCGGCCGTTTCCCACAGGCCCGCCGAGGCCGAGCCGGAAAGCGGGGAGCATCCGGGCCAGCGCACCGCCACGCCCGACGATCATGCCGAAACGCAGCATGACCACACGGGTTCCCGCTGCGGCGGCCCCTGCAGCTTCCTGTTCCCATGCGCGAACCAGCGAGGGCAAGAATCCCGACCCGGCCGGCGCATCTTCGGGCACCGGGATCTCGTCGCGAGCGCCGTACACGCCCGTCGCCGACGCACTGATCATGAGCGCGGGCGGTGTGGAGCACGCGTGGATGGCGCGAACCAGCGTACGCGTCGAGGCGATCCGGCTCTCCCAGAGCTCGCGCTTGACGGCGGCGGTCCAGCGCCGGGAGGCGATATTCCGGCCCGAGAGGTTGACGATGACATCGGCTCCGTCGAGGATCGCCGGGTCGAGGCGCCCGCTCGAAGGATCCCAGCTCGCTTCACCGCCGCCACCGGGCGCCGTCTTGCCCCGGACCAGGCGAACGACCTCGATGCCCCGGCTCAGGAGGTCGGGGATCAACCAGCTTCCGACGAAGCCGCTCGCACCACTGATCACGACACGCATCCGCGAAAGGGTACCACCGATTGACATGTGATATCTTCTCCCCGGCCGGCAGTGACGTTCGCTGCCGGCACGTTGGAACCCCCTTTCGCGCTGCTCCCCTTGACCACGGAGGGCTGGTACGGGAACATCAAGCTATGGACATTGAAGAGCCGGTGAGCAGTCGCACGGATCCCGTGCCGGGACACCGAGGCGGCGGGCCAGGGACGTGGGCCTCCGGGCACGTTGGCCCCGTCTTTTTCGTGATCCTCGCAATCGCACTGGTGATCGTGTCGCGGATCCTCGCACCCTTCTTCAGCGTGTTGCTGCTGGCACTCGTTACGGCCGGTTTGATCGTCAAGCCGTACCAGCTGCTGACCCGGTGGTTGGGGGGGCGGCGCCGGCTGGCTGCCGTGTTGATCAGTATCGTGATGATGCTGGCGGTGCTGGCGCCGATGTTCGTCACGGTCGATGCCGTGTCGGGAGAGGCCGTCGGTTTTTACCAGATCACGACGACCCAGCTTTCGCAGCGGAGTCTCCTCGATGTTCTCAAGAGCCGCAAATCGCAGATCGAGCTCGCGAACCGGTTTCTGGACCCGTTCGGAATCCACCTCACGCCCGAAAAGATCTTCCGGAGCCTGGCAACGGTCAGCGTCAAGCTCGGCGGGTTTTTCTACCGGTTGGGAGTTTCCATGGCGAAGGGGCTGGTTCGCCTCGGGTTCGGTTTTTTCTTCTGGCTGCTGAGCCTGTACTACCTGCTCGTGGATGGCGAAAAGCTAGATGCCTGGTTCATCGAAGCCCTGCCGATTCCCCGCGACCAGATTCGCCGGGTGATCCGGCGCTTCATCGACATGGCCGGTTCGCTGGTTATTGGAAATGGGCTCGCCGGCCTCGTTCAAGGGCTTGTCGGGGGGCTGGTCTTCTCCCTTGCCGGGATCCCAGGTCCCATTCTCTGGGGCGTGGTCATGGGAATTCTCGCGTTCATTCCCGTCGTTGGAATCTCGTTGATCTATATCCCAACCACGCTGGTGCTGCTCCTGACGGGGCAGACCGCCCGTGCGATGGAGGTCCTGGTCCCGCTGGCCCTCGTCGCCACGATCGTGGAGTACTGGCTCAAACCGCATCTCGTCGGGCGGCGGATGCAGATGCACACGCTCTTGGTTTTCTTCTCGCTGCTGGGCGGGCTCAATGCGTTCGGGCCCGTTGGGCTCCTGGTCGGTCCCCTGATGATGACGGCGTTTCTGACGCTCGTCGAGCTGTACCGCGAGTATTACAAGGCTCCCCGCAAACTTCCCGAGGGGAGCCTGTAACTTCTTCGTATTCGTCACCCATCAATTTCGGAGAAAACGGGTGTGTCCTACGCGAGGATTGTCTCTGGATCGGTATAGGCCTTGCCCTGGCTGTCTGCAACGGCCTTGCACGTCAGCTTTCCGTCATACGTGTTGAGTCCATTGCGGAGATGCGGGTCTCTTCGAAGGGCGTCCAGACCGAGATTGGCGATGGCGAGGGCGTGTGGAATCGTCGCGTTGTTCAACGCAAACGTCGACGTGCGAGGCACGGCGCCCGGCATGTTGGCGACGCAGTAGTGAATCACGCCGTCCACGACGAAGGTTGGCTCGGAGTGGGTCGTCGGATGGGTGGTCTCCACGCAGCCACCCTGGTCGACTGCGACGTCGACGATGACCGATCCGTTTTTCATGTTGGCCAGCATGTCGCGGGTGACGATCTTCGGCGCGGAATGGCCGGGCACGAGAACGCCGCCGACGAGGACATCGGCGCGCGACGCCAGGAGCTCGACGTTGTGACGGTTCGACGCCAGCGTCGCGACGCGTCCCCCGAAGATGTCGTCGAGGTACCGCATCCGCTCCATGTTGGTCTCGAGGATCGTCACATGAGCGCCGAGACCGAGCGCCATCTTGGCCGCATTGATGCCCACCACGCCGCCGCCGACGATGACGACATCGCCGGGAGGAACGCTGGGGACGCCGCCGAGCAGTACGCCCCGGCCCCCGTTCGGGCGCTGGAGGAAGTAGGCGCCGACCTGGATCGCGAGGCGTCCGGCAACCTCGGACATCGGTGTCAGCAGAGGCAGATGGCCGTTGGAATCCGTGACGGTCTCATAGGCGATTCCGGTGACCTTTTTTTCAAGGAGAACCTCGGTCAGGTGCGGCTCGGGCGCCAGGTGGAGGTAGGTGTAGAGAATCTGGCCGGGGCGCATCCGGTCGTACTCGGGGGCGACGGGTTCCTTGACCTTGATGATCATGTCCGCGCTCGCCCAGACCTCATCGGCGGTTTGCAAGATCGTGGCGCCGGCCTGGGCGTACTCGGTGTCATCGATACCGGATCCCGCGCCTGCACCACTCTGGACGAAGACCTGGTGGCCGTCGTCCGTCAACGCTCTCACCCCGGCAGGGATCATCCCGACCCGGTACTCGTTGTTCTTGATTTCCTTGGGGATTCCTACGCGCATGCTGACCTCCTTGTGGTGGAGCTGCCGGGCCCGGGTGTGGGGGTGCTCCGTCATCATCGGACGAGGCATCGTAGACCGTCATCAACGGCAGGTCAATCAGTCATGAGGCGCGAGGCGGTTGATTCTTGGCACTCTTCTGAGTGGCCGGAGGCTGGGGTTTCGTGGGCGTCTTCATGTGCACCTGGCCGTCGAAGGTGGCACCCTCGCGGATGAGAATTCGCGGGGCCGTGATATCTCCGGTCAGCGTCGCAGCTTCCTTGAGCTCGATCCTCTCATCTGCCGTGACGTCCCCCTTGACGTGGCCGGCGACGATGACGACCTTGCCGTGGAGCTGGGCCTTGATCTTCCCGGTGTCGGCAATCGTCAGCCGTCCGGAGATGCGGATCTGCCCCTGGAAGGTACCATCGATCTGCACATCGCTGGCGCCTGTGAGCGTCCCATCGAACGTGGCGCCCTTCGCGATGACGGTCATGTCCCGGCCCGCCGGGCGCACCTGTGGCGGCGCGACCTCCTGGCGGCGAGCTGGGGTCTGGGGTTTCGGGGCGGGGCGTTCTTCCTTGCCAAACAATCCCATGATGTGACTCCCGGGCCTTGAAAGAAGACGGCTGGAGCGGGCAACGGTCGAACCCGCGACTTTCAGCTTGGGAAGCTGACACTCTACCAGCTGAGTTATGCCCGCCCAAGCGGAGATGAACTCTACCACAGCGTTTCGCATATCCGCAAGGCCGCTGGCGATGCTCTGGATGTTGCGATTCCATCCGGCGGGATCCCCCCGCGTTCAGTTCACATCGCCGGGATCGTTGTCCCCACCGCCGGACATGAAATCGGGGAGCTGGTACCGGGTTTCACCCTCGAGCGAAGGCAGCTCGTCGTTATCGATCTCGGGCGCCACTGTCAGGGGTTCCAGGAGCTCCGGGGGAAGTTCGAGCAGGAACGATGAAGGATCGAGGAGACATCGACCCGGTACCGGTCGCGCGCGATCTCCGGATGAACGAGGTAGAGAAACTCCTTGGCGCGGGTCACGGCGACGTAGAAGAGGCGCCGTTCCTCTTCGATGTCTTCTGCGCGTGCGGTTGGGAAACGTCCCTCGGACAGCCAGATCAGGAAGACGGCGCGCCATTCGAGGCCCTTCGCCTGGTGAATCGTGGAGAGGGTGAGCTCCTCGTCCGGGGGGCCACCGGCGATATCCTCCCCGGAGAGCTCGTTGAGCAGCGTGATCTCGGCGAGAAACCCGTTGACGCCGGGATACCCGTCGGCAAACAGTGCAAGCTGCTCGAGATCGTCAAGGCGGGACCCCGCGTTCTCGAGGTTTTCCCTGGCCCATTGCCGGTAAAAAGCCTCGACGACGCGCCGAATGGCCTCGCCGGGCAGTCCGCTGAGCCGCGGACCGGAGAGCTCCTCCACGAGCCGTTGCAGCCCGGCGAGGGATTGCCTGGCGATGCGCGGCAGGTCGGCCGTGCGGGCATCCACGGAGATGAGACCGCGAACAGGATCCCCGGTTGCAACCGTGTGCCACAGGCGAGCCGTCAGCCGGTCTCCGAAACCACGCCGCAGCTTCACCATCCTTGCAAAGGCGACTTCGTCGCGGGGGTTGTCGATGAACCTCAGGTGGGCCAACACATCCTTGACGTGGCGTTGCTCGAAAAAGCGAAGTCCCGAACGGACGCGAAAGGGGATGTTGCGGCGCGTCAGCTCCACCTGCAGCTCCAGCGAATGGTGATGGTTCCGGTAGAGAATCGCCATGTCTTCGAGATCGATGCCGGCCTCCCTCAGCTCGAGCACCTGGTCGGCGACGAAGGCGGCCTGCATCTCCGGAGAAGGGACGGCGACATCGACGGGCCGGTCGTCCCCCTCGCGAACCGGCCTCAGGTGCTTGGGAAACTGGCGTTCGTTGTGGGCGATGGAGGCGTTGGCGAGCTCGAGGATCGGCGGCGTGGAACGGTAGTTGGTTTCCAGCCGGAAGACGGCGCAGTCGGGATAGCGATCCGGAAATCCCAGGATGTTGGAAAAGTCGGCTCCCCGGAATGCATAAATCGATTGAGCATCATCGCCAACCACCATGAGGTTGCGTGGACCGCCCAGCATGGCATCGATGATATCGGCCTGAAGCCGGTTCGTGTCCTGATACTCATCGACGAGCACATGTTGAAACCTGTGGGCCAGCTCGCGGCGGACATCCGGATGGCGCGTCAGGAGCAGGAGCCAGTTGATCAGGAGGTCGTCGAAATCCATCAAGTCCGCATTCCTCTTGCGTTCCAGGTATCGCCGGAAAACGGGCGCTATGGCCTCTTCCTGATCGACGTACTGGGGGGCGCGCTCCAGGATGACCTGGTCCAGGGACCGCCCCGTATTGATGACAAAGCTGTACAAGCTCACGAGCATCTTGGGTTTCGGCAGGCGGCGTTTGGGCAGTTGGGGACTGAGATCGGCGAGCGCTGCCCCCATGAGATCAACGGCATCTTCGCGGTCGAGGATCGAGAACCTGGGACTGTAGCCGAGACGTTCGGCATACCTCCGGAGGATCTTGTGTCCGGCGGAGTGGAAGGTTCCGCCCATGACCTTGGCCGCCCGGCCCTCGAGGAGCTGGCCGACGCGATCGAGCATCGACCTGGCGGCCTTGTTGGTGAAGGTCAGCAGCAGGATGCTCGAAGCCGGGACCCCATCCTCGATCAGGCGCGCGACGCGGTAGACCAGGGTTCGCGTCTTGCCGGTCCCCGCACCGGCGAGGACGAGCATCGGGCCGCCGGGATGCATGACAACGGTATGTTGCTCCGGGTTGAGCTCGGCCTCATAATCGATCCGGCGCCGACCGGGGACAAGGGATCCAGCCGGAGTCATGTCATGTGTCACGGGAGGTTGATCGGTCCCAGGATATACCGGTCGAAGGTCGGAAGATCCCCGATCCCGAAGATCGAGAACACTCTCCTGAGTTGAGCTCCGCAGTCAAGGGCGGCCTCGATGGCGGGAGTAAAGGTCGCGGGAATCCGGATCTGCAGGTGTTTCTTGAGGCTCTGGTCCAAAGCCGACGTTAGCGCACAGCCCAACGCTGCAAGGGCCGCCTCCTGCGTCGTTCCCGCCACCGGTCCGACCTGGGTCCGGCCTCCGTACCCGTAGCCGGCGATCCGGCTGCCCTGGCGGACGAAGGAAACGTTGAGCCGCAGGTCCTTCAGCCAGAAGACGTGGTCGATATCCCGGCTGATCTTGCGCGTGAGCCTGTCGATCCGGTCGAGATCGGCCTGGCCGCGCTGTTCGAGAAGGTCCTGCGTGACGTCCTGGGTGGGCAACAGCGCGGAAAGGGACGTTGCCAGTCCCGCGGCCGTGTCCCGCCCGATCCGGAATTCGTAGACGAGCGTTGCAGGTTCAAAGCCATGACGCAGGAGAAGCCAGACCAGCGGTCCGTTGTTCGGGACGACGGCCATGAAGCTCCGGGCGCCCGATCTCTCGCCGTAGCCCAGCAGCTTGCCCAGCACGGCTTCACCGGCGCCGCTGCCCCGGTGTTGCGGAAGCACCCAGAGCTCTGAAAGCAGCCACTGCTTACCCCGCGTGTGCGCCGCCCCGAACCCCACGGTCTCGTCCCGGTGCAGTGCCACCAAGAAACCATCCGGATCATGGGTCATGATGTGGCCCAGCGTGGGGTCGATCTCCATGTCGAGGTCGAGCATGGCGCCACCCTCCTGGAAGGCGCCTTCTTCGGCGGCGACGGAATCCCGGAGGAGCGCAATCCCCGGAAGCTCCTCCCGGTTGGCCCGTCGGATCTTAATCTGTGCCATACAGGCTCCAAGCGTAGACATTTGTCATCTCGGTCATATCACGAATGGGCTGTTGCCGGGGCTCGTGTTGGCTCCCAGCATCATGTGCCCTGCCGCTTCTTCATCTTCTCGAGAGCGGATTGATGGTGCTGTCCGCCCTCACGAACCATGACCTTGCCGCACTGTGGGCAGCGAGTCTCTTTGCACGGAACCCCACGCTGGTGGGGAACTTTCGTCCCACACGACAGACAGATACAGTTGCCGCCGGATCCCAATCCTTGATGAAGCCGCTGTGGCGTCATGGTGCCTATCCTCCTCCGGCCGTTTCGCCGGGCCTTGATTGTAACGGCGCATGGGCACCCGGCGCCAGTGCTGATGTGGATCGGGCGTGTTTCGCTGCACCGGGAGAACACGCGGCGTCCAGCCGAACGTGGATGCTCGCCCAGGGCGCTTCGTCGCCGGCAGCTCGAAGGCCGGGACGTGAGCGAGTACAATCGTTCGCGCCCGACGAGACGGAGGAGGGGATATGCCGAAGACACTTGGCGGCGAGCTGAGCCACGACGTCACATACGAGCAGAACCGGGATTACTGGCTCAACGAGCTGAGGATCCTCGAAGCGCAGCGGGCCACCATCGCCATGGGTGGTGGAGAGAAGGCGGCAGAAAAACAGCGGGCCAAGGGAAAGATGCTGGCCCGGGAGAGGGTGGACGCGCTGATCGATCCCGGGAGCGAGTTTCTCGAGCTGGGGACGTTCGCGGCGTGGGAAATGTACGAAGAGTGGGGCGGAGCGCCCTCTGCCGGGGTTGTCATCGGTCTTGGCACGATCAACGGCAGGGAGTGCGTCATCGTTTCCAACGACGCCACGGTCAAGGCCGGCGCATGGTTTCCGCTGACGTGCAAGAAAGTGCTCCGGGCGCAGGATATCGCCCTCGAAAACCACCTCCCGATTATTTATCTCGTCGATTCGGCGGGCGTGTTCCTGCCCATGCAGGACGAAATCTTCCCCGATCGCGATCACTTTGGCAGGGCGTTCTACAACAATGCACGCCTGTCCGCGGAAGGCATTTACCAGATCGCGGCGATCATGGGCTCGTGCGTGGCGGGCGGCGCCTACCTTCCAATCATGTCGGACGAGGCGTTGATCGTCGAGGGGACCGGAACGATTTTCCTGGCCGGCGCGCACCTGGTCAAGGCGGCGATCGGCGAGCAGATCGATAACCAGGCATTGGGCGGAGCCGAGGTTCAGGTTGACATCTCCGGGGTCGTTGACGACCGTTTCCCGGATGATCTCGCAGCGATCGAGCACATCCGGGCACGGATCGGTGAGCTGGCGCACCACCCGCTTGCACCGTTCGACCGGGTCGAATCCCGGGAACCTGAGCAGGATCCTGAAGAAGTGCTGGGCATCGTTCCCGTGGACAGGGGACGCCCATATGATACGTACCAGCTCCTGGCCCGGCTCCTGGACGGCTCGGAGCTCGTCGAATACAAGGCGACGTATGGCAGGAGCTTGATCTGTGGGACGGGCAGGATTCACGGTTGGGCCGTTGGAATCGTCGCGAACCAGCGCCAGATCATCTACCGGCAGCGGGGACTGAAGCCGAACGAGCGGGAGATGCAGATCGGGGGCGTCATCTATTCGGACGCGGCGGACAAGGGCGCCCGGTTCGTCGAGCTGATGAACCAGAAGGGCATTCCACTCCTATTTCTCCAGGATGTCACCGGGTTCATGGTTGGCTCGAAGTCGGAGCGCGAGGGGATCATCAAGAACGGCGCCAAGCTCGTCAACGTGGTGGCCAATTCAGTGGTTCCGAAGATCACGGTGTTTGTCGGAAACTCGTACGGCGCTGGGAATTACGTCGGGCGTACGGCGCCCGGTTTTTCTTCGCGTGGCCGTCGGCCAGCATCTCCGTAATGGGAGGAGATCAGGCCTCCGAGACGCTGCTAGCCATCCAGTTGAAGAACCGCGGTAAAGACGTGAGCGATGAAGAAAGAGAACAGCTGCTTGAGCAGATCAAGGAACGGTACAGGAGGGCGCTTGATCCACGATACGGGGCGGCACGGCTCTGGGTCGATGAAATCATTGATCCACGGCGTACCCGTGAAGTCGTTGCACGAAGCCTGAACGCCGCCGCGCACAACCCTGTCATCCCACCGTTCCGCCAGGGTGTCTTGCAGACCTGATAGGCATCCCTGGCCCGATGATTCATCAGACGTTGCCACAAGAACCGGGCACAGCTCCTTCTGCCTCCTATCATTCGGAGCAGGGGTCCTATTTTCTTTCGTTATCCAGGCGAGCCATCTTCTCTCCCTGTCATCCCGAGCACCGTCATGCCCCCAGTGGGGGCACCAGGGTAGGGACTAACCAACGAGGTGTCGTTCGCCTCAGCAAGGCGTGCGATGACAATGACATACACGAGATTCCCCGTAGACCGGTATTCGTGTTCGTCGAGAGACCGTGGCAGCGCCCGGGAGGCCCTGCTTGCAGCAGGCCCGCGGTCTTGATCCCGAGCCGTTCTGCACGCGAGCGTGCAGCCCGTCTCGTGCTCAATCCC
>JAADFN010000013.1 GCA_013152895.1 Acidobacteriota bacterium | reverse complement strand
CTGGGCTGCCGGCGCGTTCTGCTCGGCCGGTGCGGTGGCGGGCTGCGCGGCTGCCGGTGCTGCGGGCTGCGCAGCGGCGGGCTTCGGGGCCGGAGCCGGGGCCTTCTTCTGGCACGCGGCGGTCAGAGTGATTCCAAACGCCATCCCCACGACTAACATCCACGACATCCACTTTTTCACTTGCATCGCTCCTCTCTCCTTTCTTGTTCGGGGCAAACCCCACGCTGCATTCTGGAAGATGCGACTGGGTTTGTCAATGTCGTTTCGTTCTTGATTTGACACCCCCCGGCGAACGTGGCAGAATCGAGCGGGTCTGAAGAGCGTTGTGTGTCTTTTTACCTGGAGGGGGGGCTCGCGAAAATGGGGCGACGAGTCAATACGATCATTATCGTACCCCACAACAAGGCAAAATTCTTCAAGTTCTCGTTTTCAACGCGGACGGCCATTTTTGCTGGCATTCTTGCCGTCGGCCTGCTCGTTTTTTCGATCGTAGCGATCGTCTACACGGGCACGGGGGTGACCCGGCGGAACGAGGTCAGGAACCTGGTCCAGGAAAACAGAAGCCTGAGGATGGTCAACGACAAGCTCTCGAGAACGATTTCACAGGTCCAGGCGCGGCTCGACGAGTTCGAGGAAAGAACGAAACGCTTGGCCCTGGTTGCAGGGATGCAAACTGCCGGCGGCACGCTTGACCAGCAGGGATCGCAGGGGGAGCTCGGACGCGGCGGCCCGTTCGACCGCGTTCCCGAGGACCCGGCTCAGCTCAAGGCCCAGGCTTCGTGGATCGAGAAGCACCTGGACTCGGTCGAAAGGGTGATCCGTTCGCGAACGCGGATGTTGGCCAGTACACCCTCGATTGCACCGGCCATGGGGGTGATTACCGATGGTTTTGGTCCACGCAAGGATCCGTTCACGGGGCTCCCCGCCTTTCACCGCGGGCTGGACATCGCGGCGCGGCGCGGAACGCCTATCGAAGCGCCGGCGGATGGCATCGTTGTTTTTGCCGGGCACGAGCACGGGTACGGCCGCGTGATCCGGCTTTCCCACGGTTTTGGCTATGCGACGGTTTTCGGTCACCTCTCGAAGATCCTGGTTCACCCGGGAGAGAGAGTTCACAGGGGTGAGATCATAGGGCGTGTGGGCAGCTCGGGCCGCTCGACCGGCCCCCATCTGCACTACGAGGTCCATGTGGACGGGAAGGCTGTCAACCCGCTCTACTATATTCTGAACGCATTCTGAGGCCCCGCGGGGCGTCGGGGAAGAATGAGCCGGGGCTTGCCCCGGCATTATGCCATCGGGGTTGTTGATGAACGTCATCGAGAAAGCGGTCGATAAGGTCTTTGGAACGAAGGACGAGCGCGATATCAAGAAGCTTCGTCCGAGGATCGAGAGGATCAACGCGTTGGAGCCCGAGCTGAGCAAGCTCGACGATGACGCGTTGAAGGCGCGGTTTGCGGGCATTCGCCAGCGAGTCCAGGAACAGATACGGGATCTTCCGGAAGGCCCGGTGGAACGGCGGCGTATCGTCGAGGACGTCTTGGATCCGGAGCTCGAAGAGGTTTTCGCAATCGTCCGGGAGGCCTCCAAGCGGACCCTGGGCATGCGCCACTTCGACGTGCAGCTCGTCGGCGGCATTGTGCTCCACCAGGGCAAGATCGCCGAGATGAAGACCGGAGAGGGCAAGACGCTCGTGGCGACCCTGCCGGTGACGCTCAACGCGATGACCGGGCGCGGCGTTCACGTTGTGACGGTGAACGATTACCTTGCCAAGCGTGACTCCGAGTGGATGGGGAAGGTCTACCGTTTCCTCGGGTTGTCGGTTGGATGCATCGTCAACGACATGAAGGACGAGGCGAGGAAAGCGGCCTACGCGTCGGACATCACGTACGGGACAAACAACGAGTTTGGCTTCGACTACCTCCGGGACAACATGAAGTTCGAGCTCGAGCAGATGGTCCAGCGGGATCATATCTATGCGATCGTGGACGAGGTCGATTCGATCCTCATCGACGAGGCCCGCACGCCCTTGATCATCTCGGGTCCGTCGGAGATCTCCGTGGATCTCTACTACCGGGTCGATACGATCGTTCCCAAGCTCGTCAGGGGGGAGGAGATCGAGGACAAGCACGGTGGCAAGGAGGTCACGGGGGATTACCTCGTCGATGAAAAGGCGCAGACGGCGACGCTGACCGAGCAGGGCGTTGCCAAGGCGGAGAAGCTCCTCGGCGTCGATAACCTGTACGACCCGACCCAGATCGATATCCTCCACGCGGTCAACCAGGCCCTCAAGGCCCACACCCTCTTCGAGCGCGACAAGGAGTACATCGTCAAGGATGGCGAGGTCATCATCGTCGATGAGTTCACGGGACGGCTCATGCCCGGGAGAAGATGGTCCGACGGCCTGCACCAGGCCGTGGAGGCGAAGGAACGCGTCAAGATTCAATCGGAGAACCAGACGCTCGCCACGATCACGCTCCAGAACTACTTCCGGATGTACGAGAAACTGGCGGGGATGACGGGAACGGCCGAGACCGAGTCGGAGGAGTTCTCGAAGATCTACGGACTTGACGTCGTGGTCATTCCCACGAATATGCCGATGATCCGCATCGACCAACCGGACGTCGTGTACAGGTCGGAGCGCGAGAAGTTCAACGCGGTCATCGAGGAAATCATCGCTTCTCACGAAAAGGGTCAACCGGCGCTCGTTGGCACCGTGTCGATCGAGAAATCGGAACGCCTGTCGAAGATGTTGAAACGCCGCAAGGTTCCGCACGTTGTTCTCAACGCGAAGTACCACGAACGGGAAGCCGAGATCGTCGCCCAGGCGGGCCGGTTCAAGGCGGTGACCATCGCGACGAACATGGCCGGCCGCGGGACGGACATCGTTCTCGGCGGCAACCCGGAGGGGCTTGCCAAGATGGAGGCCGACCCGGCGAAGGACCCCGAGGCATTCGAAAAGGCCTTGGAAAAGTACCGGAAGGTCTGTGCCGAGGAACGTGAGCAGGTGCTTCAAGCCGGTGGGCTGAAGATCATCGGCACGGAGCGCCACGAGTCCAGGCGTATCGACAATCAGCTCCGCGGCCGGTCCGGACGTCAGGGCGATCCGGGCGAGACGCGCTTCTTCCTGTCGCTCGAAGACGATCTGATGCGGATCTTCGCGTCGGACTGGGTGCGCAAGATCATGGACCGGCTGGGCATGGAAGAGGGCGTGCCCATCGAATCGAAGATGGTGTCCAAGTCGATCGCCCGGGCCCAGAAGCAGGTTGAAACCCGCAACTTCGATATGCGCAAACAGCTGCTCGAGTATGACGACGTGATGAACAAGCAGCGCGAGGCGGTGTACCGCCTGCGCCGCCAGATCTTGGACGGCACCGAGGGCAGGAACTACATCCTCCGCGTGGTCAATGAAATCATCGAACAGCTCATGGAAGAGAGCTGTCCGGAAACGGCCGATCCGGGAGATTGGGACCGGGCGACGCTGAGCAAGGAGTACGCGAGGTTTTTCGGGCTCGACCTGGGGACCTTCGACATCGACTGGGACACCATTCACCTTCCCGAACTCGAGGACCTTCTGAAGAAGAAAGCGGAGGAGCACTACCTCAACCGGGTCAAGGCGTTCGGGGAAGAGGACTTCTCCCGCCTCGAGAAGTTCATCATGCTCGATACGGTGGATCGCCAGTGGAAGGATCACCTCCTGGCGCTGGATCACCTCCGGGAGGGGATCGGCCTGCGCGCCTACGGTCAGCGGGATCCCCTGGTCGAGTACAAGAGGGAATCGTACGATCTCTTCGAGAGCATGTGGGAGAGGATCGAGGACCAGGTCGTCACGTTCCTCTTCCACGCGGAGCCCGTGGAGGATCTCTCGTTCAAGCGGCGGCGGGGACGCACGATGTTGTCCCATCCGGACGCGGCCGGCCTGGCTGCCTCGCACGCCCAGCAGGAGCAGGCTGCGAACACCCCCGTCGGTGGACCGGCACGGCCGGTGACGGTCCGGCGGTCGCAGCCGAAAGTTGGGCGCAACGATCCGTGCCCATGTGGATCGGGCAAGAAGTACAAACACTGCTGCGGCGCTCCCCAGAAAGCGAGGAAATGAGATGAGCGACGAGCTCCCCATCGGCCTGACCTTCGACGATGTGCTCCTCATTCCGGCGAAATCGGAGGTACATCCGAACAACGTGAACATCCGGACGAGGCTGACGCGAACGGGGATCGGCCTGAACCTCCCGATCATCTCGGCGGCGATGGATACCGTGACCGAGGCGGCCATGGCGATCGGTATGGCGCAACACGGCGGCCTCGGTGTGATTCACAAGAGCATGACGATCGAGCGCCAGGCGGAAGAGGTCGACAAGGTCAAACGTTCGGAGTCGGGGATGATCGTCGACCCGGTGACGATCCACCCGGAACGGCCGGTGCACGAGGCGCTCGAGGTCATGGCGCGGTTCCGGATTTCGGGGCTCCCGGTCGTTGGTGAGCACGGCCGTCTCCGTGGCATCCTGACCAACCGGGATCTTCGCTTCTGTACGGAGCTCGACCGTCCGATCGCGGACTTCATGACCAAGGAAAACCTGATCACGGCGCCCGTTGGAACCACGCTGGACACGGCCAAGGCGCTCCTCCACCGCCACCGCATCGAGAAGCTCCTGATCGTCGACGACGAGGGGAACCTCAAGGGGCTGATCACCGTCAAGGATATCAAGAAGGCGCAGGAGTTCCCACGGGCGTCGAAGGATGACCTGGGGCGGTTGCGGGTCGCGGCGGCCGTCGGCGTTTCGAAGGAGATGCTGGACCGGTGCGCGGCCCTCGTGGAGCGGCACGTCGATCTTCTCTGCCTTGACAGCTCCCACGCCCACTCGCGGGGTGTGATGGATGCCGTCGCCAGTATCAAGTCGGCCTATCCCGATGTGCCCCTGATGGTCGGCAACGTGGCCACGGCCGAAGCCACCCGCGAGCTGATCGGGCTTGGCACCGACGCCATCAAGGTCGGGATCGGGCCCGGCTCCATCTGTACGACCCGCGTGGTGACCGGAGCCGGGATGCCCCAGATCACGGCAATCCAGGAATGTGCCAGGGCCGCCCGCGACGCGGGCGTCCCGGTCGTCGCTGACGGCGGGATCCGGTATTCGGGCGACATCACGAAGGCGCTGGCGGCCGGCGCGGACGTTGTCATGGTGGGATCGCTCTTCGCCGGCGTCGACGAGTCGCCCGGCGAGCAGATCCTGTACCAGGGCAGGACGTTCAAGGCGTACAGGGGCATGGGGTCCCTCGGAGCGATGAAAGAGGCGCTCGGCGCCCGCGACCGGTACTTCCAGGAGGGTGCGGAGGCGAGCAAGCTGGTGCCCGAGGGGATCGAGGGGATGGTGCCGTACAAGGGACCGCTCGCCAACCAGCTGACGCAGCTCGTCGGCGGGTTGCGGGCCGGCATGGGGCTGGCCGGATGTAGCACGATCGGCGACCTGCATCACCTGGCGAGGTTCATCCGTGTCACCGGCGCCGGCCTGAGCGAGAGCCACGCCCACGACGTGGTCATCACGAAGGAAGCACCCAACTACCAGGTCGAGAGGTAGCATGAAAAAGGCGCTGATCACCGGGATCACGGGACAGGATGGATCGTACCTGGCGGAGCTCCTGCTTGCCAAGGGGTACGAAGTCCACGGTCTCGTCCGGCGGGCGTCGACGTTCAACCGCGTCCGCATCGACCATCTCCGGGACGACCCGGAGCTGGCGCCGCGCTTCCACCTGCACTACGGGGACCTGGCCGATACCGAGTCGCTGGTCACGGTCCTGCGCGCCGTTGGGCCGTCCGAGGTCTACAACCTCGCGGCGCAGTCGCACGTGGGGATCTCGTTCCGCATGCCGACGTACACCGGCGAGGTCAGCGGTCTCGGCGTCATCCGGCTGCTCGAAGCGATCCGGCAGGTCGATCCGGGGATCCGGTTCTACCAGGCGTCCACGTCGGAGCTCTTCGGCAAGGCGGAAACCTTCCCGCAGTCGGAAAGCACTCCGTTCCACCCGCGTTCCCCGTACGGCGTGGCGAAGATGTACGCGTTCTGGGCGACGGTGAACTTCCGGGAGGCGTACGGCATGTATGCCGTCAACGGGATCCTGTTCAACCACGAATCCCCCCGCCGTGGTGAGAACTTCGTGACCAGGAAGATCACGCTCGCCGTCGCCCAGATCGTTGCAGGGACGCGTCAGAGCGTTGCCCTTGGAAACCTCGATGCGCGCCGCGACTGGGGCTTTGCGGGAGATTACGTGCGGGCGATGTGGCAGATGCTCCAGGTCGGGGATCCCCGGGATTACGTGATTGGAACGGGCGAGGCGCACTCCGTCCGCGAGTTCGCCCAGCGGGCCTTCGCCGTGGCTGGCATCGAGCTGGCCTGGGAGGGCGAGGGGGAGGCGGAGACCGGCCGGGACAGCCGGACGGGGGAGGTGCGCGTCACCGTCGATCCGGCCTACTACCGGCCGGCCGAGGTCGACTTCCTGCTGGCGGATCCATCCATGGCACGCCGTGAGCTCGGGTGGCGCCCGGAGGTGGGTTTCGATGAGCTCGTCAGCATGATGGTCCAGTCGGATCTCGAACGCATTGTCCAGCAGGGCTGAAGTGGTACCATCCCCCGGCGTATGAGGAGGTGGGCATGAAGGTTGTCGAGTGTGTCCCGAACGTTTCCGAAGGCCGGCGGCCGGAGATCTACAACGCGATCGCCCAGGCGGCGGCTTCGGTGCCCGGCGTCCGTTTGCTCAACGTCGATCCGGGCCAGGAAACCAACCGGACGGTCATCACCTTCGTGGGCGAGCCGGAGGCCGTCATCGAGGGCGCCTTCGCGCTTATTAAAGAGGCCGGCGAGCTGATCGATATGCGGGAACACTCCGGCGCCCACCCCCGCATGGGTGCAGCGGACGTCGTGCCCCTGGTGCCGGTCAGCGGGATCTCGATGGAGGAGTGCGTCGAGCTGGCGAAGAAGCTGGGGAAACGGGTCGGCGAGGAGCTGGGTTACCCCGTCTACCTCTATGAATTCGCGGCGTCGAAGCCGGAACGCAGGTCGCTGGCCGATATCCGCGTGGGCGAGTACGAGGGGCTTCGTGACAAGCTCGCCGATCCCACGTGGGCGCCCGACTTCGGACCCGCGACGTTCGTTCCCTCGTTCGGCGCCGTGGTCATCGGCGCGCGCAAGTTCCTGGTGGCCTACAACGTCAATCTCAACGTGACCGACAAGCGGTGGGCGAACCGGGTCGCCTTCGACGTGCGCGAACGGGGCCGGATGGTCGCGGGCCCCGACGGAAAGAAAGTCCAAAAACCGGGTCTTCTGAAAGCGGTTCGCGGCGTGGGCTGGTACATCCCCGAGTACGGGTGCGCCCAGGTGTCGATGAACCTGGTCGATCTCGATGTCACGCCGGTGCACGTGGCCTTCGATACCTGCGAGGAGCGGGCCCAGGCGCGGGGAATGCGCGTCACGGGCTCCGAGCTGGTCGGGCTCGTTCCGCGCCAGGCCATTCTCGACGCCGGACGGCACTACCTGCAGAAAATGGGACGCTCGACGGGGGTTCCCGAGGCCGACATCGTCCACGCGGCGGTCCGGACCCTCGGCCTGGGCGACGTCAGCCCGTTCGAGCCGTCCGAGCGGATCATCGAGTACATCCTCGCCCCCGAGCGCCCGCTCGCATCGATGACTCTCCAGGGATTCGCGGACGAGACATCGAGGGACTCGGCGGCCCCGGGAGGCGGATCGGTCTCCGCCCTCGTCGGCGCGCTGGGCGCCTCGCTTGCCGCCATGGTTGCAAACCTCGCTCACCCGAAGGGGGCGTATGCGAAGAGCCGGGACGAGCTCGAAGCGATCGCCGTCGAGGGACAGCGGATCAAGCAGGAGCTGCTGAACGCGATCGACGAGGACACGTGGGCGTTCGAGAAGCTGATGGCGGCGAACAGGCTTCCCGGCGACGAGCGGGAGGCCGCCCTGCGCGAGGCGACGCTCGATGCCGCCCGCGTGCCGCTCGGCGTGGCCGAGGCGGGACCGGGGATCGCCAAGCTGTGCGGGCGTGTTGCCGAGATCGGGATGGCGGCCTCGCTCTCCGACGCCGGGGTCGGCGCGGCCATGGCGCGGGCGGCGGCGACGGGCGCCGCGATGAACGTGCGGATCAACCTCAAGGAAATGACCCAGGACCCGGAGGCGGCGGAGCTGCTCGCTCGCGCCGATGAGGCCGTCCGGAAAACCATCGAGATTGCGTCGCGCGTGGAAACCCGGATCTGGGAGCGGCTGGGGCGCCAGCCACAGACGGCGACGATCTAGGTAGGAATGGCGATGACGCGCACGATCACATCCCGCAGAGCTTTCTGGGAAATCGTCGTGACGAGGGGCGTCGTTCCCGCCTGGATCCTGACCGGAGCGCTCTTCAAACTCATCGAGAACAGCCCGGCGAGCCTGCCGGCCGTCGTCGTGAAATGGCTCGGTGGCCTGGGCATCAACCTCGGGTTCGCGCTGCACGCCGCGGTTGCGGCGGAGCTTATGGCAGTCGGCATCATCTGGCTCGTGCCACGGCTGGCCCGTCTCGCGGCGTTGGCCATGCTTGGACTCTTCATGCCCGTGCTGATCGGAGACGTTGTGACCGGCGCAGCGAGTTGCGGCTGTTTCGGTTCCGTCCGTGTCCACCCCCTGATCACGCTCCTGGTCGATGGAACGCTGTTCGTCGCCGTTCTGGTCGCTGGGCGGAGGGCGGAATCACTGCGGTGGTCTTCACAGCTTCCATCGCGTCAGGTGGTTGCAGCGCTGGTCTGGACGATCGCCGCGTTCATCGTGGCCTTCGGATATCCCTTCCATGGCGCCGCAGTGCCAGCGTCGGGCGCGAAAGGGACTCCGGCAGCCGCACAGGGCAGCACGAGCCGGAACGCGCCCCCAAGCTACTACCTGCCCCATTACGCATCGTGGGTGGGGCGTCCCTGGGATCAGGTCGATCTCGCGACCTGGATTCGTCCCCGGATCCAGGTGAAGAAGACCGGCGTCCAGTACATCATTCTCTACCGGAAGGATTGCGAGCACTGCCACCATCTCCTTCAGCGGTACTTCAGCGGGGCGTTGAGCGCTCCGACGACGGTGGTGGCGATTCCAGACAAGAAGGGGTTTCCAACGCAGGGGGTTCTCCCTATGCCGTGCACCGAGTGCAGCCGAGCCGAGTTGCCGTCGGGGTGTGACTGGTTCTTCTCCACGCCCGTGATGATCCGGCTTCGAAACGGCATCGTCGAGTGTGCGGCGGAGGTTGATCCAGACGCTCCGGCATGTTTGGAACGCTAGCCCGCATATC
>JAADFN010000012.1 GCA_013152895.1 Acidobacteriota bacterium | reverse complement strand
GAACGCGAGTGGTTCCGCCAGCGTTGCGGCGTTGGAGGGCGGGCGTTCCGCACGCACAATCTCGTCGACCGGCCACGGATCACGTGGCGCGATATCGCCGATGCCGACGCCATTATCATCGGAGGTTCGGGAGAATACTCCGTCTTTGATGATCTCCCGTTCATCGCGCCGTTGACCGAGGTGGTTCTCAGGCTCGCCGAAGAAGCCCGCCCCGTTTTTGGCGTGTGCTGGGGCCATCAGTTCATCGCCCAGTGCCTCGGCGGACGCGTGATGAGGGATCTCGATGCCACCGAAATTGGAACGATCGATGTGCAGCTGACGGACGTCGGGCGTGCGGATCCGCTCTTTACCGGCATGCCGCCCACGTTTGCAGCCCAGGCGGGCCACAGGGACAGGGTCGTCGCCGTTCCTCCTCGCATCCTCGAGCTAGCGTCCAACCCACGGTGCCGCTACCAGGCCATCCGGCTGGCCGAAACGCCCATCTATGGCACGCAGTTTCACGGTGAGATGTCGGCTGAGCAGCTCAGCCAAAGACTTGAGCTGTATCGCGAGGATTACGTCCCCGATACCGCCACCTTCGATCGGATTCGCAAATCCCTCCGTCCTTCACCGCAGGCAGAAGGCCTCCTGCGCCGGTTTCTCGATCTCTACACATAGCCCGCATGTCTCGCACACATCCCCCCGCGACCGCGAAGGCGCCTACGCAACCCTCGAGCTGGCTCCGCCTCGATCGAAACACCACACCGGCAGGTGCCTCCCTCGGCCTCGCGGCGAGACCCTGCAGGTTATGGGGACTACGAAGCGACACTCCGGGACGGGGCGCCAGCCCCGGCCGCGATCGAGCCGGAGCCAACCGGCACGCTCGCGTGCAGAGCGGATCGGGGTCGAGACCGCGGTCCGGCTGAAAGCCGGGCCTCCCGGGTGCCGCAGGCCACCCCTTGCACAACTCCGTTGCACCATGCACGCTGTGCTCCAGGTTTGCCCGATCGGCGGGTTCGGGGTAGCATCGGGCGCTGCATTGGCAGCCGGAGGTACCCATGAGCGTTCCCAACCATGTCAAAGATCACAGCCTCGCGCCCGGCGGGGTTCAAAGAATCCGCTGGGCCGACCGTCAAATGCCGGTTCTTCGCTCCATCCGCACCCGGTTCGAGAAAGAAAAGCCGCTGGCCGGGCAGAGAATCGCCGCCTGCCTCCACGTGACGACGGAGACGGCGAACCTCATCCGGACACTGGCCGCGGGAGGTGCTGAGGTCCGCCTGTGCGCTTCGAACCCACTCTCGACCCAGGACGACGTCGCGGCGGCTCTCGTCTCCGAATACGATCTGCCCGTCTTTGCCATCAAGGGCGAAGACACCGACACCTACTATTCGCACGTCCGCTCGTGCCTCGAGATGCAACCCACGTTGACGATGGACGACGGGGCGGATCTCGTATCCTCCCTGATCTTCCTCGGTCTCGGCCACCTCGACCAGCTCCACGCGCAGCTCCACGCCCTGGCCGACGAGCTGGGAGAGCCGGGACGCCAACGGTTGATCCAGGGTGTCATCGGTTCGACCGAAGAGACGACGACCGGCGTGATCCGTCTGCGCGCGATGGAACGCGACGACGTCTTGCAGTTCCCCGTCATCGCGGTCAACGACGCCGATACGAAACATCTCTTCGACAACAGGTACGGCACCGGGCAATCCACCCTGGACGGGATCCTGCGCGCGACCAACCTGCTCCTCGCCGGGCAGAACATCGTCGTCGCGGGCTACGGCTGGTGCGGTCGGGGTGTCGCGCTGCGGGCCAAGGGCCACGGCGCCCACGTCACCGTCACGGAGACCGATCCCATTCGTGCGCTGGAAGCCGTCATGGACGGCTATCCCGTCATGCCCATGTCCGAAGCCGCCCGCATCGGGGACATTTTCATCACGGTCACCGGTGACAAGCACGTGATCTCTATCGATCACATGAAGCTCATGAAGGACGGGGCCGTCGTCTGCAATTCCGGTCATTTCGACGTCGAGATCGATGTCGCCGGGCTTGCCACCACCGCGACCGAGCACTGGACGGCCCGCCCGTTCGTCGAAGCGTACCGCCTGCCCAACGGACATATCATCCACCTGCTGGCCGAGGGACGACTGGTCAACCTGTCGGCGGCCGAGGGGCATCCCGCCGCGGTGATGGACATGTCGTTCGCCAACCAGGCGCTCGCAGCCGAGTATCTCGTCGGGAGCCATCAAGGGCTCGCACGCCGCGTTTATCCGGTTCCCAAGGAGATCGATCGGAGAATCGCCTCGCTCAAGCTCGAGACGATGGGCATCCGCATCGACGAGCTCACCGAGGAGCAGCGCGCCTACCTGGCCTCGTGGGAAGAGGGAACGGCGTAGCGTCGGCTTCCCATCTGCAAGTCGCCGATCCGCCGCGGTCGACGAGCGGCCCGCGTAAACCGTTCGTATGGCCGAGGGAGCGCCTGCAGGGGCGACCCACAGAGGAGGCTCATCGTCGATGATGACGTGAACGTTTTTTTACACGGCGTGAAGAAACCCGCGTTCGCTCCTTTCGTAACCTTGGCAGGCGGGGGGAACTTTTTGATGGTGAATACGTATGACATCAAGGACAGTTTGATATGAAGGAGGATTCCGTGAAACGGAACATCATTGGATACACGGCCCTCGTCCTCTCGCTCGCCATTCCCTGCGGCGCCCAGCAACAGGCGTCCTCGAAGCTCTCGACGCCGGTTCTACCCCTTCAGAGCGTTTCGACCCCGCTTGCGGCGCCGGGCAACGTGCTCACGCTGAGCCTTGATGAAGCGTACGAGCTCGCGCTGAAGAACAATCTCGACCTCCAGGTGGGCCGGTACGATGTCGCCAGGGCGAACGCCGGCATCCTCTCCAAGACCGGTATCTTCGATCCACAACTTTCTGCCGGGCTCAACGGCGACTGGGCCCGGTCCCCCGCCGCCACGCAGCTGGCTGGCGCCGAGGTCACCGAAAGCCGGAACACACGGTTTACCCTCGGCCTCAATACGCTGTTGCCGACCGGCACGGCGCTCAACGTCACGACCAGCGCTTCTCGCGGCGAAACGAATTCCCAGTTCTTCTTCCTCAACCCGCGATGGAACACGAACCTCAACGTCACGATCAAACAGCCACTTCTCAACGGCTTTGGAACGCTTGTCAACCGCGCGGGGATCGTCATCGCTCGAAACAACAGGGCCCAGAGCTCGGCTGCATTCAAGCTCAAGGTGATGGACACGCTCAGCCAGGTCGAGAATGCCTACTGGGATCTCGTCGCAGCGCGCAAGGCCGTCGCGGTCAAGGAAGAATCCCTGAAGCTCGCGGAGCGGCTCCTCGATGAAACCCGGCAACGGATCAAGGTGGGGACCTCCGCACCGATCGATCTCGTTCAGCCGAGCGCCACGGTCGCGGCCCGGCGGCAGGCTCTGATCGCCGCGAAGAACGTGGCGGGCAACGCCGAAGACACGCTCAAGGCCCTCCTGGGCTTCGATCAACCGGCCGAGTGGAACATCCATATCAAGACGGCCGATACGCTCCAAACGGCATCGATACGCCCCGGCCTGGCGGCTTCGATCGAAAAGGCGCTCAAACACAGGCCCGAGGTGCGGCAGGAGCTTCTCGCCCTGGCATCGATCCGCCTGAACGTCAAGGTCGCACGCAACCAGACCCTCCCCCGCCTCGATCTCCAGGCGGGCTACGGCTGGAACGGCCTCGGCGGCAACCTCACCCTCGTCGACCGGACGACCGGGCAGGTCATCGAGAAGGTTCCCGGCGGCCTTCACGATGCATACACGCAGCTTCTCAACCGGGAGTATCCAAACTGGACCATGGGCATCACCCTCGGAATCCCCCTCGGAAACCACCAGGCGAAGGCAAACCTCATCGAGCAGCGGTTCCAACTCCGACAGGAGGAGGTCCGCCTGGAGAGCTTGAAACAGACGATCATCAAACAGGTGAGGGTTGCGGTTCGTTCCCTCGAGGACGGCGCCGCCAATATCGATGCGGCCTCCGCGGCGCGCCAGGCCGCGCAAAAGAACCTCGAGGCCGAGGAAACCAAGTTCAAGAACGGGCTCTCGACCAGCTTCCAGGTGCTCCAGATTCAGGACGACCTAGCCAAGGCCGAGCTCACCGAGCTCCAGGCCCGCGCCGCCTACCGCAAGGCCATCGTCGGCTACCGGGTAGCCACCGGGCTGCTCCTCGACGACGAGCACGTGGCAATCGTCGATCCGGGTCAGCCGAAGGTGCCCCACGACTACTGGAAGCACGTGAAATGGCTCCAGTTTGTCGACATCAAGGGAACAACGCCGAAGAGAACGGCACACACCAAGGAGAATGCGTCATGAACGGCGAACGTCCGGCCTTCGAGCCCCAATCGAGCGACACCATGGTACCCGCACCGAAAGGCAACGCCGCGCAGATTGGAGCCTGGAAACGCCTGGTCCTCGTCTTCACCAACCCCACCGAGGTGTTCACCGACATCGCTCGCAAACCGACGTGGGTGGCGTGTCTCGTCCTGACGACCGTTCTGGCCATGGGCGCAAGCTTCGCCGTGATTCCCCACATCGACTATGAAGCGACGATCCGCAACCGGATGGCACGAAGCGAGCACAAGATCAGCGACCAGCAAATGAACCGGATCATGAAGAACGCCGGCAAGTTCGCATATATCCAGCCGGTCGCCTCCGTCGTCGTTGTGCCGTTGATCATGTTGATCATCGCGGCGTTTTACTTTCTTGCCCTCAAGCTTGCGGGCTCGGAGGCCACCTATCTGCACACGTTCTCGGCCTTCCTCCACGCCTCGTGGCCGGCGGGGTTCACCAAAGGGGTGCTCACAATCCTGCTCGTCCAGAGGTTTGGGAAGCTCCCGGCCCAGCAACTCAAAAACGTCGTGAGGTCGAACGTTGGGGCGTTCCTTCCCGCTGGCGCGCCGCACTGGCTGCACACCATCGGCCAGACATTCGATGTTTTCAACGCGTGGACGTTCGTGCTTCTCATCCTCGGCATGTCGGCTGTGGGTCATGTCAGCCGCCGGAAGGCGGCAGTCGCAGTGTCGGCGCTCTGGATCCTCTTCATCATCGTCAGGGTCGTGTTCGCGCTCGTTCTGCATCACTAAAGGGAGTCGGAATACCATGAAAAAAACGTTGATCGGCGCCGGCCTGGTGATCGTCATTGCTCTGATCGTCTTTTTCAGCCTCAAGGGCGGACAGGACAAGGGAACGCTTGTCACCGTGCAACCTGCAAAGAAGAAGACGATTTCCTCGATCGTCAAGGCATCGGGGGAGATCACCCCGGAAAAGAAGGTCGAGATCTCGGCGAAAGTCGTTGGTGAAATCACCGAGCTTCCCGTCAAGGAGGGAGATACCGTTCACAAGGGCGAAAAACTCGTCCAGATCGAACGTGACATCTACGAGGCCAGCCGCAACCAGGCCAAGGCCTCCCTCGACCAGGCCGTTGCCGCCATCGAACGGGCCAAGGTCCAACTCGCCGACGCCGCGCGCACTTTGAAACGAACACAACATCTGTTCGCCAGCGGCCTGGCAAGCCAGGAGCAGCTCGATTCGGCCGAGGTTGCGTTCAAGACGGCACAGGTGGGCCTGATCGTGCAACGCCACACCGTCGCCCAATTCAAGTCGGCTCTCAAACGCGCCCAGGACGACCTGGCCCGCACCGCGATCATGTCGCCCATGAACGGAGAGATAATTCAGCTGAACGCTCAGCAAGGTGAAACCGTCGTGCCCGGGCGTTCGAACCTGCCTGGCTCGGTGATCATGACGATCGCCGACATGTCGCGGATCCTCGCGGAAGTCAACGTCGGCGAGGTCGACATCGTCCACGTCAAGCTTGGGCAGCACGCCGACATTCACGTCGACGCCCTCGGAGACAAGACCTTGACAGGCCGCGTGGTCGAGATCGCGACATCGGGCGTCCTCGACACCTCGGAAGGGACGATCAAGTTCAAGGTGAAGATCGCCATCGATCATCCCGATCCGAGACTCAGGCCGGCGATGACGGCGAAGGCGGATATCCTCACCGCGACCCACAAGAACGTCGTCGTGGTTCCCATCCAGGCGGTCGTCAAGCGCGCCGTCGATCACAACGGCCACGAGATCAAGGGTAAGCAGCTGCAACCCAACCAGAAGAAGCGCAACGTTGTCTACCTCTTCAGGAACGGCAAGGCCAGGCTTTCCCCCGTGAAGACCGGGATCAGCAACGAGCTCCTGGTCGAGATCGTACAGGGCGTCAAACCTGGAGACCGGGTCATCACGGGACCGTATCGCACGCTCAAGTCGCTTCACGACGGCGACGCGATCTACGTGACGGGAACGCCGGACGGCCAGACCACGGACGCCGGCGAGGACAAGGGCAATATCCGGGTCAGGGTTCGCTGATGCTGATCGAGATCCGCGACCTGTGCAAGATCTACCAGATGGGCGACATCGAGGTGCGCGCCCTCGACCGGGTGACCCTGGATGTCGAGAAGGGGGAGTACCTCGCCGTCATGGGACCGTCCGGTTCTGGAAAATCGACGTTGATGAACCTGATCGGATGCCTCGACACGCCCACCTCGGGCGAGTACATCCTCAATGGACAGGAAGTCTCGGGTCTCGATGACACGGCCCTCGCCCACATCCGGAACGCCGAGATCGGCTTCGTCTTCCAGACGTTCAACCTCCTCCCGCGGACGACGGCTCTCGAAAACGTCGAGGTCCCTCTGATCTACGGCGGCACGCACCGCAGGGACCGTCATCGCCTGGCACGCGAGGCTCTCGAGAAGGTCGGCCTCGGCGACCGGATCCGTCATACTCCGAACGAGCTCTCGGGAGGCCAGCGGCAACGCGTCGCCATCGCCCGGGCCCTGGTGAACAATCCATCGATCATTCTCGCCGACGAGCCGACCGGGAACCTCGACTCGCGCTCGTCCGAGGAGATCATCGGGCTGTTTACGAAGCTCAACGAAGCGGGGAACACGATCGTCCTGGTTACGCACGAGGAGGACATCGCGGCGCACGCGCACCGGATCGTCCGTCTCCTCGACGGAAAGGTCCAGGAAGATCAGGTCCTGACAACAGCGGGGCGTCGCCATGATCATTGAGAACTTCCGAATCGCAGTAAAAGCCATCTGGTCGAACAAGATGCGGTCGATCCTCACGACGCTCGGCATCATCATCGGCGTCGCCGCCGTGATTGCGGTCGTGTCGATCGTCCAGGGCCTCAACTACGTCATCTCGAACGCGCTCGAAGGCGTCGGCGCCACGTACATCCGCGTCATCCCCGAGCACCACCGCAACAATCCCGAGCTCGCCGGGAGGGACATTCACCTGACGTACGAGGACGGTCAGGCGGTGATGGAACAGGCCTCGACCCTCGCCGAGTTCACTCCAATCTACTTCCGGGCGGCCCGCACCTACTTCGGTGACAACCAGCATGACACCACCCTGCTCGGCGTCGGAAGCTCGTACCAGGAGGTCAATAACCACTGGGTCGCCCGGGGACGGTTCTTCTCTCCCCTCGACCTGGAGCGGCACGCGCGCGTCTGCCTGGTTGGCCAGACCGTCATCGATGATCTCGAGCTTGGAGACAACCCGATCGGGAAGGATATCCTGGTCGGCAAGGCAAGCCTGACGATCGTGGGCATCATGGAAAAGAAGGGACAGATGTTCGGACGGGACCAGGACGACGTCGTCATGATTCCCATCACGACCGCACGGGATCTCTACGGGGAACAACCGCTCCGGAGGATCTTCCTCGCCTTTCAGGCGAAGAGCCCGCAGCTCGTCGACCTCGCGAAAGATCAGATCACGCGGATCCTGCGCAAGCGGCACAACCTCGCGAAAGGGCTGCCCAACGATTTCCGTCATCCTGCAGGAAGAGATCCTCAAGACCACCGGCTCCGTGCTCGGCAAGGTGACGCAGGTCGTCGGCGCCGTGGTCGGCATCTCGTTGCTCGTTGGCGGCATTGGCATCATGAACATCATGCTGGTCTCGGTCACGGAGCGCACGCGCGAGATCGGCATCCGGAAAGCCCTCGGGGCCCGCCGCGCCGATATCCTGATCCAGTTCTTGATCGAGGCGATCACGCTCTCCTTGCTCGGAGGTCTTCTCGGGGTGCTCTTCGGATGGGGTTTGGGCATTATCGGCGCCAAGGCGATCCCAGGTTTTCCACCGGCCCACGTCCCGATATGGGTGGTCGGTCTCGGTTTCGGCTTCGCGGCGCTGGTCGGCGTTGTCTTTGGAACGTACCCGGCCGCCAAGGCCTCGGCGCTCAACCCGATCGACGCCCTCCGGTACGAGTAAGCCGGATGCACATGGACACCTGATCCCGGGCCGCCAGGACACGGACTTGCTGCGAAAATCGCGGATGGCTACACTGCCGTCTGTCCGGAGACGGTCGAAGGAGGTTGACATGTCTTCTCATCACTACGGCGGCTGCCAGTTTGATGGCTGCTGCCATGCTCGTCACGCTGGCCGGGTGCCATCAGGCCGCAAAACCGGCTCGAACCGGGCCACAGAAGGTGACGATTACGGGGAAGATCCTGACGGCGCGAGGCACTCCGCCGCTTCGAGCTGACGCCCACGTCGCGGTAACCGGCGCGAAAATGGTTTCGGTACAAGCCGCGAAGGACGGCAGCTTCACCATCGAGGCGCCCGTCAAGACGGCGTTCCGCCTGCGACTCTCGGCCGTCAACCACGTCGAGGCCGATCTCCCCGTGTTTTTCGCCAGCGCCGCTCCAGCCTCGATCACCGTCAAGCTCGCGCTCGATCCGTTCGACCACAACGCGAAGGATGTTCAGATTTCGGCGACCGACACCAGGCACCTCTCGCTGCATGACGCCGTACCCATGAAAAAACAAGAGGACGGCACGTTCGTCTGGGAAAAGGATGCCGAGGCGCCCGAGATCCGCTACGAGCTCATCGGGATCTGCACGAACGGCCACAGCATCAACGGTACCCAATCGGACAGCTTCGTCTACGACGGCGGCGGCGACTACGAGTCGATCGTCCATCCCGTGAACGGCCACGTTCGCGTCGTCTACGATCCTGCCAAGCTTCCGGCGCCCGTCGAAGGTGCATTCCCCGTCGTGAGCTGGGATCCTGCGCATGCCGCGCTGAACACGATC
Source organism: Acidobacteriota bacterium (assembly GCA_013152895.1). Classification (GTDB taxonomy): domain Bacteria; phylum Acidobacteriota; class Thermoanaerobaculia; order Thermoanaerobaculales; family Sulfomarinibacteraceae; genus JAADFN01. The sequence goes on along the minus strand of JAADFN010000012.1, from coordinate 34,824 downwards.
GCCCGGTTGTCCATCGAAAACGACGCGCATGCCGCTCGCGTCGGAAAAGCGCAACGCGCGTACTTCGAAAAGCACCACAACGTCAAGGGATTCACGCCCGACAATGCGGCGACTGTAAAGAACCTTCAAGACGCAATGGCGAGCGCAAAGAGTCCGCTGGTCCGTGCCTACGCGGCGGTCCTGCTGATCAATGTCAAGGCTGAATCCGGTTCAGAGTTCCTGAAGACGCCCGGTTTCATGACGTCGGTGCTATCCGCGGCGCCACCGAGCTCGCCCGCATGGGCATTCCAGCCGCGTTCTCTCGATGCCGTCGCATCTCTCGGCGACAAGGCCCCGGGCATCTACGAACGGTTCGTCAAGGAAAACCACAGCAGGCAAGTCCAGGCCTACGCATTGTATTTCCAAGCCGTGGGGGCGATGTCCAAGGGAAACACGGCGCTGCAGACGAAGCTTTACACAGCACTCAAGAGCAACTACGCCGGCGTTCCACCGGTGAAGTATCTCCTCGGGCGGATCAATCCCAACAAAGCCATCCAGATTGGCAAAGCCGTCCCTGCATTCTCGGCGACGTTGCTCGACGGAAAGAAGATCAGCAACAAGAGTCTCCTCGGTCATTACACGCTGCTCGACTTCTGGGCCACGTGGTGTGCTCCGTGCCGGGCCGAAATGCCGAACCTGGATGCCGCGTGGAAGAAGTTCCACCGGCACAATTTCCAGATCATCAGCTTCTCGTTTGACAACTCGCCCGAGGCGATCTCCACATTCCGGAAGGGCAAATGGAAAATGCCGTGGAAACACGTATTCGTCAAGGGCGGCTTTCGAAGTGCGCTTGCCACGGCGTTCGAGGTTCAGGGCATCCCGGAACCGATCCTCGTCGGACCGGATGGAAAGATCATCGCCGTGGCTCCGCAGACACGGGGACCCGGCCTTCTCGCAACCATCAAGGCCGCCATGGAGCTTTCGAAGGCAACGAAGAAGTAGGCCCCTAACCCCACGTGCCTCTCGAGTCCGAACCCCCCACGGTCTTGCGCCGCCGCTGCGAGAAACGTCGCACCGGCGGGCGTACCCGCGGCCGCGGCAGAAAGTCGGGGAGATATGAGGGCAAGGGGTTACAATTCTCCCGGAGGTGACGACATGGCCGAACCGCTGACCATCGAGTTGACGGAGCTTCCCAACCCCGAGCCCTTCGAGCCCGGAATCCGCCGTGCGCCGAGCCGCGGGTACGATCTCAACAGGCGCGAGACGATCGTCGCCCTGAAGAATGCGCTCAGGTACGTTCCCAGCGAGTACCACCAAATCGTTGCACCCGAGTTTCTTCAAGAGCTCAAGACACGCGGCAGAATCTACGGCTACAGGTACCGCCCGGCCGGCCGCATCTGGGGCCGTCCCATCGATCAGTACAGGGGCAAGATCCTCGAGGCGCGGGCGATGCAGGTGATGATCGACAACAACCTCGACTTCGAGGTTGCGCTCTACCCGTACGAGCTCGTCACCTACGGCGAATCGGGGCAGGTCTGCCAGAACTGGATGCAGTACCGGCTGATCAAGCGGTACCTGGAAATCATGGACGACACCCAGACACTGGTCGTCTCCTCGGGCCACCCGCTCGGGCTGTTCCCGTCGCGCCCGGAGGCGCCCCGCGCGATCGTCACGAACGGCCTGATGGTTGGCATGTTCGATACGCCCGAGGACTTCCACAGGCTGGCCGCCATGGGGTGTGTTAACTACGGGCAGATGACCGCCGGAGGGTGGATGTACATCGGTCCCCAGGGGATCGTGCACGGTACCTTCATCACGCTTCTCAACGCCGGGCGGCTCTACCTCGGCATCCCGGAGGATTCCGACCTGCGCGGCCACCTCTTCGTATCCTCTGGGCTCGGCGGCATGTCGGGCGCGCAGGCCAAGGCGATGGAGATCGCGGGCGCCGCGGGGATCGTTGCGGAGGTCGACGCCTCGCGGATCAAAACCCGCAGGGAGCAGGGCTGGGTCGGCAAGGTGACGGGCGACCTCGGGGAGGCGGTCCGCTGGATGCTGGACGCCCGGGATCATGGTGACGCGCTTTCCATCGCGTACCATGGCAACGTCGTCGATCTGTTGGAATACCTCGATGAGCACAACGTTCCCGTGGAGCTTCTCTCCGACCAGACGTCGTGCCACGTACCGTACGATGGCGGCTACACCCCGGCCGGCATCAGCTTCGAGGAGGGGCGGGAGATCCTGCGGACCGACCGGGCGCGCTTCCGTTCACTTGTCGACGCGAGCCTTCGCCGGCACTTCGAGGTTCTGCGCCGCCTGACAGCACGGGGTGCACACTTCTGGGACTACGGTAACTCGTTCCTCAAGGCGGTCTTCGACGCCGGCGTGACTGAAATCGCGAAAAACGGCCAAGACACGTCCGAAGGGTTCATCTGGCCCTCGTACGTCGAAAACATCATGGGACCGATCTGCTTCGATTACGGCTACGGGCCATTCCGGTGGGTCTGTCTTTCGGGCAAGCACGAGGACCTGGTCAAGACCGATCGCGCCGCCATGAGCTGCATCGATCCCAATCGGCGGGGGCAGGACCGTGACAACTGGCACTGGATCCGCGACGCCGAGAAGAACCAGCTCGTGGTTGGCACCCAGGCCCGGATCCTCTACGCCGACGCCGAAGGCCGGACGAGGATCGCGCGCGAATTCAACCGCATGGTTCGCGACGGTGAGATCGGTCCCGTCATGATGGGGCGCGATCACCACGACACGGGCGGCACCGACTCCCCGTACCGCGAAACCGCCAACATCCTCGACGGCTCGAACCTGACGGCCGACATGGCCCACCAGTGTTGGGCAGGCAACGCCGCACGCGGCATGACGATGACGGTGCTCTCCAACGGGGGTGGCGTCGGCACGGGCAAGGCGATCAACGGCGGTTTCGGCCTCGTCCTGGACGGTTCCGAGCGTGTGGACCGCATCCTCGACACGGCGCTGGAGTGGGACGTCATGGGGGGCGTGTCGCGCCGCGCGTGGGCCCGCAATCGCAACGCCATCGAAACCATCGCGGCCTGGAACGAGGTCAACGCCGGCCGTGGCCACGTTACCGTGCCACACATCGCCGACGACGTCATGCTCGAGGCGCTCGTCGACCGGGACGGGGGTACGCCATGAAGGTCATCGCTGATCTCGCGATCGTCCCGCTCGGCGTTGGAGTGTCGCTGTCGAGGTACGTCGCAGCCGTCGAGAAGATCCTCCGCGAGGCCGGCCTCAACGCGACGCTTCACGCCAACGGCACCAACGTGGAGGGCGAATGGGACGAGGTCTTCGCCGCGCTCAAGAAGTGCCACGAGGCGCTCCACGAGATGGGCGTCCCGCGGGTTGCGACCAACCTCAGGTGCAGCACGAGAACCGACCGTGATCAGACGCTGGCGGGCAAAATCGCCGCGGTGGAGAGCTGGCTGAGCCGGGATGCGGGCCGCTGATGGCGGAAAACCATCTCTTCCCGTTTGAAAAGCATCACGTCCTGGACTCGGCCAAACGGAAACGGCATCAGCCCGTGGGGCGCCTCCTCAGCCTCGTGCTCGCCGAACGGCCAACGACGGTCATCGACCTCGGCGCCGGGACGGGCTACTTCGCGATTCCCCTGGCACAGCAACTCCCGAACGGGCTGGTCATCGCCATCGACGCGGATCCGCGGATGCTTGATCTCGTTCGCAAACGTGCCAGCGCCGCACGTGTTGCATCGCGGCTCCAGACGATCGCCGCCGTGGCCGGAGAGCACCCCCTGCCCCTCTCCAACGGTATCGCCGATGTCATCTTCTCCGTCAGCCTGTACCACGAGCTCCCAAAGCCCGAGGCGGTTCTTCTCGAGCTCGCGCACCTGCTCCGCCCGGGAGGCCGGCTGATCCTCAGTGACTGGGATCCCGGCGGCGATCCAGAGCTCGGCGGTCCCCCGCCCTCCCACCGCGTTCCCGTATCCCGGGTCGTGACGGCCCTCCAGGAGACGGGGTATACCGGGATCGCCGACGTCAGCCTCTATCGTGGAGTCTGGACGCTCACGGCCGTGGCAGCTTCCGGGCGGGAACGGACCCCCGGGCCGGCGGCGTAACCTTCGGCCGGGGAAACGTACCAAACATCGTGTCGATGGCTTCGAGGATCTTCTCGGTACGCCGTTGGGGGTTCCTGCTCAGAGCGCCCCGCGCCGTGCCCCGCCACACGAGCTGATTCGACCGCGCGTCGACGAGATCCACGATCAACGTCCCCACGGGAACGTTACGCACCCGGTTGGTCGTCACGCCGCCGCCCCACCCGCCCCACCAGCCGCCACCGTACCCGATGGAGACGGAGCTCGACCGCGGCTCGAGGTGCTTGCTGACCCGGATCGCCACCAGCAGGTCCGCTCGCGAGGAGACCGGGCGATGCATCCCCCGCTCCCTCAGCTCGGCCGCAACACTGCGCCGGATTCGCCGCAACGTCAGCTGGTCCATCGTCGCCGGTGTCGCCAGGAACTCGAACGTGCGGTACCGGGAGAAGTTCACGGTCCGATCCCAGTCGGACGAGACCTTCATGCTCGTGCACCCGGCCACCATCGCCAGCATTGCCAGAATGAAAAGTGCTCTCTTGACCATCGTGCACCTCCGTCCTGTCCACAGTACTCCGGTGACGGTACGCATCCTACCCCAGCTCCCCTTCCAGGATCCCCCGCTCCCCTTCGAGCCGCGCCACCGTCACAGCGCCGCACGTGTCGGAAAACACGTTCACAGCCGTGCGTGCCATGTCTAAAAGCCGGTCGACCACCAGGATCAGCCCGATCGCCTCCAGCGGCAGGCCGACCGCCGATAGAATAATCGCGATGGCGACAAGACTCGCCGAAGGGACGCCCGCAACGCCGATCGATGTCAACAGCGCCATCAACACGACGTTGAACTGTGTCCCGAAGCTCATGTGCAACCCGTACGCCTGGGCGATGAACATCGCCGCCACGCATTCGTACAGCGCCGTCCCGTCCATGTTGACGGTCGCCCCGAGCGGCAGGACGAACGACGCCACGCGCTCCGACACGCCGGCGCGCTTCTGTACACACTCGAGCGTGACCGGAAGCGTGGCGGCCGATGAGCTGGTTGAAAACGCCATCAACAGGGCGGGACCCATGGCGCGATGCTGGCGCCAGGGCCGTTTGACGCCGGCCACGAGCCTCAAGATCAGCGGGAGCGTGACGAACATGTGGATCGTCAATCCCGCCAGGACGACTGCAAAGAAGCTCGCCAGCGGAATGAACGCCGCGAATCCGGTCGAAGCCATGACCTTCGCCACCAGCCCGAAAACGCCGATCGGTGCAAAACGCATGACGAGATCCGTGATCCGCATCATGACGTCGAGCACGCCCTGCCAGAAGCCGTGCAAGACGCCCCGGCCCGGCTCCGGGATCCGCGCCATGTAGAAGCCGAAGAGCAGGCTGAAAAAGATGACCGCCAGCATGGCGCGGTTGTCCGACGCTGCCTGGACGACGTTCGTCGGGACCATGCGCAGGAAGATCCCCACCACGTCGGCCATCCCTCGGCCGTGCACGTGGGCGGCCACCTCCTGGACCGAACCGGTCAGGCCGATGACGGTGCGCGCCGGTTGCCCATGGATGATCCCGGGGCGAACCAGGTTGACGAGCGCAAGGCCGGTGAGAATAGCCAGCAGGCTCGTAACGATGTAGTACGCCAGCGTTCGCAAACCGAGGCGGCCCAGGCTCTCCTCGCCGCCGATGCCCGAAACGCCGACGATGATCGATGAGGCGATCAGCGGCACAATCAGCATCTTCAACGCGTTGAGGAACAGTGTGCCCACGAACCCGTAGACGGCGAACCAGCGCACGCCGAGCGCCGTGCCCTCGGTGCCGGTCAGCCGTCCCGCGATGACAGCCAGGCCCAGCGCGATCAGGATCTGCCAGTGGAGTGCGAGCTTCTTGCCCTTCACAAACCACAGGATACCCGCACCGGCCTTCCCCCGCACGCCTTTTCATCCATCCACATGGTTCCGCCGACCTTCGTGCGAACACCATGGCCTGGAGGGCATTATCTCATCGCAGCGTGTTTCGATGGCCGGAACGTTGAACGCCCGCCGCCTCAGCGCAGGTACTTTTTCATCCAGTTCACCCATCGCCGGTACACGTCGGTGACCTGCACGATATCGTGTGGAAAGTGCGTGTTTTCCGGATACGCGTAGAACGTGACGGTGACGCCGTTGTCCCGCAGCGCGTGATACCACTCGTAGCTGTTGACCAGAGGCACGTTGGGATCTCCCACATCGCCCATGATCAGTGTTGGCGCCGTCACGTTGCGCGCGTACTGGATCGGCGACTGCGCGCGCCAGATCTCCCAGTACTTCGCACTCCACGGCGAGCCCCCGAAAAAGTAGGTGTCGCCCCGTTGGTAGTAGGAGATCGTGTAATCCATCACCCAGTCGGTGAGCGCCGCGCCGCAGACGGCGGCCTTCCACACCGTAGCGTGACCGGTGAGCCATGCCGTCATGTACCCGCCGTACGACCAGCCGCTGACGCCGATGCGTTCCCTGTTCACGACGCCGAGGTCTTCCACGGCGCCAAGCCCCGCCATGACATCCTTGCCCGGCCCGTCTCCGGTATCCCGGTAAATCGCGTGCTGGTAGGCATCGCCGAGATTGGTGCTGCCGCGGTAGTTGGGCTCGAACACCAGGAATCCGGCGGTTGCCAGCAACTGGGGCAAGGCGGAAAAGCGCACGGTCGAGGCACCCTCCGGTCCGCCGTGGATCACCAGCACCAGCGGATATCGTCTTCCCTTGGTGTACGCGACGGGATAGGTCAGCACCCCGTCCTCGTGGAAGCCGTCCGGCCCCTTCCAGGTAACGGTTTCGCTGTGCCCGAGCTCCAGCTTGTCGACGAAGCCGTTGACATCGGTCAGGCGCCGCGGTCTCGCATCTGTCGAGCCCAGGACGTACAGCTCGCCGGGATGGGTGGCGGTCGAGCCGACAAACGCGATCAGGCCGGTTTTCGACACATCGATATCCGGACGCGCCTCGACATCGCCCAGTGCGATCCGATGTCCCGGGCCATGCAACGGCTGCATCCAGAGCACCGAGTGCGTGCCAAGCTCACCGGCCAGCAGCAGATTCCGGCCGTGAGCCATCCATGCGAAGGCGTTGAAATTGCGCGCCAGCGCACGCGTGGCATCGTACGTCGTGCCGTTCGCATGCACGTACACGGCATTGCCGTTGTTCTGATCGCCGCCCCGGGCCCTCAAGAATGCAAAAGCCCGGCCCTTCGGCGCATAGGCGAAGCTGTTCGCGCCTTCGGCGCGCACCAGCGTATGCGGTTTCCCGCCGTTGACATCGACCTCGGCGATCACCGAGTGAAACGAGGGACCCCAGTAGGCGCTGGGAAACTTGGTAAACGCGATGTGCGTGCCATCGCTGCTCCACGCTGGCCGCGTTGCACCACCCTGATCCGTGTCCAGGCTGAACGTGCCCTGCGTCAGGCGCCGGGCCTTCCCGCCATCGCTGGGGACGACCCACAGGTGCCACGGCGCCACGGCGTGGCGCAAGAGAAAGTTGCCGGAGGTGACCTGGAACGCCTTGTCGTGCGCCTTGATCGCCTTCTCGTTGAGCGGGGCGTCCTGGGCGATGTAGGCGATCCGTGTGCCGTCGGGGCTCCAGCTGAACGTATCCACACCCTCCTTGGCATCGGTGATGCAACGAGCATCCCCCCCGTTCATGGGCATGACGAAAACCTGCGTGTGTTTGGTCTTGGCGTCCTTGGCCAGGAAGGCCAGCCGGCTGCCATCCGGGGACCAGCGTGGTGAAGATACGCCCTCGCGGTGCCAGGTCAACGTGCGTTGATGACCCGTCGCCACGTCCACCAGCACGAGGCGGGTGTTGCGCTTGTCGGTCTTCCACACCGGAGTGGACATGACGACCACGACGCGCGTGCCATCCGGCGCCACCTGCGGGCCGGACAGCCTGGTCAATCGCCGGAGGTCCTTCAACTGAAAACCGGCGGTCTGTGCCGCGTGGGCAACTCCGAGGGAAACACACAGACATGCGGCAGCCGTCACAATGCATGCAACTTTCATCGCGGGTATCCACCGGGAGACGAATCGGATCCCATGCGGGTATTCGGTCGAGGAATCACTCTTTGACGCTCGTGTATTTGCAGGCACGGTTTTCCCTTTCTCGCCGCCGCGTTGAGGCATCCGGACGGTTCCGTCTCGAGATCCGCGAACAATGACTCCACGATGCCGCATCCCGATCCCGTCCACGACACATCTTCGGTGCGGCCCCATTCGCGACATCCGCAGTGACGATTATGCTACATCTCGGCCTTGGCTCAACGAGCCGAATTGCATCGAGTCCGCTGTTCGGGTACTTGCCGGCTCGCCGGCATTCGCACCAATCCCCGCCTTGGGGTTGACAGCCCATCACGTTCAATGTATATTGTCTGCGGACAATGGACAATGACTGATTCACACCCGACTCTCCACATCGACCTCGCCTCACCGGTCCCGGTCTACCGCCAGATCGCACGCGGGCTTCGCATCCTCCTCGTCGAGGGGAACCTCGCCCCGGGACACCGGCTGCCGACGATCCGCGACCTCGCCATGGACCTCGGAGTCCACCGAAACACGGTGGCGGAGGCGTACAGGCTTCTCGCCGATGAGGGCTGGATCGAGCTCAGGCGCCGGCGCGGCGCCACCGTGCTCGATCGCCCGCTCCCCTCCCCCGGCCCGGATGCGGGGGACCGCTGGATCCGCCGCCTCAACGAGCTGATCGCCGAGGCGTTGACCCAGGGCCTGGAACCGGGTTTCCTCGCCGCCGCCCTTCGCCGGGCGGCCGGCTCAATCGAAAACGTTATTCCCGACACAAGGAGAGAGCAGCCATGAAAAGACTCCACGTTCTTGCATTGATACTGGCCATCACTGCCGCCACCTTCGCCATCGCCGGGAGCCACGACGTCCCCAACCTTCAAGGCCGCGCCCGCCAGCTCGTCACGGACCTGGCCTCCGGGCGAATGAACGCTGTCGTTGCCGAGTTCGACGCCCGAATGCGCACGGCTCTTCCGGCGGCGAAGCTGTCCCAGGTGTGGGACCAGATCCAAGACCAGGCCGGAAAGTTCGAAGCAATCGGGACCGTTCGACACGTCCAGGCCGGCGCGTACGACATCATCCTCGTCGGGTGCACCTTCGCACGCGCGCAGCTCGACGCGAAGATCGTCTACGACCGGAAGGGACGGGTCGCGGGTTTCTTCTTCCTGCCCGCCCAACCGGTGGCCCCGGCCCGCAAGGAGACACCTCCCTCCGGGGTCCGCGAGCGGGCTGTCACCGTTGGTCACGCGCCCTGGACGCTTCCGGCCACGCTCAGCCTTCCGAAGGGACCCGGTCCCTTCCCCGCCGTGGTGCTCGTCGCAGGCTCCGGACCCCAGGACCGCGACGAGACGATCGGGCCCAACAAGATCTTCCGCGATCTCGCCTGGGGCCTCGCTTCGAAAGGCATCGCCGTCCTGCGTTACGAGAAGCGGACGAAGCGGTACCCCGTCGCCTGCGCTAAGCTCCACGACTTTACCCTCAAGGAGGAAACGATCGACGATGCCAGGGCCGCCGTCGATCTCCTCTCCCGAACCCCCCAGATCGACCATCGTAGAGTTTTCGTGCTCGGCCACAGCCTTGGCGGCATGGCGGCGCCCCGGATCGCTGCGGGCGATCCGCACGTGGCCGGCCTCATCATCATGGCCGGGAACGTCCGTCCACTCGAGGATCTCATGGTGAGTCAGGTGCTGTACCTGGCGCGGCTGGACGGGAAACTCTCGGCGCAGGAAAAGCGGCAGATCGCCGCGGTCCGGGCGCTCAGGGCGAAGGTCGAGGGTCCGGCGCTCGCCGCCAACGACACCGTCGACGTCCTGGGCTCCAGGACGCCCGGATCGTACTGGCTCGACCTGCGCGGCTATCACCCGGACACGGTGGCCGCGACGCTTCACATCCCGATGCTCATCCTCCAGGGCGGCCGGGACTACCAGGTAACCCGGGCCGATTTCAGGCTCTGGAAGCGGGCGCTCGAGGGACACACGAACGTCACGTTCAAGCTCTATCCCAGCCTCGACCACCTGTTCATACCGGGACGCGGGCCTTCGTCGCCGGCCGAGTACATGAAACCCGGCCATGTCGATCCCCGCGTCATCACGGACATCGCCGCTTGGATTCGAACCCAACCGGGGAGACATAAATGAACACCGCAACACTCCTGACCGTTCAGGCGCCAGTGATCATCGAGGTACTCGTCCTCGCCGTTCTCTTCTTTCTCATGCCGGGTTTGACGCGGCCGAGCCTGTTCTTCTCGGTCACGATCGATCCCGCGTTTCGTCAAAGCCAAAGAGGGCGCAGCATCGTGACGCGATACCGTACCGTGATCGTCGCTGGATCCGCCCTTGCCGTTGCCGCCGCTCTGTGGATACCGGGGGACGCTCGACCTGCGGGAATGTGGCTCCCCATCGTGGTGGCGCTGGCAACAGCGATCGTTGCCTTCCTCGACGCCCGCCGCCGCGTGCTGCCCCACGCCGCCGAGCCCGACTCGCAACGGGAAGCTGAGCTCGCGCCTCGCCACGGGAGGCTTCCCGGCGGCTTGCGGGCGCAGGCCGGGCCGTTTGTCATCCTCGGGGGCGCTGCGGCCTGGCTCAGCCTTCACTGGCAGAGTATCCCGGCCCGCTTCCCGATCCACTGGAGGCTCGACGGCACGCCGGACGGCTGGGCCACGCGATCGCCATGGGGCGTTTTCGGCGTTCTCGGAATCAGTGCGCTGACATGTCTCGTCCTCCTGCTCGTCGGCTGGGGGGTCGCCCGTTGGTCCCGCCAGGTCCACGCCTCCGGGCCGCAGGGCGAGGCCGAGCGCCGTTTCCGCACCATGATCCTGCTCCTGCTTCTCGTCTCGGAGTACATGCTGGCCGCCATCAGCGCGTGGATTGGCATCTCCCCGCTCACCGGGCCAACACCGCCCACGCGAACCGCGAACGTCATCCTTGCCGTGTTCATCGCAGCCATCGTCGTCATCGTCGTTCTGCTGATCCGTGCCGGCCAGGGTGGCGCCAGGATCGATGGCGGTGCTGGGGGCGAGGAGAGACCCACCGGCGACCGGAGCGAGGACCGCTTCTGGAAGGCCGGCGTGTTCTACGTCAACCCGGACGACCCCGCGATCTTCGTGGAAAAGCGTTTCGGCATCGGGTACACGCTCAACTTTGGCCACCGGTGGGTGTGGGCCACCCTGGCGGTCGTCGGCCTGCTCGCCGCGCTCTGCTTCGCAATTACCGCCCTGGGATGAGTTGCCGTCCCGAGATCGTCTCACCCGTGCTCACGAGCAGGCGCCATCGCACGGTAACCGCCGTCCGCCAGGATGGCACCCTGATCCATCCGGAACGGGCCGTCTCGCCTGGAGCCACAAAGGTGTCGAAGAACCGCACCGCGTTCGTTCCTCCCGTGACCGCGCGCCACGTTCCGGACCGCAGGCTCCCCAGCGTCAGGCGATCGAATGAGCCTCTCTTCGAGACTGCCACCAGTCCCCTGGGGATCGAAACCTCGACCCAGTTTCCGAAGGAGCTCAGGGCGGAGCAGAAGGGAGTTGGATTGCGTAAAGTGACACGCACCTTGCGCCCGGATCTTTCCACTTTCACGGTGACGTCCGGCGCAGGCCCTTCTCCTTTCAGGTATGCCTTCAGCGTGCTCAGGCCCATCCCCATCGCGACAGGCTTGGCCGTGACACCGACGAGATCCCAGCCCCCAACCTCGGGAAGCGTGACGTTCGTGAGCTCGTGCAGATCCGCGTTGAGCCGCGCGGCGCCCAGCCAACTCGCCTCGATGGTGTCCCCGCGCTTCCACGTCTTCCCGCTCCACGTGATCCCGCGCTTGAGATGAAATGCCCAATCGAAATCCTCTGGAGTCGAAAGATCGGCCACACCGGGATGGCTCAGCGGCTCCACGTCATCCGGCCACGTCCCCGGATCGGGACTGACGCGGGGCGTCAAGACGATCGCCGCCCGGGGACAAAGCCCCGTGCCTGCGAGCGGCGCGAGCTGATCTGAAAATGGCTGGTCCGAGACGGCGGCGCCGGGCCGGAACGCACCAAGATTGCCGGCCAAGAGAACGACACACCCTCCAGCCGCCCGGGCAAGCGCTTTTCCAGGACCGCTCGATGCCTCCGCCACAGAGAGCACCGGAATGACGGGCATACGCGCCGCCCCGGACAGGCCTGTGACGAAGGCCGCCGTTCCCGCGGGCGTCCGGGGCAGGTCGAGGAGCAGCTCTCGGGCGTGTACGATGCCGGGCCATGCTCCCTTGAGCCCTTCCCAAACCGGCCTGGCGAGCCTGGCGATTGTCTTTTCCGGCGGCCGCTTCACATGCACAAGCGCACCGAACGGCATCCCACCCGGGATGGCTGGGCGCGCATTGACACGCATCACGGGGACCCCGGCGCCAAGATCGACCGAGCCGGCGTCGAGGACGACCTCATCGACACCGAGGCGAGTAAGCTCGCCGAATGTCTCGCTTGGAAGAGAAGCCCCTTGCAACCAGACGGTACACCGCCGTTCTGCCTGTTGTGGTTGTTTGACCGTTGCGGGATGGGACCGGCCACATCCCAAGAGTACCAACCCGGCCGCCAGACAGACACCAGCCAGCCAACGAATCTTCATGCTCATATCGTAGCAGAGGAGCGGCCGGTTTCGGGGAGGTCGATGCGGATCACGAGCCCCTGGCGCCCGTTGGACGCCATCACCGTGCCGTGGCATCGTGCGATGACGTGACGGACCAGCGCCAGGCCGAGGCCGGTTCCCGCGCTGGTCGTCGAGAACCTCGGATTGAACAGCTCCCCAAGCTGGTCCTCCGGCACCCCGCCGCCGGAATCTTCGACCTCGACGATCGTCCTGCCGTTTCGCGAGCGAAGGCGTACGTGGATTTCCCCGCCCCGTCCGCGCAGCACATCGATACTGTTCTGAATCACGTTGGTGAGCGCCCGGCGCAGCCAGCTCCGATCGCCAACAACGGTACAAACCTGATCCGGGGGCGCGTCCACGTCGATGGAAATCCCCCGCCGCTGAAGGATCTTCATCCCATCCAGGATCGATCGGAGCAGATCGGCAAGATCCACCTGTTCGGCCTCCCATCGCTCCAGGGCGACGAGGTTGGAAAATGACGCCGCGGTGTTTTGAAGCCGGGTGACTTGGGCGCTGATCTCGGCGCACGCTTCTTCCAGAAGATCTTCAAGTCCAGTATCGCCACGGTGCAGCGCGTCCTCGATCTCCTGCACCCACAGCCGAATCGGCGTCAGCGGGTTCTTGACCTCGTGCGCCACGATCCTGGCGAGCTGATTCAGCTGGCGGAAACGGTCCGCTTGAACGACATCGCTCACATCATCGAGCACGGCGACCTGGCCCCTGCGTCCATCGGGGAGCGGCACGTCGGCGACCCCCACGCGCCACGTGACGTCTTCTCCCGGGAACGGCTGTACCGTCTGGATGGCGACATGTTCCCCGTCAGGCGTCCGCCCCCCGGCCTCCGACACGACTCTCCACACCAGCTCCCCATGCTCCGATAGCAGTGTCTTGGCGCTGGGATTGGTGAACCACACTGCGCCGCTACTCCCGTACACGATGACGGCCGGAGCGAGGGTCGACAACGTGATCCTCAGGAGCTCCTCCTGGGATTTCAGATCACGTTCCCGGCGCTGCACCTCCTCACTCATCAATCGAACCGCATCGACCACCTGGGCCAGGTCCCGTTCGGCGGGAGGCTCGACCTTCCCCACCGGTTCTCCACGCTCGACCCGCCCGGAAAGATCCACCAGCGTCTGCAACGAGGCGCCCAGCTGCCGCTCCACCCGCGACGTGACAACGAGCGCAAGCAGCGCGGCGACGATGGCCCCGGTGAGCAACCAGTCGACCACGTCCGGTAGTCCCCCCACCGTCAACGGATCAGACGGGAAGACCTCGAGGAGGTACCGAACGCCCTGGACGCGGACGCCCCCGGCGCCCACGAGCCATGGCCCCTCCCGGAGAACCACGGGCGCCTCGCGGCCGAGCATGTACCCCACGTACGCCGGCGGCGCCGGGAGTCCCGGGAGCCGGCCGGCCGTCACGAGGTCGGGGCGCGATGCGGCGACGATAGACGCCCCCTTGAACAGGATGACCTCGCCGCTGATCTGGCGCCCTATCCAACGGGCCAGGTTTTCGTCGACCTTGAAACCTCCCGCGAGGTGCGTCGCCGTCCACCTGGCCGCCTGCAAGGCGTCGCCCGCAACGACGCCTTCCAGGCGCACCCCGTCCTGGCGCAGGCGCTGGTGGAGAAAGACGGTCAAGAGAACGAGCGGCAAGACCACGGCGCCCGCAACCAGCAGGCGCAGCCGTCCTCCGAACGTCTGGACCCGGTCCCGGCGGAACACGGGAGGGACCGCTATCGCCAGGCCAACCATCGCCCACACAAGAGCCAGCAAGACCCTGAGAATCCAGACGGCCGCCGACGGGTACCGGGCGATCGCCGTAACGAGCCACTCACCCTGCCTGCGAACGTGCGCGAGACGCCGGCTTCCTCCGGCGGACACCATCGTCCATCCCCCTCCAGCATGGAAGAGCTTCCCCGCTTCTTGCGGCGTCAAATCTGGAATCCCGGAGTGAATGGTCGCGCCAACCTGGCCGGAGCGGGTCATCACGGCAAACCAGACGGGAGCCGAGGCAAACCGGTCCACCGACTCCCACGAACGCCAGTCCCGGAGCATGCCCCATGGAGGGGACGCAACGAACAGCTCGGCCCTTGCGACGCGTTTTCCCCCGGCCACGAGGGTCCAGGCATGGAGCCTCTCGATCTCGCTCCCGGCTTCGCTGAGATCTCCCCACTGCGAGATGACCCCGCCCTTCGGACTGATCACCTGGAGCATCGCCGGTTCGCGCCATTCCGGCAAGCCAAGATCCATCGCCAGTTTGCCGGCAAGATCATCGAGATGACAGGAGGAGATCGCCCCAGGAAGGATCCCATCGAGAACGATGGACCGATGGCCAAGGACCGGCGCCCGGCCACGGGATTCGGCAGCACGGACCTGCACCGGAACGTGAATGAGCTGCGCGAATAGCCCGGCGGCCACCGCCGCCAGGGCGACGAGAATGCGCCGGTCGAGTCCCACGCCGCCCTCGCGCTGATGCTTCCACCACCCCGCGGCGACCCACGACGCTGCAACCATCCACGCGGCGCCCCACCCGGGCTGGAACGCCCGTTCGGGGAGCCACGACGCGATGCCGGAGGTTCTGAGAAGCAGCGCCGAAACCGGAAGCGCTGCCAACCCGGCGAGGGCCAGCCAGCGCCCGCGGCCCGGCGACAGGGTTCGTATCCATCTTCCCACCGCGGCGCCGGCCGCCAGAACCACGATTCCGGACAGTGTTGTGGGCACCGGGCCGGCTGCAACGGCCAGAGAAAGACCGCCCACGACGGCGCCGGCCACGGCCACGCCCGGGTATACGGCCATCGCCACGAGGATGAATCCCAGCCATGGCCACCACCGGACCGCCGGGACCGCGCCCATCTCGGATGCCGGCTCCTGCCGGACCCGCACGGCGACTCCCGGGAACCTCGGGCTCCGGATGATGGGCCCCGAGCCCCCATTGCCCGATGACACGAGAACGCGGGCAGCCCAGCCAGCCCGCATCCCCCATACCGACCTGGACCGCCTGCTTGCACGGTCGACCACGGTGACCGCACCGACGAGACGCCCCTCGTGGAGAATCGGCTCCCGGATCATCAGGGCGCCCGACTGGACCCGCCACACCACGTTCCACCGGCGCTCGCCCAGCGGCCTCATATCGCGCGGGTATTCCCGCCGTTTTCCAGCCCAGGCGACGAGATTGCCGCGGTCGTCGGCCAGGAAAACGGTCCTCCCGGGGACGTGTCCGGCCGCCCGTGAGACGACCGCGAAGAGCATCTCCGGACGAACGACTTCGCCCGTCGCGCCGAAAATCCGTTGAATCCGCTGATCCGTCACGACCTGCTCGGCGGCATCGAGCATCCGGCTGCAGTGGTGCTCGAGGCCGTTTTGCCACTGTGCGATGCGGGGCGTGGACGCCGGCCGAGCAACCAGGAGGATGCCAGCCGCCGCGACCATGATCCATCCGAGCCACGCCCGCCCCCGCGGCCGCGCCAGGATTGCCAGCCCCACGAGCATCGCCGCGAGCTGCCACGCCCCGGGAGCCCATCCCGGCCACGGCCCGCAGAGCGCCAGCGCGGCGAGTGCCAGCCACCACGAACGTGGCTGCACACCGGGTGTCGTCACGCGCGGGGACGCGCGCCGCCCGGACTCGCCGTCATCGCCTTCGTGCCCTCCCGGGGGCGTCGAAAACGATTCGCTCGATGAGACGCTCACCCGACCAGTATAGCCCCAAGCCGTGGGGCGCCCTCACTCCGCCGGCGCTGCCGGAACCGTTTGGCCAAGCAGGAACGACGGGTCTCCCGACGTGTTGTCGATGACCGAGGCCCAGGCGAGTACCCGGCTCGAACCGCTCGTGACACTGATGTTCACAAAGCCACCGCCGAGCGGTTCGACGGCCCGGTGGCTCAATACCTTCAGGAGCTGCAGCCACCCATTCGCGGGAACCGTGACGGTGGTGTCAAACTTCACGTCGTACACTGCGTCCTCGACCTTCAGGTGCAGCTTCGACGGGGTATCGCCGACGTTGACCAGGCCGACGTTCGTGTGGAACCATCCGGAGACTGAGCTGCCCCCCCGTAGACCGCCGATCGACAGCACGCCGCCGTCGGGAACCGCGGCCGAGCTCTCCAGAACGGCCGGGATCCCCTGTCCCAGCGTTCCTTCCGGCGTCACGTCGAAGGTGCGGCTCCAGGCTGCGACCGTCCCGGTTCGAGGAGTGATCCGGATCGCCCCGGCGGCGTGCCCGGGAAACCGGGCGGCGAGCACGTCGCGAAGCTGCACGGCGGATTGCGGCCCAAGGGTGACGGTTCCGCCCGGCACGGCGCCACCCTCCGGTGTCAGAAGCTCGAGTGCCACCTCGGTCGGCCCCTCCCCCGGATCGACGAGATCGAGATCGCTCCGCCACACGGCGCCGTTGGCGCCACCCGTGTGGGCGGCCGCCGGAACGATCAGCGGCTGCGACGTCACCACCGCCGGCAGCACCGTCGCCGCATCGTTCGTTCCGTTGTCGATCACCGACGCGTACGTCGAGAACGGACCGTCTGAGCTCACCCGCGCCCACGCCATTCCTCCGACGCCAAGCCCCTTGAAGACGCGGTTGAGCTGCACCGACTGCCAGCCATCGACGTCGACCTCGCGCCGCCGCAACAGTCTCCCGTCGGCATCCAGCAGGTCGATCGTGACATGTTCCCCGGCGCCTCCGAGGTTGGCGAGCCCGATGTTCGTCCGGAATACGGGAGCTCCCGCAAGCCCCGGAAGAACCGCGGCCGTACCTCCCGGGATGGGTGTGATCCCGGGCAACACCTGGCCGGGACCACGTCCGCCGGCTTCCGCCGTCGTGCGGCTGCTGACGGCCAGCGGCGCGTCCGAGTCGATGATCAGCGCCCCGGACCCGGAGCTCGCGCCGAAAAGCGTCTCCACCACGTCGCCGAGCTCGCAGCCGCCGGGCACCACGAACGGGTGCGTCTCGACCGGCCCCGACGTGCGAAGCCACCGGAGCCAGACGAGAACGGAACCGGTCACGTGGTTTCCCAGCGTGAGACTCGTGTTCCAGAACGACCCGTTGACACCCGGCGCGTGGGCCACGGCGGGAACGACCGTCCGGTACGCGGGCAACTGAGAAATCTCCGGGACCGACGGCAGGCGCACCTGGATCGTCGATCCCTGGCCGATGACGATCGTTCGGCCATCCATCCTGTCCGCTCCATGGAGGTCCACGGCAAGCGGCGGAGCCGGGCTCACGGTCCAGCTCCTGCCGTCGGCGCTTTCGAGCACGGCGCCCCCGTTCCCCGACGCGACAAAGCGGTCCCCGGTCCAGCGAACGCTGTTCAGGTCCTCGCTCGTGGTCTGGGAGACATAGGTCCATCTCCGGCCGTCCACCGTCCAGGCCAGGGATCCGTACGCCCCCGCCACGACGGTCAGATTGCCGTTCGTTGCCGCAAATGAAGCGTCTACACCATTACCAGGGCGGCGGCGCATCGCCCATACCAGGCCGTCCGGGCTGACGGCCACCTCTCCCTGACTCCCGATCGCCATGAACATCGAGCCCGTCCAGACGACGTTCTGCCATGAAATGTGAGTTCCCGGAATGCTCCGTTGGCTCCACGCCAAGCCGTCCGTGCTGAAATCGATCGTCCCGTGCGTCTCCACGACCACGATTCCCGGCGCTCCCCACGCCGCACCCGTGGGGTACGAGCTTGGACTCGACGGCAGCGACCCAAAACGCCACTGACCGTCCGGCCCCAGCACCGAGACCGAACGTCCGATGTACCGTTTGTACCCGAAGAGCTGCCGCTCGCGCGAGATGAACCGCCACGCTATTCCGGTTGGCTTGATCCACGGGCCACCGTCCAGGCCCCAGGCGATCCCGTTCTTCGTTCCATAGGCGAAAACCTCCGCCCAGGAAGGATCATCCCCGGGGAAGAGCTGCGTTTGGATTGCCAGCGGGTTCCCGCCAAACCGGACGAGCTGCGTGAGCTGCGAGGGAAATCCGAAGAGGCGATGCTGCCAGCTCTGCCCGCCGGCGCTCGCGATGACCGTCTCGTCGCCAAGCGCGATCAAACCCGCCGGCGAAACCGCCAATGCGTGGAGCGCCCATACCGGGAGCATAAGTCTGAAATCGTACGGATCGATGACGGCAAACTCCCACTGCGACCCGTCCGTGCTGGTCAAGATGAACCCGTTCACCGGCCCAGTTGAGGGGTGGTCCTCCCAACCGGAGGCGACGAAACAGGTCCCCGTCCAGGCGAGATCCGTCAGTGACGTCTCGAGACCGCCCGGCAGGTCTTCGACCGTCCACGAGCTGCCATCCTCGCTCCAGGCTGCGAGGCCGGCCCCCACACCGACGAGCCTCGCCGGGCTTGCCGCCAGCAAGCTCAGCGGGCGGGCCGGAGTCGCAACCGTTGTCCAGCTCGCGGCGTCACCGCTCGTTCCGATCCACCCCGTAGAGAGCTTCGAGCCGTCGTCCACGCTCCCGACAGCGATCCACCCTCCTTTCCAGCGGGAGACGGCCTTGATCTCGATCCACTGCCGGTCGAACGTCAGCGGGTGGCTCGTCCAGTGCGTTCCACCACGGCTCGTCCACACCGACTGACGGTCGAAGACCCGCCACACTCCATCCGAGGACGCAATCGCCCCGGGATCATTGAGCCGGTCCGGTCGCACGGCTTCGCTCCAGGTGACGCCGTCCGGACTGTGCAGGATGAGCCCCACCGTGTAGGAATCGGTAACCCGGTACCGTCCCACAGCGACGAAGCCCCCAGCTCCAAACGCCATCTTCTGGATGTACCAGTGACTGTTCCCGGCCACCGCCCTCCAGCTACCCCCGTCCAGGCTGATGGCGATGATGCCGTCGCCGGTGGCGGCAACGTACCGTCCCCGCCCCCACGCCGCCGCCGTGAACTGCCACGTGTCCGGCTGCGCCATCGACACGACCCACGGACCCGCCGCCGCCGTTCCAGCAACCGCCACGAGCGCGGCCAGAGCCCCAGCGATCATCATTGAGATCTTGCGAAGTGCCGCCATGATGTGCATTGTGACCTCCACAAAAATGTACGGTGCCCGAACGAACTGCGTTGAGCCCCCGGCGATTCGATCCCCCACTCCCCAGAGCGTCCCTCCAGAGGGCATGCCACGCGTGCTTTTCTTTGGCCGCTTCGGGGTCCTGCCCCTCTGCCACGGTTGCGAGCTTGTGAAGAAAAGTGCACAATAACCCATCCACCGCCGCTCAGCGACGGGGAATGTGAAGGAGGTCCTATGAAAGTTCATGAGTATCAAGCGAAGGAAATCCTCGCGCGCTACGGTGTGGCTGTTCCGCGCGGCATCCTTGTAACCAAGGCCGAGGATGCCCGCAAGGCGGCGGAGGAGCTGGGCGGACGCGTGGTCGTAAAGGCCCAGGTTCATGCCGGTGGACGTGGCAAGGCCGGCGGCGTCAAGCTTGCCGACACCCCTGGTCAGGCGGTCGAGGTGGCGAAGCAGATCCTTGGAATGAAGCTCGTCACGAAGCAGACCGGCGCCAAGGGCAAGATCGTCCACAAGGTCTACGTGGAGGAGGCGCTTCCGATCGAACGTGAGCTGTACCTCGGAATCGTTTTGGACCGCTCCGAGGGATTCCCCGTGATGATGGTGTCGCAGTTCGGCGGCATGGAGATCGAAGAGGTCGCGTCCGAGCATCCGGAAGCGATCCTGAAGGTCCCGTTCGATCCAGATTCGGGGTTGCAGCCGTTCATGGCCCGCAAGCTTGCGTTCGGGCTCGAGCTCAGCGGTGCCGCGTTCAAGGCCGGAGTGAAATTCATGACAGCCCTGGCCAAGGCGTACGCCGAGACGGATGCGTCGCTCGCGGAGATTAACCCGCTGGTCACGACGACCGACGGACGGGTCGTCGCTCTCGACGCCAAGATGAACTTCGATGACAACGCTCTTTTCCGTCACCCCGACATCGTCGAGCTGCGGGACATCCAGGAAGAGGAACCCCACGAGGTCGAGGCATCCAAGTACGACCTGAACTACATCAAGCTGGACGGCAACATCGGCTGCATGGTCAACGGTGCCGGACTGGCCATGTCCACGATGGACATCATCAAGTTCTCGGGAGGCGCGCCCGCGAATTTCCTGGACGTCGGTGGCGCCGCTTCCCAGGAGCGGGTGGCCGCGGCCTTCCGGCTTCTCCTTTCGGACGAGGCGGTCAAGGGCGTCCTGATCAACATCTTCGGAGGGATCGTCCGCTGCGACATGATCGCTAACGGTGTTATCGAAGCGACGAAGCAAGTTGCAATCAACGTTCCACTCGTCGTTCGTCTCGAGGGTACCAACGTCGAGGAGGGCAGGCGTCTTCTCGCCGAGTCCGGTCTCGATCTGATCGTCGGCGAAGGAATGGCCGATTCGGCCGAGAAGATCGTCGCCGCCGTGGCGGGGAAGTGAGGGGGCAATCATGAGTATTTGGGCTAACGAAGAAACGCGAGTTGTCGTTCAGGGCCTGACCGGTAAAGAGGGCCGTTTCCACGCTGAGAAGTGCCGCGAGTATGGCACCCACGTTGTTGCCGGCGTCACCCCTGGAAAGGCCGGACAGGAAGTTGACGGTGTTCCCGTGTTCAACACGGTCGAGGATGCCATCAACGCCACCGGTGCCAATGCCTCCCTGATTTTCGTGCCACCGCCATTCGCCGCCGATGCGATCCTCGAAGCGGCAGACGCCGGGATCGATCTCGTCGTGTGCATCACCGAGGGAATCCCCGTGCGTGACATGATCCGCGTTCGCCGGATACTCCAGGGCCTTCCGACGCGTCTGATCGGGCCAAACTGCCCCGGCATCATCTCGCCCGGCAAGACCAAGCTGGGCATCATGCCAGGTCACATTCACAAGCAGGGCTCCATCGGCGTGATTTCCCGTTCCGGAACGCTGACCTATGAGGCGGTCCACCAGCTGACACAGCTCGGCCTTGGCCAGAGCACCTGCGTCGGCATCGGAGGCGACCCGCTGCCGGGCACCAATTTCATCGACTGCCTTGAGGCGTTCGAAGAGGACCCGGACACGGAGGGCGTCGTCATGATCGGCGAAATCGGTGGTAATGCTGAGGAGCAGGCGGCCGATTTCGTCCAGCAGTTCATGACCAAGCCGGTCGTCGCGTTCATCGCCGGGCAGACCGCGCCTCCGGGGCGCCGCATGGGGCACGCCGGCGCGATCATCTCCGGCGGCAAGGGAACCGCAGCTGAAAAGATGAAAGCTCTTGCGGCCGCTGGCATCGCTGTCGTCCCCACCCCGGCGGAAATCGGCAAGACGATGAAGGAGCACCTCCACGCATTCAGACACCTTGGGTAGTGATTTCGTATCCTGTTTTCCAGCGGCCCGGCCCACGCCGGGCCGCATCTTTGTCAATCGTGTTCAACCCGCGTATCCCCCACAGCCCGATGCGCCCTCGCTCACGCCTGCCCTTGCGGTGCCTTTCGCGGCGGAGGCGCTTCACTGGATACGATGGATGGGGGTCAGAACAGCCCGACGCCCCACAGGTCGTGGAGGTGGAGAACACCCTGCACGCGGCCTTCTGGATCGACCACCATCAACGAGGTGATCCGCCGCTCCTCAAGCGTTCGCAGCGCCACGGTGGCAAGCTCGTCCGCCTTGATCGTGACGCCGCCCGCGTGCATGACCTCGCCCGCCGTCTTGACGAGCGGGTTTTTCTCCCGTTCCATCAACCGGCGGAGATCGCCGTCCGTAATCACCCCCAGAAGATGCCCCGCGTCGTCCTGGACAGTCGCCATACCGAGACCCTTGCGGCTCATCTCGTAGATCACGTCTTTCATCGGCGTCGACATACCGACCCGGGGGATCTGCTCCCCCCCGTGCATCAGCTCCTCGACCCGCAAGAAACGCTTGCCGAGCTTGCCGCCGGGATGGAGGCGGGCGAAGTCCTCTTCGCCAAAGCCCTTGCGCACCGAGACGGAGACTGCCAGCGCATCGCCGAGGGCGAGGGTCGCCGTCGTCGACGCGGTCGGCGCGAGGTTCAACGGGCACGCCTCGCGCCTCACACCCAGATCCAGGTGGAGGTCTGCAACCTTCGCAAGGTTCGAATCCGGATTGGAGGTCACGGCGATCATCGAAATGCCGAGCCGCTTGAGCACCTCGGCCAGGCGAAGCATCTCCTCGGTCTCACCGGAATGCGAAACGCAGATCACGAGATCGTTGGGCGTTACCATCCCGAGGTCGCCATGGATCGCTTCCGCCGGGTGGAGGAAGAGGGCGGGCGTGCCGGTCGACGCCATCGTCGCCGCGAGCTTGCGGCAAATGATCCCGGACTTCCCCATTCCGGACCACACGACCCGCCCCGTGCAGGAAAGAACCATGTTCACGGCACCCTCGAACGTCGGTCCGAGTTTCGAGATCAGCCCCTTGATCGCATCCGCCTCAACCTCAAGCACCTGGCGCGCAACGTCAAGCGTCATTCATGCACTCCTTCAACGGCCCGGATAATCCGTTCCAACTGCGGGATCAGGGTGTCGACCTCTTCAAGGCTCAACTGGGTCGTGGCATCGGAAAGCGCAGAGGGCGGGTCCGGGTGCGCCTCGATAAAGAACCCGTCCACCCCGGCGGCCGCAGCAGCCCGTGCCAGGTAGGGATGATATTCGCGCGCCCCGGCCGTCGCATGTCCGAGGCCTCCAGGCAGCTGGAGTGAATGGGTCACGTCGAACACCACCGGTGCAAACTCGCGCATCACGGGGAAGCTGCGGATGTCGACAACGAGGTTGTGATAACCGAACGAGGATCCGCGCTCGGTCAGAAACACCTTCGTATTCCCCGTCGATGCGACCTTGGCCACGGCGTGGCGCATGTCCTCCGGCGCCATGAACTGGCCCTTCTTGATATTGACGACGGCGCCGGTCCGACCCGCCGCGAGCAGCATATCCGTCTGGCGGCACAGGAACGCCGGAATCTGAAGGACGTCGGCGACCGCCGCCACGCGTTCGGCCTGCCACGGTTCATGAAAATCGGTCAGAATGGGCAGTCCGGTCTCCTCCTTGACCCGGCCCAGGATCTCCAACCCAAGCTCGAGTCCAGGCCCGCGGAAGCTCTCCAGGGACGAGCGGTTGGCCTTGTCGAACGAGGCCTTGAAAACCAGCGGGACGCCATGATGCGCGGCGAGCTCCTCAAGCCCATGCGCAACCGCAACTGCCATTGCCTCCGACTCGATGACGCAGGGTCCGATGATGTACACGGGTCTTGCCCCCCCACCAATCACGACCCCAGGAACGGCTTCGAATCCGTCTTTCATTTCCACGGCGGGAGTGTACACCAGGAACGCGTGTCACGGAGCCACTTCCTGACTGAAGGAGTTCCATGACACGCGCATCCTGAACGTGTGCATGTGGTCCAGAGCAGGCGCCCTGCACGTGACCGCCCCGTGGGTGCGAGATGTTTCGACGCCAGCTTTTTGAAAGTTGAGAGCGAGGTTGCGACCGGAAGAAAACCACGGCCCGCCAACATATTGCGCCCGGCGTTGCTACGACGCCTCGTCATCCCCTTCAGCAGATTCAGAGGATTCCAGCCGCGTTTCGCGGTACTTCTTCGCAGCGGTGATGAATGAACGGAATAATGGATGCGGCTTGTACGGCTTGGATGTGAACTCCGGGTGAAACTGGCACGCGAGGAACCACGGATGGTCGGGCAGCTCGATCACCTCGACGAAGGTCCGATCGGGCGATTTGCCGCTGACGACGAGTCCCTTTTTCTCGAAGAGTGGCACGTACTCCGGATTGACCTCGTACCGGTGCCGGTGGCGCTCCCAGACCTCGTCGTTCCCGTACGCTTCCCAGGCGAGAGAGCCCGGCTTGAGGCGGCACGGATACTTCCCGAGCCGCATCGTTCCACCGAGCTGATCGACACCGACGAGCTCCCGCATCTTGTAGATCACCTTGTACGGCGGCGCGGCGTTGAACTCGGTGGAGTTGGCGTCCGCCAGGCCGCAGACGTTTCGTGCAAACTCGATGATTGTTGTCTGGAGGCCAAGACAGATCCCAAAGAACGGGATCTTCTTGCCACGCGCAAACTCGATGCCGCGGATCATCCCCTCGATACCCCGTTTTCCGAACCCTCCCGGTACGAGGATCCCGTCGACCTCGAAGAGCTGCTCGGGATACCCGGAGCCTTCGAGCGACTCGGAATCGATGAAAACCAGGTTCACCTTGACTTCGTTGGCCAGACCGCCATGCCCCAGCGCCTCGTTCAGGGACTTGTACGAATCGGAGAGCTCGACGTACTTGCCCACGATCCCGATGGAAACGTCGCTTTTTGGATGATGGAACGCATCGACGACCATTCTCCACCGCGTCAGATCCCGCGTCCCCTTTGGAAGGCCGAGAATCTCCAGGACATAATCGTCGAAACCCTCTGCCGCCAGCTTGATCGGCACCTCGTAGATCGTGTCCGCATCTTCGGCAGGGATCACCGCCCGTTGCTCGACGTTACAAAACAGCGCAATCTTCTCTCGCAGATCGTTGGGCAGCGGACGATCCGTCCGGCAGACGAGGATCTCCGGCTGGATCCCGATCTGCTGGAGCTGTTTGACCGAATGCTGCGTTGGCTTCGTCTTGAGCTCCTGGGAGCCCTTGATGTACGGGACAAGCGTGACGTGGATGTTGAGCACGTTGCCGCGGCCCGCCTCGATCCGGAACTGGCGGATCGCCTCGAGAAACGGCAGCGATTCGATGTCCCCGACGGTTCCTCCGATTTCGGTAATCACGAAATCAACCTCGCCACCCAGCGAGCGAATGTTCTCCTTGATCTCGTCCGTCACGTGGGGGATGACCTGCACCGTCTTTCCAAGGTAATCGCCGTGGCGTTCCTTGGCGATCACGGCTTCGTAGATTTTCCCGGTCGTAAAGTTGTTCTTCTTCGACATTCGAACCGAAGTGAATCGCTCGTAATGTCCCAGGTCGAGGTCGGTCTCGGCGCCATCGTCCGTGACGTAGACTTCCCCGTGCTGAAACGGCGACATGGTCCCGGGATCCACGTTGACGTAGGGATCGATCTTCAACATCGTTATCGAGTAGCCGTGCGATTCCAGGAGCGCGCCCAACGAGGCCGCCGTAATCCCCTTGCCAAGCCCGGAAACAACGCCACCCGTCACAAAAATATACTTCGTTGCCATCTTACGTCCCCACATTCCCTTTTAGTGTGCTCTCTTGTTTTTCAAGGAGCGTCCGGACTCGTTCCAGATCCTCCGGCGTATCCACGCCCCACGACTCCCGGGGAGCGTCAAGCACCAGGATGGGCATCCCGTTCTCAAGCGCCCGAAGCTGTTCAAGCGCCTCGGCGACCTCCAGCGGTGACGGCCCCAGCGAGACGAACCGTTCCAGCCCGCCTCGCCGGTAACCGTAGATCCCAAGGTGCAGCCGCCACAAGCGCTCCGCCGTTTCTCGCGATCTTGGATACGGGATGACGGCGCGCGAGAAATAAAGCGCCCGCCCCCGGACGTCGCGGATCACCTTGACCACGTTCGGATCGTCCACCTGCGCTGCGGGAAGGGGCCGGCACAACGTCGCAATCGGCACGGCAGGATCGCGGCGCATGCCATCCACCAGTGTATCGATGTTCTCGCCTGGAAGCATCGGCTCATCGCCCTGGACGTTGACGACGATCTCCCAATCACGCCGGTCGAGGATGGCCGCCGCCACCCGGTCCGTTCCCGAAGGCTGGGGGCCCGTGATGACCGCCTGCGCCCCGGCCTCGGTCGCCGCGCGCGCAATCCGCTCGTCATCGGTCGCCACGACCACGGCATCGACCGTTCGAGCGGTCAAGGCCCGTCTTACGACGTGCGCGATCATCGGTTGCCCGGCGATCGCCGCCAACGCCTTGCCCGGAAGACGCGTTGAGCCCCACCGCGCGGGGATGACCGCAAGAACGGAAGAAATACCCTGTCCCATACTGTGGAGCGATGCTAAACAGCGAGCACCCGGAAGTCAATATCGGCCGTCAAAACGTTTGGAACCCCACCACAGCAGTACGCTCAGCAGGGCGCCAGCCGCCGTGATCGCGCCCCCGATCCACCGGGCCCCCGACGGCTCCAGAGCAAGGCTGACGTTGTACGCGCCAGCGTCAAGGTACAGGCTGACCAGTCCTCGATCGTTGACGAACGCCGCAGGTATTCCGTCGACTCGCACTTTCCAATAGGGCCACCACTGGACGGGCAGCAGGTACCGTCCACCCCGTGATACCCTCGCGCGATAGGTCCTGGATGCGCACGAGCTTGTACGTCTTTGAAGCTTGAGGCCTTGCTGGTTCTTGAGGGCGTCCAGGCTACGCAACGGATGAAACCGCGGGGCGTACTCGCCGGGCGTCGATGGAAGTACCGGGGCGATACCGTAGCGGATAGAAGTTGCCCGAGCAAGCTGGCTGGCGGACATGGCCGGCGCGAGCGCAGGCCGGCCTGCACCCAGCTCGACCGGCAGCAGCGCTGCAGGAACGAGAAAAACTACGGCGAGCGCGCGGCGCCACACCCGCGGCAGCCGGCCGAGGAGGACCAACGCCGCGAGCGATGCAGGGCCGAGGAATCTCCACGGGAACTGTGCCACCCGGAGGCCAGGAAGCGACCACAAGGGAGCGCTGACGGGGCTCGCGAGGATCAGGCTGGCGACGATGAACGTGAGCACTGCGCGGCCCCTGGTATCACGGTGGCGCCTCAGGACGAGCGCGCCCGCAACGGTCACGATGACAAGAGCCAGCCAGATCGCCAGAAGCACCGGGCCGAGCTGCCCGTTTCCAGAAACGTTCGTCACGAAGTGGCCGCGCCACCCGTAATGCCCGGAAAACACCGCGGACCTGTCGAGATCCTTGATCAGCAGGAGCGGCGGCAGCCAGAAAACCGCCGTTGTGGCAATCATCACCAAGCCCCAGGCGAAGCTTCGTTTCCACCTGGAGCTCCATCGGGCGGCGAGCGCAATCATCCATGTCGCCAGCGCGGGCACCGCCACAATGATCAGCATGACGGGCTGGGCGCCCGCCGCAAGAAAAACGGCCCCCAGCGCGACAAACCCATCCCGCGGACGTCCGATCCCAGGTGGCAGCAGAAACACCAGCCCTCCCGCCAGCGCCGCGAGCGCCCACATCTCCGTCACCGTTGCGCGCGAGAAGATATTCACCAAGATGTAGGGAGCGAACACGAACAACCACCACGGCGGCTCCTCATCCAACCGCACGAGTCCCATGAAGAACGCTCCCGCCGCCAGCGCCGCGACAAGGGATAGGGACACGGCACGCGTGCCCTCGTTGGTGAGAAGGACCAGCACCGCATCAACGGTCAAGGCGACCGGGGAGTACACCGCGGGAAGAAACGAGCCCGTTGCCCCGTTCCAGTCGGGGTGAAAGCGCGGCCAGATCTCTCCCTGGCGCACGCACTTGGCCTGTTCCACCGCCATCACGGCGTGGTGATAGGCGTCATCGCCGGCCACGGGAGCGAACCACAGGGCTGCAGCCAACACGGTGCACCAGACGATGACGACGATGGCTCCGGTCCTGGAAACTCGCATCATCATCCTTCTGCGACGGCGTTCGGCCGCATCACCTGGACATCCTTCCTACCGTAAAAGCAAGAATGAGTTGGCCGGCGTAGTAGAGAGGAAGACCCCATGCGCGATTGTTGAACGTCTTTTTCACAAAACGATTCCTCGCGACAAGGAGATCCGAAGCGTAGAAACAAACGGCGCCTGCCAGGCGCATCCAGCCCGCCCGGTCCCCGGCGGCAACCGTCCCGGCCGCTCCCCACACCATGATCGAGATCACCGTCACGTACCCCAGCACGGCCCAGCGAAGCTTCCCCAGGTGAGCCCAGAGCAGGTTGGAAGCAACTCCGCTGACGATCACGACCGGCGCCAGGAAACCCAGCGGCCACGAGTGGATGGGCGCGAGGGTGTGAAACGCGACAATGTACGCGGCATGACCCAGCAGAAACACGACGAGGCCGGCCAGGAAACCACGTGGCAACAGCAGGAGCACGTCCCCGATGGCGCCGAGCACAAGCCCGAGCACCAGCCAGGCATCGTAGGGATGACCTGAGCTGTACCTCGCCACGCCAACCGCGACAAACACCGCCGAGGCCGCGATCTTCGCAGGCGCCCGGAGAGCCATCCTTCCCGACTTCTCACCCGCCACAAGAACGGCAACCAAGATGACGCTCAGGACAACGGCCGCCATGGCCACCATCACGCCTCCAGCACATCCGGATCAGGCGTTCTCGCCACGATCTCCCTCGTCACCGGGAGTTTCCGAGATCTTGAAAACGATCCCGCGATCCGCGAGGTGCTTCATGACGAGCTCGTATACCCCCGGCATCTTGCCGAGATCCTCCGGCGCCGAGATGCCGGGTTCCCGGAAAAGGCCGTCCGCCACGGCCCGCGCCACGGCCGTACACGTGTAGCCCGTCGTCCGCGCCATCGACGTCGTTCCAGTGTCCCTGTCGTACCTGTCGAGGAGATCGTAGACGACCCGCGCGCGTTGCCCGTCCCTGCGCCCCACGATCTCGATGCGCATGACGGTCAGGTCCTCTTCGCCCCGTGGCAGTCGCCACGCTTCGAAGAGGAGCTTCGCGGTCAGGCTCAACGGCGTCACCCGCGTGTGATCGACCTCGACCGGCACTTGGCTGAAAAACCCGGTTTCCCGCAGCATCCGCATCCGCTCGGCATGTCCCGGGTACCGAAGCGTCTTCTCTTTCATGAAGGGAATGTGGGACATCGTCGTCAGCAGGCTTCGCAGCCCGTCGGTATTGAACGCCTCCAGGGTGCCGATACCCGGCAGGTCAACGAGCTCGACCTCGGAGAGTGCCGGGCGGATCACCACGCGCCCATGCTCCACCAGCCGCGCCGGACGCGTGTACTCCTCGATGACGTCGATCGGCGAGAAAACGGCGCGGTATTCGTACGGCCAGCGGCGCTCAACCGGAAGTCCGCCAACCATGCAGGTGAACCTTTCGATCTCGTCCAGACGGGTGTTGGTATACCCGAGAACGATGTTGCCGCACCCCGGTGCAACGCCGCAGTCCACGACCACGGTTACACCCCGCTCCTGCGCCGCAGCATCAAGCCCGAAAGGATCCTCCGGAAAGAACGAGATGTCCACCATGTTCTTTCCAGCCGCGATGACAGCCTTGACGGTCTGGTATCCCATGAAACCCGGAACGGCGCCAATCACGAGATCGGCATCCCGGATCGCGCGTTGCACCTCCTCCGCGCGGGACAGGTCGGCCTGAATCGTTCCCGCTCCAGTCTTCACCGCGAGCTGCGCCAGCGCTTGCTCCGAGGCATCGGCAACCCGGACGTCCCATCCTCCTGATCGCACCAGATCCCGGACGATCGCGCCGCCCACTCGACCGCCGCCAAGAACAACGACCTTTGTTGCCATCGCCAACCTCCCCGGTTCGTGGCTCACACCTTATCATTCCTCCCCTGCCCTGCCGTCTATCTCCGTCATTTCGCGATGGACCGTTCCGGTATTCAGGTGCCTGGCCGACCCGTCAGGCCCCATCCGGTCCGGCCGGGAGCCGGCCCGCATAGGCCTTCAACCAACGGCCAGCCTCTTCCATCCGCGCCTGGAGCGTGGCCAGGAGGCCCACACACTCACCGCGATCTTCGGCTTTGGCGGCTTGCTGAAGGGTGGCGGCGGCCTCGCTCACTTCCCGGGCACCGAGATTGCCGGCCGCTCCCTTGAGCGCATGAGCCTCGCCGTGAACCGTTTCGAAGTCAGCCGCTTCGAGTGCGTGCTTCAACGCACCCAGACGGCTCTCACTCTCATCGAGAAACATGAAGATGATCTTCTTCAAGAAACCCACATCGTTCCCCGACATCAGCTCGAGCCGCGAGATATCCACTGGCTCAGCCCCTTGGTCCTTCTCGAGAGATTGAGGCGCTGGAACCTCTTCGCCGGTCAAACGGGCAAGGACTTCTGCCAGCTCCCGGATATCAATCGGTTTGGGAACGTACTCGTCCATCCCGATCTCACGGAGCCTGTCGCGGTTGCCAGCAAGGGTATCTGCGGTCGTCGCGATAATCGGCGTCCTGCGGCGCGTCTCCTTTTCCCGTTCGCGAATACGCCGCGTCGCCTCGAACCCATCCATAACGGGCATTTCGTAGTCCATCAGGACAACGTCGTACTCGCGCCGCGCCAGGGCTTGAACGGCAGCGCGGCCGTTTGCCGCCAGATCGCACCTGTATCCAAGCCGTTCGAGCATCGCTGCGATCGTCTTCTGGTTGAGCTCATCGTCATCGACCAGGAGGATCCGCAGCCGGGTTCGCCGTGTCTCCCTCAACGTATGACGTGTGATCAGTCCGCCCCGTGCTCTGGCCGGCCGTGACAGCACCCAACGCACCGTATCCGTGAGATCCGCCCGCGTGACCGGCTTGGTGAGGTACGCGTCAAAGCCCGCCTCACGCATCCGTTCTGCGTCCCCAGCCGCCGGCGCGGAGGTCAGGAGAATCATCGGCATCGAGGCTGCGGAAAGATGCGCTCGGATCGCTGAGGCCAGCGTGACCCCGTCCATGTCCGGCATGACGAAGTCGAGAATCGCCAGGTCGAACGGTTGCGTACCCTCCGCCTCGTGAAGGCGGTCCAGGGCCTCGGCGCCGCCCGCCGCCACGGCCGTCTGGCACCCCGAGCTCCGCAGAATCTCTTCGAGCAGCTTGCGGTTCGCCTCGCTGTCGTCAACCACAAGGACCTTGAGCCCACCGAGCTGTACGTCCGGTTCTTGCGCTATCTGTTCCTCTCCGGACACGGGTTCAAGCCTCGCGTCGAACGCCATGCGCGAACGGCCGCCGTCGAGCCTTTCGACCTCCAGGACGCCTCCCATTCGTCGTACGATCTGCCCGATCATGGCGAGCTGGGGCCCTGTTGGATGAGGACCACGCAGAGTCAACATATCTTCGTCCGGAAAACCGACCGCATCCATTCGAGTTTCTTCGAGCGACACAGCCGGGCCATCGTATTCCACGCTGAAGCGGAGGCTCCCCGGCGGTCCCGATACCGCCAGCTCCGCCCGTACGACAATCTCTCCCCCCCGGGCACGCCGGATCGCCGAATTGACCAGCGTCGTCAGCACCCGCCTCAGCTGCGTTGGATCCCCGGTCATACGTTCCGGCACATCATGATCGACAAGGATGATCAACTCGAGTCCCCGGGCGCTGGCCTTCTCGGCGACAAGATCCCCCATGTCTTCCACCAACGTTCGCGGGGAGAAGTCGAGCGATGTGAGCCTGAGCCCGCCGACAGCCATGCCCACGAAGTCGGCCATCTCGTTGACCGAAGAAATCAGGATTTCTCCCGAGCTACGGATGTTGTCCAACAGCTCGCGCTGCCTGGCCGTCAACCGCATATCCCCCAGCAACTCTGTCATCCCGAGAATCACGTTGAGAGGTCCCCGCAGCTCGTGGCTCACATCTGCAACGTATGACAACGCCAGGGCGGAGACATTCTTCCCGCCGTCCCAATGGGCTTTCCGAGCCTCACCCTTCTGCAGCTGGTTACTCTTCATCGTTCACCCCCTGCTCCCCGTCTATGACGACACGATTTCGGCCTTGATCCTTTGCCTCGTACAATGCGTGATCGGCCCGGCCGATGAGCTGCATGATGGATCCACCTCCCTCTCCCCCGGTTAACCGCGCGCCACCTAGGCTGACGGTGACGGCGATTGGCCTGTCCCCGGTGACGAATGGGTTTTCGGCCACCTCTTTGCGGATTCTCTCTGCGACCGCTTTCAGGCCGTTCACACCGCAACCGGTGAGAACGGCCAGGAACTCCTCCCCACCGTATCGCCCCACCTCGTCGTGCCGCCGCACAGCCTCGCGGATCCGCTCGGCGACGTGCATCAGAACCTGGTCCCCGACAAGATGACCATACTGGTCATTGACCGTCTTGAAATGGTCGATGTCGATCATCAATGCGCAGACATCGGCCGAGGCGCCCTTTCGCGACGCCCTGGCGATTTCCTTTTCGAGAATTTCAAGAATCGCTCGCCGGTTCCATATCCTGGTCAGAGGATCGTGGGTCGCCAGCTCGCGGAGGGCCTCGCGCGCCTCGATCAGCTGTTCTTCCAGCTCAACGATGCGGCGGCCGACATGGATCCTGAGCTCCAGCTCGTGGGGCTGCACCGGCTTGGTGAGAAAATCGTCCGCGCCGGCCTCCAGGGCTTCGACGAGTTTTTGCCGTTCCTGCAAGGCCGTCAGGATGATCAGGTAGATGTACGGCTCACGCCTCAGGGCGCGAATGCGCCGGCAGATGGCGACACCGTCGGCGCCGGGCATCATCCAGTCGAGCACGGCGAGTCTTGGCGGATCGTCACCTTCCAGAACCTCGAGGGCCTGCGAACCATCCTCGACGGCGATCACGTCGTACCCCCACGAGCTCACGAGCCTGGTCAAGAGAGTGCGGGAGATGAGCTCATCCTCTGCCACGAGGAGCCGCCACGTCCGCTTTCCCTTGGTCTGAGCCACCTTCCGGTCCTCCCGTTCGCGTCCCGCGAAAGCCCCACTTTCGCAGCATCTTCACCGCTGGTCAACCATGACTCGCGCCCAAAGCCTCACGCGACGTCCAGATTACTCCCCTGGCATATCCTTGTCAGTCTCACATCCAACGTCTCCACTCCCACCATCACGTCATCGAATGAAGAGGGACGCTGCTCGGCTACGCATCCGCATATCTGCCCATGAAACGGAGCATCGTGTCACAGGCCAGCACACGCATCCGGAGAGCCACGTTCGGCGCCTTGGTCGTGGGCTACACGATGGGATATACGAACGCCGGCGCCGATCACCGGGCCGTCTTCTTCATCGTGGCAGCCTTCGGACGGGTCATCGTCACCCTTTCCCCAGCTCGCGACACGAGATCATCGTAAGGAGAACCTTCCGCCGCTCCGGTGATGAACGGCGCCGCCATCCCTTCCACACGGTCGCTGGTAGAATGCGGCGGCATGACCACAAGGACCCATGTCACCAGAACATCCCTGCCCGCATGGAGAAGGAGTGTCCCGTATCGTCAGGCGCGCCGGGTCTGGCACCTGCTTCAAGACGGCATGGACCTGATCCGGGGCCGCGATCCCCTGGTCCCGCCCAGGTCTCTGATGTTTGTCGGCGCTGGAGATTTTCGCGCGATCGGTGACGAGTTCAAGGGCTATTTCATCACGCGTGGCGGATTGCAACCGTCCGATACCATCCTCGACGTCGGTTGCGGCATCGGCAGAATGGCGATCCCTCTCACCAGTTTCCTGGCGCCAACACGTACGGGATCGATATCGTTGCCAAGGGCATCCAGTGGTGCCAGCGGCATATCACGCCGCGCCATCCAAACTTTCATTTTCACCACGCGAACGTGAGAAACCGTCACTACAACCCACGGGGAACAGTGGCAGCGGCCGAGTACAGGTTTCCATTCCCGGATCAGTTCTTCAGCTTCGTCATCGTGACATCGGTCTTCACGCACATGTTGCCCGGCGACGTCGAGCACTACCTCGATGAGATCGTTCGCGTGCTGCGGCCGGGCGGAACCCTTTTTGCCACGTTCTTTCTCGTCAACCGGGAAGCACGCCGGCTCATGGAGCACGGCGAGAGCACCATGACGTTCAACCGGCCGATCTCCACCACCTGTTTCACAACCGATCCTGGCGATCCCGAAGCGGCCGTAGCGTTTCTCGAGGGCCACGTGATGCAGCTCCTTGCCGCGCGGGGCCTACGCGTCTCGCAGCCGGTCTCCTACGGCTCATGGTGCGGCCGGGCAGACTTCCTCAGCTACCAGGACATCATCGTCGCCCGCCTGGAGGGATAACGAACATCCCTTCTCAATCCGTGACGATCCGTAAAACCCGGTAGCTTGCTCTCCTTTCCAGCGTCGGCGCCTCCAACCCACCCGGATCCTTCGTCGGCTTCGGCTCCTCCCGACTCACAAGAGTTGCCGATCAACGGAAAACCTCGCGTATGTCACTGTCATCGCACGTAGTACTGAGGCCACACCCCCCTTGTCCGTCCGCATGACGTGCTGGACCGAAAAGCCCGTTCCCCCACCCAGGCAGGCGGGACCCCACCCCTACCAAGGACCAGGATGATGCAACAACCCAATATCGCTGCAAGCCGACGGCCCGGCCGCAGGCCGGGGCACGGCGCAGCCACCTTCAATCCGGGCAAGCCGACGCCGAGGCCAAC
>JAADFN010000011.1 GCA_013152895.1 Acidobacteriota bacterium | reverse complement strand
GTGCGGCGACGTCCCCAGAGGGCGATCCTCGCGATCCCCTCCCCTCAAAGAGACAGACCCGCCGCCCCAACGAAGCGACAAGCCCGGGGCGAGACCGCGGGCCGGCCGCAGGCCGGGCCTCCCGGGCGCTGACCGCGGGCCTGCTGCAAGCAGGGCCTCCCGGGCGCCTCCACGGTCTCTCGACGAACACGAATGCCGGTCAATCGAGAATCTGGTCTATGTCACTGTCACCGTGTGTCTTGCTGAGGCCGTGCCCCGCCCGGGTCTCGGCCTTGGCTCGGGCCTGTACCTGGATCCGCGGTTGCAGAAGGACGCGTGCGATGCGGGGTAGAGGGCCGTGCGACGCCGTACGGAAGATGCGCGGCCGACGGTGCGAGCCATTGGGCTCTTGCGTGCCCCCAAAGCGCGCCCGTTCTTGCGGCTGCTTTATCCTGGATCTTCGGTGTCTTCACTGATGGCGATGATGTCTCTCACGTCGACGTATCGGGTTCGTTGGGTCTGTTCGCCGCCGGCATCTGTAAACGCGAGCTGGAGAGGAGACGAGGAAATAACATGGATCGGACGGACGTGGAGGAGACGGAAAACCTTGCTCCTGCCCGGGCGGGCGTAGAGCCAGAGATCCCGACCAGATTCTGCGGCAGCTTCCAGGCGCGTTCGGAGCGTTCGCAGCGGTAGGACGTCCATGTCGCGACCTTCCACAACGATGGTTGTGGCCGGGCCTTTGCGTTGTCTTCCGGTTGGCGAGCTCGCGTCTTTCTGGGAGACGTGGAAGACATCAGGCTCGGACCGTGAGAGCGCAAGACCCTCTTCGGAAGCGATCTTCCGGATGATATCGAGGCCATGGAGGAGGGCCAATGTGCGCCCATCGAGCCGGATCGGCGGGGTGTGGGCGCGGGAGAGGATCCTCGCCACGCGCCGGGCGATTTCCTCCGATGGAAAACGCACGAGGTGTGCGCGGACCCAGTGAGCCGGGACGGTGATGCCAAGAGCGCGATGGGCTTCGTGCTCGATCACTTGCAGGCAGCGCTTGGTGCCGGAAGCCCACGGCTTCAGGATATCCACGACCTCCCGCGGGCTGGAGATTCCAAGGCGGGCCAGCCGGTCAGCGTCCAGGGAAACGTGCCCCGCCGTGGTGACCTGGCAGAGCCGTTCCACGGCGGCACGAGCTACAGCAGCTCCTTCGGATGGTGCGAGGGTCAGGATCCCGGCAGCGTTCACGGCGATGTGGGGGGCCGGCAGCTGCACGCTGTGCCCCGATCGTATGGAGGAGGCGGGGACCAGTGCCCATCGTTTCCCGGCCGGACGGAACGCGGGACTCTTGGCGACGGCGGCGTCCCTCGCCTCCGTGGACGGCCACTCCAGCAACGTCCAACTGAGATGGAGCGTCAACATGCCGACCCGCGTGATCCAGCCTTCTACGGTGCGGCGTACGCTTGGTGGGACGCTTGGCCGGGACCTGTCCAGAAGCGCAAGAATTCGGTTTGGCGGTATCCCGGCGTTGAGGGCCCGTTGCATGCCATCCGACGTGAGGCGGTATTTCCAGATTGGATCTCCTGTGGCGAATGGAAGTCGTTCGGATGCCACTTCGAGCGTCGTTGCGTCGACGAGTGAGAGAGCTCCCGGCTCCATGTGGACCTCGAGATCGGCGCCGATCCGGAAAAGGCCGGAAGGGGTCCTCCGGTATTCGCCGTTCAACGCCATCGCTTCCCACAGGGGCGTTGTCCTCGCGTAGATGCCGGAGGCGGCGTCGATCACATCTTGCGGATCATCCAACCCCGGGAAGGACTCCCTGGCCCGCTCGGCCACCCGTGGATCATTGACTGCGCCAAGCTCGATCAGTCCGAGCCGGACGAGCGTTCTGACGAGATGCAGGATCACACGCGCTACAGGCTCCATGTTCACGGGCGAGTCGAGCAGCCATGACGGGTCGGTATACCACCAGGGCTCACCGGGCCGCTTCCACCACGCCGGTGCCGCTTCGGTGATTTGGTTGGCCAGGTCGGTCACCAGGAACCATGAGCCCCGGGGCTGGACCCGGAGCAGCGCGCCCCAGACGATCATTGAGCCTATCCACTGCTTCCACAGGATCGAGTACGTCGAATTCGGTACGGGACTCAAAGCGAGGGGTTCGCGGGCGTCTGGGGCAACGTCTCCCCTGTCCGCATCCCACGTGAAGACCCCGGAAAGAGCGGGTTTTTTCAACAGTGCCACGATTGGATCGTCTGTGTGCCACAGGGAATTCCGAACGCTGTCCGGCACTCCCAACGCATCACGATCGCCCAGACGGGTCCACGCGAGGATGCCGTTCTCGATAGCCAGAGCGATCAAGAAGGCGACCGGAACCATGCGAGAAGCCCCGATCTCGCGTGCAAGGGCTGATAGCTCGCGTTGCGAAAGCTGACCGCCCTTTGTCAGGCGGATCGGCGCCACGGCCAGCACGCCGGCCATGTGTAGCAAGGCCGCGGTGGTTTGCTCGGGGGGAATCGAAAGAACCGGCTCGATGGCCGTTCTTGGAACAACGTTGAGAGGCTCGAACGTGAGATCTCCGGCGATGCGATCGACTGGACCGGGACGGACGAGCGCTCCCAGCGCCTTTCGATAGATGATGTGATCTCTGGCCCACAGGCTCCCGCCGCCATGGGACGCCTTCAGGGGGATCGCCAGGCCCAGCGCCGCACAGCGTTCGAGAGCGGGACACAAGTCGCCGAATCCGAGCCCCGCGCCGATCGCCAGGATTGTGAGGGCCGAATCAGCGTGGACGCGGCTCAGCGCGAGGAACCTCTTCTCATCGCTCGAGAGTGACCGTTCAAGGGCCGTGAGCGAGTTGGGATTCAGCGCTTGAGAGGCTATCCATCTCCTCATCGCGGGCGGAGACACGGCTCGGGTATGGCGCCCAACGACGTTCTGCCACCGTGCCGAGCCTTCCCTCAAGACGCTGTATGGCACGGTTTCAAGGGCCTCCGCCAGCTCCTGCGGGTCTTTGGTCGTACCCACGTCACACCTTCCGTGGGATCAGTTGCAGCGACTTGAGCTCTCGTTCCACCTTCGCGAGGGATGCTGCAGGGAATGCCAAGGTGACCTCGTCGAGCGGAAAGATTCCGAGCCGGGCCAATCGCGGGTTCTCGAGCAGGCTGGCAAGAACGTCGGCATCGCCCGTGACAAAAGCGAGACCGTGGAAGGCGGTCGGAGCATGGCTGGACCTTGCGGCCGGTCTTCCGTGTGATTTTTTCCCACGCTCAGGCATCGGCGCCCTCCGTCAGCTCCTTTGCAGTAAGGATCTCATACTCGTACCCCTGCTCGGCGAGGAACAGGTGGCGCCGCTCCGCGAAATCCTGCTCCACCGTATCCTGGCTGACAAGAGCATAGAAGTGCGCCTGGTTCTTGCCGCTCTTGGGCCTGAGGATGCGGCCCAGCCGTTGGGCTTCTTCCTGCCGGGAGCCGAAAGACCCAGACACCTGTATCGCGACCGCTGCATCAGGCAAATCGACGGCGTAGTTGGCCACCTTCGAGACGACCAGGACTTTGAGCGTGCCCGATCGGAAATCGGCAAAAAGGCGGTCGCGGCGTCGTTGGCCGGTCTTCCCGGTCAGGATAGGTGCCCCGAGTTGAGCCGCCAGCGCTTCAAGCTGCGACACGTAGGTGCCGATGATCAGAACTGGCAGGCCCCTGTGGCGTGACAGGAGCCGTTCGACCAGGGGCCGCTTCTGGGGATTGTCAGCCGCCACCTGGGGCCGGGCGCGCCCGGGTGCCCGCGCGTACGCCATGCGCAGCTCACGGCTGACCGGGACCCGGATCTCCACACAGTGAGCGGCAGCGATCCATCCCTGGATCTCCAGCTCTTTCCATGGAACGTCGTACCGCTTCGGCCCGACCAGAGCAAAAACGTCCCGCTCCAACCCGTCCTCCCGGACCAGCGTGGCGGAGAGGCCGAGGCGCCGCCGGGCCTGGATCTCCGACGTGGTCTGGAACACCGGGGCCGGAAGCACGTGCACCTCGTCGTAGATCACCAGCCCCCAGCCCTGACGGCGCAGGAGGCCCAGATGCGGCATCTCGGCCGTGTGACTCGTGCGGTGGGTGAGCACCTGGTACGTGGCCACCGTTACCGGGCGAATCTCTTTCGAGCGCCCGGTGTACAGCCCGATCTTCTCGGACTCGAGATCGGTCTTGTCCAGGAGCTCCGCCCGCCACTGCTGTGCGGCGGTGACCGACGTCACCAGGATCAGCGTCCGCATGCCAAGGCGGGCCATCACCGCCATCCCCACGACGGTCTTGCCGGCACCGCACGGCAGCACGACGACGCCTTCGCCCGTCGCAAGAAAAGACGCCGTCGCCTCTTCCTGGTAGTGGCGCAGCCGAATACCAGCGTCCTCGCGCAGGCTCAGCCCGAGCGGCACCCCGTCGATGTACCCGACGTGATCGACGGCGGGCCAGCCCGCGTAGGCCAGCGCCCGTTTGAGCCGTCCGCGCTCGATTTCTGGAACCAACCATTCGGCGCCGTCCGTCCGCCCGGAAAAATAAGGCGCCAGCAGCCTGTCGTGCGCCAGCGCCTCGTGGACCTCGGCAGAGTCCGCTGCCACGCGGATCAAGCCATCCTCGCCCGGCATCAGCGCGACTCGGCCGAAGCGAAGGGCCAAATCGTTGACCGTGCGGATCACCGCCGGGGGAACCTGATACCGCGACCACCGGCGCAGCGCTGCAACCATCTCCTCGGCTCGCATTCCGGCCGCCGCGGCGTTCCACACGGACAGCGGCGTGATGCGATAGGTGTGGACGTGTTCCGGCGCCTTCACCAGCTCGGCAAATCGCGCCAGTTGCTCACGGGCGTCACCGGCCCCGGGCGCCGCCACCTCCAGCAGCACGGACGCATCCCCTTGAACGATCAGTGGCCCATCCATCGGGCCGCATTGTTACAAGGCGCGCGCCATCAGGCAATAGCCAAACGCGACTCGGCCCAGCCTGCGAATCTCGCGTCTCGAGTTGGCATGTCGCGTGGCGGAGCTGAGCGGCGGATCGCGGTTGGCGGTTGCTGTTCCCCTCCGGCGGGTTGGCGGGGTATAGTAAGGCCCCTGGAGGGGACTCTATGTGCGGAATCGTTGGGGTGATCAGCGGGGATGGCAGCGCCGTCGTTCGAGACCTTGCTAACGGTGCGCACTTTCTCCAGCATCGTGGGCCGGCGTACGCCGGCCTGTGCGTGTTCGACCAGGTGCGGCGGCGCGTGCGCCTGGAGAAGGGGGAGGGGCTGGCGGACGACATCTTCAAACCGCTGGTCGGCGTTTCCGGAGATGCCGGGATCGCCCACACGCGCTACAAGACGCACGGAGGCGGCGGGATCGCCAATGCGCAGCCGTTTTTCGATGCGTTCAGCGGCGTTGCGCTGGCCCACAACGGGCACATCACCAACGTGCCGCAGATCGGGAAGGAGCTTGCCGCGCGGGGCCAGCAGCTCGGTGCGAGCTGCGACGCGGAGCCGCTGCTGCGGGTGCTCGCCCTCTGGCTGGAGCATTTTCGCGAGAAGGATCCGGCCGCGAGCGAAGCCGGGCTGATGTTTGCGGCGATCGGAGAGGTCCAGACGCGCGTCACGGGAGCGTTTTCGGCCGTCGCCCTGACGGCGAACGGCCTCTACGCGTTCCGGGATCCGTCCGGGTTCCGGCCGATGGTTCTCGGCCGTCGCGACCGTGGCGGCACGCAATCCGTCATGGTCGCGTCCGAGACCCTGGCGCTGGAGCAGAACGGGTACGCCGTCGATGGAGAGGTGCCTCCCGGCGCCGCCCTGTTCATCGGCCGGGGCCTCGACGTCGAGCAGCGGATCATCGTGCAGCGCGAGCCGCGTCCCTGCGCGTTCGAGCTGATCTACTTCGCCGACGTGGAATCCGAGATGATGGGGGAGAAGGTCCGCACCTTCCGGTGGCGCGCCGGACGCGCCCTGGCGATGTACGTACTTGAAACGGCGCCAGAGCTCGTCCCCGAAATCGACATCGTCGCGCCGATTCCCCACAGCCCGATTCCAGGCGCCGAGGCGTTCGCGCAGAAGCTCGAGAAGGAGCTGAGCACCGGCGCACCGCAGTATGCGACGCCGGTCTCGAAGTACCGGTACGGGGGGCGGATCTTCATGGAAGAAACCCAGGAGGAGCGGGACGCGGCGGCGATGCTCGACTTCCGGGTGGATGCCAAGGCGGTTGAAGGGAAGAACATTTTCCTCGTCGACGACAGCATCGTCCGCGGGACGAATGCGTCGAGGATCGTGCGGGCGTTCCGCGCGGCCGGAGCGGGCCGGGTGTTCCTCGGGACCTTGTGGCCGCTCGTGCGCGACTCGTGCTTCCAGGGGATCAACACACCGACGCAGGACGAGCTGATCGGCGCCCGGTTCAACGGCGACGTCGAGGAGGTCCGGCGGGAGCTTGGTGTCGATGCCCTGTTCTACCTGCCGATCGAGCGTTTCCAGGAGGCCGTGATCAAGGGCGCACCGGCGTGCATGGCGTGCACCACCGGTCGCCGTGAGGTCAAGTTCGAGTATTCCGGAAGCGTTCTTCCTCCGGCGGGCGCATGAGGTGGCGCCGGACCTGGCCGTGGCGGGAGGCCGTCCTTCGACGATCGGCGGACGAGCTTTACGTATAATCGCTGGAGCGTGCGATGCCCGATGCCACAGAACCGGTCGCCTCAGACGCCTTGGCCGCCAATCTCGCGCTGACGCGGCGCGAGGTCACGATTCCGGTCAAAGACCGCGTTCTGATCGATGCGGTTTCGTCGTATTACGGTGTCAGGACGCTCGCCGAACGCACCCTGACCGAGCTTCACCATCCGTTTCGGAACGACCTGGAGGTTGTCAGCGACCTCCGGCAGCTTTCCGGAGCGATGCTGCACTACTACGACGGTTCGGACCAGCGTGCCGAGTGTATGCAACGGTTCGAATCTCTCTTTTCCACGATGTACGGTTTCAAACCGGGGGGCGAGGCGCTCGAAGGGCTGGTGGGCGCCCATGTTCAGTTTCTCGACGCCCTGGCCTCGTCGCAGAACCGTTCGAGCTACCGGGATATCCTGGTCCGGAGCGTCGATGTTCTCGGCAGGTTGAACAGGGAGGAACGCGTTCCTCTTCTGACGCACGCCGGTGGCATCCGGCGGCTTGCAAAACGCCTGGACTGGAATCCGGAGATCCA
Organism: Acidobacteriota bacterium; assembly: GCA_013152895.1. GTDB lineage: Bacteria > Acidobacteriota > Thermoanaerobaculia > Thermoanaerobaculales > Sulfomarinibacteraceae > JAADFN01. Next base: position 6,383 of record JAADFN010000011.1, on the reverse strand, counting down.
GGAACGGGCCGCCGCTCTCTACATCGAGCTCGTTCGCAAGAACATCCACGAGTGGAAGCATTTTCTCGAAGATCCCGGCCGGAAGTTCCGGATGGAGCCGGCGGGCGCCGCCGGGCCGGACATCGGCCGGCGGGTCATGGAGGAGCTGGAGGGAATCGAACGGCAGCTAGCGTCTGCACATGGGATCGAGGCCAAGCTCCGGGTGAAGACTCCCGACGAGTTGCTGCTCGAGGTGCTGCGGTTGATGGATCGTGGCCCGGGCCGCGGGAAGGCCGCCCGGGAACGGATCGCGATGCTCGTCGAGCTTCTCGATGTGCCGGAGCTGCAACGCCGGAGCAATGAAATCCTCCGCCAGCTCTACTTCACGTTGCGGAAGGTGTGCGCCGAGGGTGAGCTGGAAGACGTCGCACACGCGGTCGACCTGATCACGGGCTGCCTCACGAGGTACGGGAGCCATTCGAAACGGTGGCTCTTCAAGGGGATCGAACAGCTTGGCATCGAGATTGCCCGGCGGGGCGAATCGCAGCTCGTGGAGCACTTTATCGACCGTCTCATCGCCACGGGGTTTGAAGAGCCGGGCATCAAGGGGGTGACCGACACCTGGGATGTCGAGGTCAACCCGAACCACCTCGTGTGCCTCAGGACGTGGCTGTCCATCGTGAGCACCGATCCCCGCCAGTACGAGCGGCTCCTCTCGGCGTTGACGATCCAGCTCCACTTCCGGGGCGTTTTCGTCAAGGATACGGACCTGTTTCAACGAGATATCTCCGCGCTGCTCAACTCGAATATCGGGAACAGCTTCAGCCTCGTGCTCCAACTCGTGACGTACTTGCCGGCCTTCTTCAACGCGGTCGGGTCCGAGGGCGAGCTCAGGGACGCCTCGACGCAGATCGACCAGGTGGCCCATCGCCAGGATCCCGTCATCCACTACCTGAGAAAGCAGTGCCATGCCGAGAGCAACAGCCGCCTGATCGGTTTTGCCGGGGCCGTCTACGCGTGGTGGAGCGATGGGAACCGGGAGGTGTTGCGGCCGTACCTTCCCGACGGCGTGTACGAGCAACTCGACGGGGAGGACCGGTGGTTCGCAGGCGCCCATGCCGTCGTCACGGCCCTGGCCACCCGGCGGGGCATCACGCGGGACAACCTCGATGCCTTTTCGGTCAACGATCTTGACGAGGCGCTCGAGACGATCACCGACGTCGAGAAGATTCACCGTGACAGGGTCCTGCTGCTCGTGCGCGTCTGGAGGCTCTTGCGCGCCAAGTACGACTACGATGCGGACCAGATCGTGCCGGCCGTCGAGTCTTCTCTCCAGGTTTCCCACGAGATCCGGTCCGCGTTTGCCGATGCGTGCGAACACGGTGAGAGCCTTGAAATCGTCCATGCCGGGAACTCCGTCCTGGAAGAGCTCAAGAAGATCGTCACGGACCCGAGGCCGACGGAAGCGTTCGAAAACATCTATTACAAGCGGCATATCGCGGTAGGGATCCCGTCCGTGTACGGGACGTACCACGAGGCGAAGTTCGACGCGTTGGGCCTGATGCTTCGCCTGATGCGCTTTCTCAAACCCCATCTCGAGCGCTGCATCGAGGAGTTTCCAACCGGGTTCATGACTCGCTGGACGCTGGGGCGTGCGCTGAAGCTGATGCACGAGATGCTTCGCGCGCTGCGGGTCGCAGGGCTCCGCGTGCGGGATCTGACCGCGCAGATCGGCCTTCTCGAGGAGGTCGTTGCGCTTCGAAGCCCGACGGCAGCGCAGTATCTCGACATCCTCGGTTTCATCTCGGAGGCGCTGGGACGGGCTGTGGAAATCAACTTCATCGCTTCCCACGAACCCAATCTCGGGGCGATCATTTCGGATGTCGTCGGCGAGCGGGGCGTTACGGATCCCGACGAGCTCCAGGGGGCGATCGGCTCGCTGTCCGACGAGTTTCTCCGGTCCGTCGTCACGTCGACCTACGCCATCCAGGAGCTCGACCGTTTCGTGGGCCGGGTCAGGGGCAGCTTGAGCTCGATGACGGAATCCCTGAGAAGCGACGCGTGCGCGCGGTTGCTGTCGTACCGGCCCGACCGGTTGATCCTCCCGCTGCACGAGGACGAGCCGACCAGGGCGGATTTGCTGCAGCTCGGCGCCAAGGGAGCTGGCCTGCGGCGCCTGACGCAGCTCGGCTTCCCCATCCCCGAGGGGTCGTCTCGACGCGGTTGTTCCGGATCTTGCCGGCCCTCAGGCATCCCAAGGTGATGGCGGATACGCGTAATCGCCTGGTGCACGCGCTCCGCGTCCTCGAGGAGCAGACCCGACGGCGCCTGGGAGATCCACAAAGGCCGCTGCTCCTCAGCGTGCGGAGCGGCGCCGCTTTTTCGATGCCCGGCATGATGGACACGATTCTCAACGTTGGACTGACGGCCGAGATGGTGGAGAAGATGGCCCAGGACGCGAGCTTCGCCTGGACCGCGTGGGATTGCTTCCGGCGCTACCTTCAGAACGTGGCGATGTCGCAGGGCGTCGCGCGTGATGTGTTCGACGCGATCATGCTGGATTTCAAGGAGCGGTACGGCGTGGTGCGGAAGATCGAGTTCGACGCCGGCCAGATGCGCGAGATGGCCTACGCCTATCGCGATGCCGCCACGTCCCGGGCCGTTTCGTTCCGGGACGATCCGGTCGAGCAGGTGGTTCAAGCCGTTCTTCTCGTGATGGGCTCCTGGGAATCCGAGACGGCGCGGGTGTACCGGCAGCGGCTCGGCCTCTCCGACGACTGGGGGACGGCGGTCATCGTACAACGGATGGTGTTCGGGAACCTGGCGAGGAGCGCGGGCTCGGGCGTGGTGTTTACGCGCGATCCGTGGTCCGGGGGGACCGGCGTCAATCTTTATGGAGATTTCACGCCATGCTCGCAGGGCGAGGACGTCGTCGCCGGGCTCGTCCACCCGCTTCCGGTCAGCGAGAGGCAACGGCTGAGCCGCCAACGGGAGGCGAACGCTTCCCTGGAGACGCTCTCGCCGGGCGTCTACGGCAGGCTCTTGGAGCTCGCCGAGAAGCTGGTTCTCGAGCTGGGGTTCGAGCACCAGGAGGTGGAGTTCACGTTTGAATCGGGCTCGCCGGACGATCTCTACCTGCTTCAGACGCGGCCCCTGAGGCTGCTTCGCCAGGAGCGAACGGCGGTCTTCGCCAATGCGAAAAGGCTCAAGTCGTTCCAGCTGGCGCGGGGCACCGGGATCTCGGGAGGGGCGCTGAGCGGGTATGCCGTTTTTAGCAGCGAGGATCTCGAGAAGATCAAGGCCCGGCATCCCGGCCGGAACGTGATCCTGATCCGCCCGGACACGGTTCCCGAGGACATTCCGCTGATCCTCCGGGCCGACGGTTTGTTGACCGCGCGCGGTGGTGCAACCTCGCACGCGGCGATCACGGCGAAACGGCTCGGCAAGGTATGCGTCGTCAACTGTCTCGATCTCCAGGTCAGCGAGGAGAAGGGAATCGCCAAGGTGGGCAACCGGGTGCTCAAGGTCGGAGATGCACTTTCGATCGATGGGCTCCTGGGCAACGTGTATTCGGGGAGTCACCGGATCATCAAGACGGCAGTCAAGAACGCCAGGTTCAGGGGAGGTATGTTGTGACGGAGCCAACGTTGGGGATCAACGGGTTGGGACGCATCGGGAAACTGACGGTGTGGTACGAGGTCCTGGCGGGGCGCTTCAAGCGGCTCGTCGTCAACACGGGCCGGCCCGTGGGCCGGAGCACCGATGATCTCGTCGGGTATCTCGAGAGTGACAGCACGTACGGGAATCTCGGCCAGTTTCTTTCGGGCGCCCGCGGGGAGCGGCACCCGGTGACGGTGATCAGCGCCGAGCCTCCCGTCCTGGAGGTCGCGGGGGTCCGGATCGAGATCTTGACCACCGCCAGGGATCCGCGGCAGATCGGCTGGGCCGAGCGTGGTGTCTCCCTGGTCGTCGATACGACAGGCGTGTTCCGGGACCCGGCCGCCCCCTCCGACAAGCCCGGCGGCAGCCTCCGGGGCCACCTCGAGTCGGGGGCCCGTGCCGTCATCGTCAGCTCCGCCTTCAAGGTCAAGGGGACGGCCAGCCAGTGGCCCGAAGACAGCACGATGCTGATCCACGGCATCAATCATCACGCCTTCGATCCGCGGAATCACTGTCTCGTGTCGGCCGCTTCCTGCACCACGACGGCCCTCGCGCACATGATGTTGCCGCTGCTCAATCACGAATTGACCCGGCGCATGTTGACCGCTTCGATGTCGACAATTCACGCCGTGACAAACAGCCAGAGCGTCCTGGATAGCGTTCCGGGCGCCGGTGCGAAGGACCTGCGCAAGACGAGGTCGGCGCTGACCAACATCATCCTGACCTCGACGAACGCGGCCCAGGCGCTCGAGCACGTGATCCCGACGATCCGCGACATCGGGTTCATCGCGGACTCGGTTCGCGTGCCCGTTCCGACGGCGTCGCTGATCATTCTCAACTGCACCTTCCAGACGAGGCTGAACGAGGCCGGGGAGAGCGCCATCAGCCGCAAGACGCTCAACGGCATCTATCGCGACTACGCGAAGCTCCCCGGCAGCGGCGTGCGCTACACCGAACGGCAGAACGTTTCAAGCGACATGATCGGCGAGCCGTACGCCGCAGTCATCGAGGCGGCCGAAACGCACACGAGGACGGGGTTGCTGAGCATCGATCTTGCCGAGCTCGGTCTCGGGTCCGCCGACAACGGGTTCCAGGGGCCGGTCGATATTCCCGTGACCCACGCGAAGATCGTCGGGTGGTACGACAACGAGCTCGGATCCTACACGAAGCGGATGTCGGAGCTCTGCCATTTCGTTGCAGATCGCCTCGAATAGGAAGGCCGACGGAGCAGGCCCGGGAGGAGTTGGCGTCCGGGTCAGGCCCCACGCGCGGCGCGAAACTCACGCAGCGCCGTGAGGATGACCGCGGCAGCTTCATCGACGGAATCGACCCGCAGGGGAATCTGGAGATCTTCCGGGTTTGCAAACCCTCCGGCGATGATCGTGTCCTTCATCCATGCCAGGAGTCCATCCCAGTGTTCGCCGTACAGGATGAACGGGGTGGGAGGCAGGTGATGCACCTGGAGGAGCTGCCAGATCATCATCGCCTCGAGGGTGGATCCAAGCCCGCCCGGAAAGACGACGAACGCGGACGACAGGCGGACGAAGTGGTGCAGCCGCGAGAAGAAGGTCCGGTGACGATAGATCCGCTCGACGAACGGGCGAATCTCCGAGCCGGAGACCAGCCGGACGGGGAGCCCACCACCCTCGGCAGGACCGGTGATGCCGCCGTGCGACGCTCCCTCGTTTGCGGCCTGCATCAGTCCGGCGCCTCCGCCGGTGATGATCTCGCACCCAGCCGCGGACAGGAGCTCGGCAAGCTTGCGGACCTCGGCGTAGAGCGGCTGGCCCGGGTCGACCCGCGAGGATCCGAAGAGGGAGACCCGAAACTGCTCCAGGTTCCGGGGCTGGAGCCGTTCGAGCGATTCGATCGTTGCCCAAAGCTGCTCGACCGACTGGTCGATCACCCGGACGAGCTGTACCGCCGTGTGGTCTCCGGACGCCGCATCGGGACGCTTTCGGGGCACGTGCGGGTCGTTCATGGCGTGCGTACCGGGTTCACAGGTCGAGCTCCTCGGCCGAAAAGAGGGGAAGCGTGGGCTCGAGCGTGGGGAGCATGGCCTCCAGGATCTGCCGGCCCCACCGGTCGTGGTCTCCCGGTGCGAGACGCAGGACGCCGATATCGCGCGCCGTCAGGATTCCTTCGAGCAACAGCTCGATCTGCTGCTGGAAACCGGGCTCGACGGCCCGGACCCCGTCGTAGGCTGGCGGCGTCCACACCGGGACGTGCACGAGCAGGTCGTAGGTCGGGAGCCACCGGTCAAGCATCGCCTCCCATTCGGGGGAGCCGCCGGCGGCCTGGACGAGGTAGCAGTAGTTGTCGATGACGGCGCGGTCGCACAGGACGACCTCGTGGCGGGCGGCCGCCTCGATCTCGGCGGCGATCTGAGAGTGGAGGATCCACTCCTGGGCCTCGCGCGTTGTCTCCTGGTTGATCGGAAGTGGGCAGCCCCGGGCGATTTCCCTGACGATCTCGACGTCGAGCCCCCGACGCTTGAGGCGGGCCGCCAGCTCGAAACAGAGGGTCGTCTTTCCAACCCCGTGGCTGCCGATCAATGCGATCTTCATACAGGTATTGTAACGCTCCGGAGCCAGGGCTGCTGCGTTTGGGAGAACCGGTAGCGGCGGGTATGCGTCCGTGGGGATCCTGCACACGCCCGGGAGGCCCTGCTTGCAGCAGGTCCGCGGTCAGCGCCCGGGAGGCCCGGCCTACGGCCGGCCCGCGGTCTCGACCCTGACCCGTCC
>JAADFN010000010.1 GCA_013152895.1 Acidobacteriota bacterium | reverse complement strand
ACGGCGGCCGTGACCCCCGCCGGATCGAACGGTGCCGCCGGCTCGACCTTCCACCCCGGTGCGACGGTGGTGTCGACGGTCCGCACCTCGGGCTCGAGAAGTGCGGCGCAGTCGATCGTCGTGCCGTTCCGCTCCACCTTCATGTCAAACCGGTCCCCCCACCGCAAACGCGCCAGGGCCAACCGCAGATGATGGATGTCCGAAGGAACAGCGCCGTTGAGATCGACAACCTGGTCTCCCGGGTGAAGCCCGGCAGCCGCGCTTGCCGTGTCGGGCCATGCCATCTTGACGACGATCTTGCCGTCGGCGAGCTTCAGTTTCAGACCGATCTTCGGCACGGCCCCCACGCCACCCCGATCGGCGAAGACGCCGACAACGTCGGCCAGGGAGCGAACGAAAAGGGCCGGGGTCCCACCTGCGCCACCTCCGTGCTCCATCCCGGACATCGGATGCCCCTGCGGTTCCTCGCCGGCCGGCTCGGGCGCGGGCGCGGTGACCGGGCAGAATGTCGTCACCCGGATGTCGGGCAACCCACGTGCGGCGAGCTCTTCGTGGATCCTGCGCGCAATACCGAGCCCATAGGCCACGTGACCGGTACCGACGACAACGACCATCGCGCCGTCATCGGGCAGCTCGGCCAGAATCGAACGGGCCATGGCGACATCCCACACGCACTGCGCCTGGTACATGCGATCGAACCAAGAGGGGGGCAGCATCGCGATCGTATCGCCGAAGTACCGGCTGATAAGATACCGGTGTTGCGGAGATCCGCTGGTGTCGACCGGGCCGATTTCGGCGTGCTGCGCCTTCGTAAGCCCCTTGAGCCCCTCCATGCTGACGGTGTGAGGAATCGCGCGCGGAATATTCAGGCCCACGATACGGAGCCCATGAGCGCGCGCCGTATCCATGACCGGGGCGTAGTAGACCCAGTTGTAGCTCCCCCGGTCGTACCAGTGAGACGCCAACAGGAAATCCTCGCCCCGCAGTGCGCCGGACGTCCACTTCTCCAGAACGGGGCCATCGCCCCGCTCGAAAAACTCCATCCCCAGGACGAGGTGAGGCACCCGCTTCGCCAGCTGGGCGACAAGCTTCGCCTGAAGGCGCTTCTGATCGATGCTCGTATGCTCCTCACCGAGGAGAATGACCCGGCCCTTGGCCAGCTCGGCGACGGCGTCCTTCTCTGTAACGACCGTGCCCGCGATGCAGTCGTACAACTGGCCCGCCCGGGCCGTCCCGAAAAGGTATGCCCGGCCTGCATCGCCGAGGGGAAGCTGGTTGAGATCAGCCCCGAACACCGTCGCTGTCATCAACATGATGCCGGCCATGGCCACTCCCGATTTCAAACCCATCGGACACCTCCACGGGTTACAGTAGCAGGACCCGGACGTTTGAAAAAACGGGCGGTCATTTTGCCGCGCTCCCGTGTACAATTCACCGTCGGGCGGTCATAACCGCCGGGGAGGGTCAATGAGTGAAAGCGAGCCGGCCACGGAACAGATGCGGGAGGCCATTGAAGCTGAAGACATGGGACGCCTGGAGGAGCTCTGGCTGGAGGCCCTGGATGAGCCCACGATTCCTGTAGCCGATCTCCTCGACGTCCGGAAGCGACTATGGAAAGCCGGCCACAAGACCCTTGCACGGACCCTGCTCGAGCTGTTGGCTGAGACGCTCGAATCAAAGGGGGATGCGGCAGGTGCACTCGCGACCCTCCGGGAGCTGGTCCGGCTCACCGACAAGCGGAACCCCACGCTCAACGAACGTCTGGAGGCCGCTCTCCGGCGGAGCCGGGCGGACTCTCCATCGCTCGAGGCCGTGCTCGCCAAACATCCGATCCACGCTGCCAGGCGTCCCCTCGAAACGTTGAAGATCGTCGAGCAGTGGCTCGATTACGACGTCGGAACCGTCGTTGAGGTGAAGGGACAGGGGGTCGGCACAATCACCCATGCGAACCTCGAGCTCGATACGTTCAAGGTCAACGTTGGCAATGCGCGCCCGGTTTCCGTCCCTTTCGGCGCAGCTTCGAAATACCTTCGCGCGCTCCGGCGCAACGGCTTTCTGTACCGGAAGGTGACCGACCGTCCCGGTCTCGTCGAGTTTGTCGCATCCCATCCGGGCGACGCTCTCGTCGAGCTGCTCGAAGACCTCGAAGGACCGGCGGATGTTTCCATCATCAAGGCGGCTCTCGACGGTGTCCTCCCCCCCGAGAAATGGACGTCCTGGTGGACCAAGGCCCGGAAGCATCCCAGGATCCTCTCCTCTGGATCTGGATCCCGGCTCACGTACCGCGTCAGCTTATCGGCCGAACATGCCGCCGATGCCCTCCTCGAAGAATTCCGCGCCGCCGAGCCGCGTCGCCGCCTCGCCCTCGTCCGCCGGTTGGCGGATCGCGGAGAAGACCAGGCGCGTGCTGCGGCAACCGTTCTCGAAGCCTCGCTGGAAGAAATCGTTGACACAAACCCCGGCCTGGCGTGGGAAACGGCCGCCGTTCTTGCCGGGCTTCCCGGTGGGCGCGAGGCGGCAGAACAGGCCCTTGAAAAACTCGCACATAACACCCCGCCGCTGAAGTTGCTCGCCGGCATTGAAGACCGCCTCGCCCGGAGCTCTGCTCTTGAGGCCATCCGCGAGGCGCACCCGAACGACTGGCACACGGCCTGGAGCACATGGCTCCTGGAAGAGACCAATTCCGGAATCCTCGGCCAGGTGGCTGGCGGGCTCCAGCGGGAGGGGCATGCCACTCTCCTCGACGAGGCGCTCGAAGCCGTCTTCAGGAATCCCCACCGGTATCCCGCACAGTTCATCTGGGCGTGCGAGACGATGACCGACCCGGCCGCGCCGGAGCCCGTGAGGCGCCGGATGACGCCATCGGTTCTCGAGCACCTCCCGGACACCCTGACCCGGAAGGAATACGCGTCGCTCCGGGCGCGCGCCAAGAGCCTCCTGGACGGCGGACACGTGGCCATCCGAATCATGCTGGAAAAGGCCTCTCCACCCCAGGCTCAGCGCTTCGCCGATCGATTGATCCGCATCTCCACGCTCGAGCCGCAACGCCTCCGCCTGATTCAGCAGGCTGCCGTCCAGCGCCAGGGCGCCACGAAAAAGGAAGAAGTAGCGCCGGCCTTTGTCGCAACACTCACCGCCATCGAAGCCAAGAGAGCGGAGCTGAAACAGCTCCTGGAACACGAAATCCCGAAAACACTCAAAGGCATCCAGGCGGCGGCGGCGGAGGGCGACCTTCGTGAGAACTTCGAGTACCACATGCTGAGGGACCGGCAGGAGCTTCTCTCCGCGCGTGCGGCCACGCTTCAGGCTGATCTCGCACGGGTCCAGGTCCTCGAACCCGGCGCGGCCGACACGTCGCGCGTCAACATAGGAACGGTCGTGTTCCTGGAAGGGCTCGATGGCGCCACTCTCGAACCGGTGACCATCGTCGGCCAGTGGGATGCCGATGTCGAGCGCCGCCTCTTTGCCAACGGCACCGACCTCGCCCAGGGCCTCCTCGGCCGACAGGTCGGCGATGAGATCACCATCGAAGGGGCGCGCGCGAGGATTACCCGCATCGAGCCCTGGAATCCCCCCGATTCAGCCTGATCCGGACGAAGCCCTGGCCCGCATATTTCACGGGCCTGTGCCGCGAGACCGTGGAGGGGCACGTCGTCGCGCCACGGCCGCGACGAACGCCGCTGCGGGCGTACCCGCACTCGCAGCGGGAAGCGTGCGAGAGGTGCGGGCTACTGCTCTTCCGGTCCCAGGATTTCGAGCTCTTCCGGCGTCGGCTGGAACATGCACGCCCCGACCGTTCCGGGCCCAACGTGCGTCCCAACGATCGGCCCGATTTCACTTTCCATGAACTCCACGACCTTGAAGTTCTTTGCAATGGCATCCTTGAGCTTGCCCCCCCACTTGGGTGCCGAGGCATGCGCCACGCCGACGATCACCGGACGTTTGGGGTCCACCCGTTGCTTGAAGAGCGAGATCAGCTTTGGAATCACGTTGCGGCCACCCCGAACCTTGTCGACCGGGCCCACCTCGCCGTTGAGCAGGCCGAGGATCGGTTTGATGCCCAAGAGCGTGCCAAGCATCGCCTGGGCCTTCCCGATCCTCCCGCCTTTCTGGAGGTATTCCAGCGTGTCCACGGAAAACAACAGGTGATACCGTTTCCGGTGATCCTCGAGCCTGCTGACGATCTCGCTGGCCGTCAACCCCCGTTCCGCCATTCTTTCGGCCAGGATCACCATCATCCCGAGACCCATCGTCGTCTGGAGCGAGTCCACAACGTGGATGACGGGCTTGCCACCGACGCCGGTCGCTTCCCGGAGCTTTTCGAACTCTTCCCTACCCTGCGTCACGGCATCCCGCGCTCGCTTGGGGGTATCCGAGAGCTTCTGCGAGATGTGAATCGACACGATGTCGCCATTGCCGACGAGCCGTGAATACGTTTCTTTGAACTCGCCGATGCTCGGCGGGCTCGTCGTCGGCAACTTGTTCTCCTGAACCAGCCGCCGGTAAAACTGGTCCGGCTGCAGATCGACGCCATCCTTGAAGACCTGGCTCCCGAAGAGAACGGAAAGCGGAACGACCGTGATGTGGTGCCGCCGGGCGAACGAAGGAAGGAGGTCGGACGTGGAGTCGGTCACGATGTACGTGTGCCGCTCCAGTTCCTCGATCTTCAAGATGCCGCGCTCGTGCAAGGAAGCGATCGCTTGCACGGCTGCCAGGTCCTGCGCCGGAACCCGGTCGATCAGGTCGGCGAGGTTCTTCGCGCCTTCGACGGCGGTCAAGACTTGCCGCTCGATCCCGGTGAACTCGGTGGAGAAGAAGTCCTCCCCCATCTTGAGCAAGACGTGCGAATTCAAGGAGGGTAGCGCTCTGAAGAGCTCGTCAAGCTCCAGCTTCTCTTCGACCGCATCGTTGACGAGCGTTGCCAGGTCAACGTCGATCTCCCGATCCCCGTCGAAACTTTCAAGGTTCAGTACGAAGCTTCCACCCCTGAGAGAAGCGACACGGTTGAACGCTTTACGCCCGCGAATGCCGCTCCAGTGCGAGGCGATCACGGCCCCATCCTTGAGCCAGATCCCGGCCTCTGGACCTATCGAAAAAAGGACATGCCCGGAAATGACAAACTTTTGAAGGACGCCCAGCAGGTCGCCGATGTCAATCCTCGTCAAATCCCCGTACAGCACGTCGATGCTGTCCGACAGCTCGCCGCCAACCTCGCGGGCCAGGAGCAGAAGCCTGACTTGAAGCAGGAGCTTGGCGGGCGCCAGCTCGGCCGAGGAAAGGAAATACACGTCCTTTTCCGGGATCTCTTCTGGAATCGCTGCGGGATCGTCGTACAGGATCAGGAACGGCGGGACGTCCAATCCAGTCGCTTTCACCCTTTCGTAGAGATTCAACGGTCCGACGCCGTCCAGGCCGGTATGGGCGATCACCAGCGTGGGGTTGAGACCCGCCGTGAATCGGATCGCTTCCTCACCGTTGACGGCATTGATGACCTCGTACCCACCCTCGTAAAGGGCAAGTCCGAGGTCCCGTCTCCGATCGTCCGAAGAATCTGCAACAAGGATGGTCGGTGTCTCTGCCACGTCAGCCTCCCCATGCGAGTATACATCGAAGACGACCAAGATCCTATTTTACGGGAGCTTGGGCCTCTTGGAGCGCCGCCGATACGAATACTTCCTGGCGCGGATCCAAACCGTTCCGACGTCAGCGCCCGGCTTCGCACCACGGCACGGCCAAACGATGTCATCGTGCCCGCTGGCGAGGTTTCTGTCATACACTGCCCCCATGGGAAAACGAGCCCGTCGCCTCCGACATCACCTTCTCTACCTCACGCTTCGCCTTCTCCTGGCCCTCGGAGCATGCCTGCCGCTTTGGATCCTTCGCCCGATCGGCCGTTGGTTCGGCTCACTCGCTCTCCTCCTGTCGTCCGTGGAAAAGCGCAGGACGATGGAGCACCTCGCCATTGCATTTCCCGAGACCGATCACGCCCGGCGGCGCCGGATCCTCAGGCAGATGGTCCGCCACTTCGGACAGATGCTCGGCGAGGTCGTCTATCTCTGGGGCGCTCCACCTCGCCGTATCAACACGCTGTACGCCATGAACGGCGTGGAGCATCTGACCTCTGCCCTCGAGGCCGGCCGTGGCGCCGTCCTGGTCACGGGTCACTGTGGCAACTGGGAGCTGATGAACGCCGCGCTTGGACTGTCCGGCATTCCCATGACCGTCGCCGTCCGCACGCTCTTCGATCCCCGTCTCGACAGGATCGCGACGGTGCTGCGGGCGCGTTTTGGAACCGAGGTCGTCTTTCGCGGGCGGCATGCCGGTCGGCAGCTCGCCGCCGCGCTGGCGTCAAACCGCGTCGTTGGGCTCCTGATCGATCAGGATATCAAGGACATTCCAGGCGTGTTCGTCCCGTTTTTCGGCCAGCCGGCGTGGACACCCTCCGGCGCCGCCACGCTCGCGCTCAGGGCGAACGCCCCGGTCATACCGGCCTTTGCCCATCGGCGTCCCGACGGGACCCATCAGGTCGACATTCTGCCTCCGCTGCCCCCCCCGAGCTCACCGGACCACGACGAGGCCGTCCGTGAGCTGACCGCAGCCGCCACGGCCGCCATCGAGACGCAGATCAGGAAGCATCCCGGCCAGTGGGTCTGGATGCACCGCCGCTGGCGCACGCGGCCCGCGGAAACCGGCAGAGGAACAACCCGCGAAACCCCGTAACCCCGCTCTCCGTGGTAAAGATCACCCGCGCCCTCGCGGTCTTGACTCCGCGAGAATCCGTGGGATCCGTAGCTTCAGGCCGTGCCCTGCCCCCATCCGTATCCTCCGTCGCCCGCGGCTCGGGATAGCAGGGAAGAAAGGAGCACTCCCGTAGGATGACGAGACGAGAGGGGTTCTCGTAAATGACGAAGAGGCGGTGCCGACGTCAACGTCACTCGGCAGCCAGGTGCGATTCCTCTCCCATGAGCTCCATCCACGTCTTCATCGCGCGCCTGAGATGGGGAATGGTGATCGACCCCCCGACGATCAGGCCAACGCCAAGTGCATCGACCAGCTCGGACGTGGTGACGCCCTCGTCCCGGCACCGCCCCAGGTGGTAGCTCACGCAATCGTCACAACGCAGCACAAGCGAGGCGACGAGGCCGAGAATCTCCTTCGTCGTGGCGGGGAGAGCGCCGTCGCGGTACGCCTGCGAATCGAGGCTGAAGAAACGCTTGATCTCAAGGTTCGCGTGCTTGAGAACCAGCTCGTTGAGTGCCGCGCGTTCGTCGGCGAACGTTGCGTATCCATCGTCCGTCATCGTTCATCCTTCCCCGGGCCGATCCTTCCACACCCACCACTTGAGCCGCTCGGGATCGGGATCGAGCGTTGAAGCGAAGTACACGGCGCACCGGAACACGTAGAGCACGCACCGGTCTATGTGCTGCCCTCGCAGCTTCGTCAAGCGGCCGTAAAGCTCTCCTGGATCGCCGTCCCGTAGATCGGCAACCGTCCGGATGCCGAGATCCGCGAGGTCCCGGGCGATCGACGGTCCGACGCCCGGAATCCTCCGCAGATCCCCCGCTCCCGTGCCGGTCACTTCGCCTCGGTGGCGGTAGCCGCCACCTTCTTCCACCGCGCGTTCCACGCTTCGGGCTGATGCCTCAGGTACCTGTCGAAGAAGTCCAGCATCATCGTCCGGTGATCGACCCAGTCCTTCCACGTGCCGGCGATTCCGTGGTCCTCGCCCGGGAACAGGACGAGCTCGACGGGACGCCCAAGGATCTTCAACGCGGTGTAGAGCTCCTTTGATTGCAGGGTCGGTACATTCCTGTCGGTGAGGCCGTGCAGCAGGAGCAGCGGCGTGTGGATCTTGTCGGCGTTGTAGATCGGCGAATGCGTCGAAAACAGCTTCCTCGCGTTCCAGGGGTACGACCCCGCCAGAGCGGTGTCGCCGTACGTATAGCCCCACGCACCCCCGCCCCAGTAACCGGTGATGTCGCTGATTCCGTACATCGCCACGGCGGCGGCAAACCGGTTCGAGTGGCTGATGAGATACTCCGTCATGAAGCCGCCAAACGATCCGCCATAGATCCCAATCCGATCCGCGTCGATCCCGGGATGCTTCTTCAGGAAGGCGTCGATCCCCTTCTCGATGTCGGCCGAAGCCTTGGGACCCCAGTCGTTCATGTGGTTGTCGGCAAACTCCTGCCCGTACCCGATCGCCCCGCGCGGATTGATCACCAGCACGGCGTAGCCATTTGCCGCAAGCACCTGGTGGGTCGTGTTGAACCGCCGCGTCGTCGGGGTCGCGCCCCCGTAGTAGTAGACGATCAACGGCGTTTTTCCACTGTCCACCTTTGCCGTCGGTGGATACCACCAGGCATCGATGTACCTCTCGGCATTCAGCTTGAAGGGCGCCCTCTCGGGGTGGGAGAGCTTCCAAGCCGTAGCCAGCTGGGCGTTTGGCCGCTCGATCACGGTTTCCTTGCCGGATTTCAGGGTCAACATGTGAATTTCGGGGGGCAGCGCACGGCCCTCGCCCACGAATACGATGTCCAGCTTATCGGGTGAAATAGCAGGGTGGGCAATTGCTTCGGCAATCGTATCGAGGCGATCGACCTGCCACGCACCCGCCCGTTTTGCCACCATGACCATTCGCGTGACCGACGTATCCGTCGCAGCTGCGACGAGGCTGCGGCCGTCATGCGTCCAGCTCAGAAGCTCGGTTCTGGCCGTGTACGCCGGACCCTTGAGGCTCGTGATCCTGGTAGATGTTCCGGTTTTGACGTCGAGGATCCAGATCTGCCGGTTGTAGACGTTGTGATCCGGATGCCCCGCGCCGACCTGATCTGGAGGCCCGAGAAACGCGATCCGTTTTCCATCGAGCGTTGGGGCGAGCTCCGCCGGCCGGCTCTCCCAGCCTCCCGTGAAGGTGGCTATCTTCGTGTCGGTTCCCTTGACCAGGTCGAGCCAGTGGAACTCGGTCGCGAACCAGGGGCGTGCATCGATCGGTACCGTTTTCGCATAGACGATCGCCCGCTTCGCCGGGACGAACGCCGCGTCATCGAGCACCCAGTCTCCTGGCGCGGTCAGCGCCCGCCTGGCCCCCGTCGCCACCTCGACCAGCCAGAGCCGGCGATTCGTCACGTAATCCGGTAGTTTCTCCCGCAGCGCCAGCTCGCGGTGCGGATCCTTGAGATCCCTGTCGACGGCCTTCGTTCCCTTGGCCGACGCCAACAGCAGATGGGTGCCGCCCGGTCCCCAGTGGATGAACCCGAGCCCCGGCTCATCACGGAGAATCGTGCGCTGGGTTCTCGTGTCCGGATCGAAGAGAATGAGATCGGTCCCGTGCTCCCCCTTCTGCCGGAGCAGGAGATCGTTCGTCTTGAGGTTCGTCGAAAACGCAACGGGCGACGCCGTTTGATCGCCGATCGATGCAGCGACCACGGTTCCGTCTGGCTTGATGATATCGACACGCGAGCGCTTACCCTGTCCTGTGGCGTCCATGAACGTCAAACGCCGGGCGATCAACTCCCCCTTCTGTCCGACGGCCAGCGGTCCGATCCGGACGATCCTGCGCATCTCGTCGAACCGCGCCGGGGCCTCCCGGCCGGCCAGCTCCCAGGAAACGCCGGTTGCAGGATCGGTCTCGAGGGAGATCGAGACCTTTGGCCGCTCCCCCTGTCGCGAGGCGCGTACCACCCGCGCAAGAATCACGTGGATCCCGCGGGCCGCAT
>JAADFN010000009.1 GCA_013152895.1 Acidobacteriota bacterium | reverse complement strand
GAAGGGACTCGGACGCCGCGGGACCTGCGGGCGGATGTACGCCGCTCCCCGCCCTTTCCGGTCGGGCCTTGCCCTCCCTGCAACCCCCCCGGCTACATCCGCGGGCCGCAGCTCCTCGCGACGTGACGAGTCCCCGCCGGGAGGTTTGGCTTCGGGCTTCATGGTTTTTCCACGAGGGCTGCTCCGGGGTATGATCTATGTTGAAGAAAAGAACCCGGGGGTGGGCCTCATGATGGAAAGTCGCACGATCGGAGATGTGACCGTGGTGACAACGGGATCGGAGCTCAACGTCACTGTGGCCCCGAGGGCGAGGCAGTTTCTTGAGGACCTGGTCAGTGGGGGCGCCGTGCAACTGGTTGTGGACCTGTCGCCGCTGGCATTCATCGATTCCGCCGGGCTCGGTTCCCTGATCTCCGCCGTCAAGACGGCCCGCACCCGCGGGGGGGATGTGCGGCTCTGCTGTGCCCGCCCGCAAGTCCAGACGATCTTCGAGTTGACCCGTCTTTCAGAGGTGTTCCAGATGTTTGCCGATCTGGACACGGCCGTGGAGAGCTTTCCACGTGGATGATGTGGATGAAGGTGGGATGGGCGCCGGTTCATCCCCGGGCGTACCGGCAAGGAGCCGGGGTGGGAAGGACGGTGGAACGTTTTCCCGACCGGTTGGGGGTATCCAGCCGCGGGCCGGGGGAATGGCAGGCGTGTTCGGGCGGCGGACCTTGGTTGGTGCTGGCGATGGGGAAGGAGGGCCACGAAGGGATGACGTGACGTTGCCGGTTGTCAGGAGACAAGGATGAGCGAAGAAAAAATTGTTGTCGTTGTTGATGATTCTCCGACCGTTAGGGAAACGATCGCCTTCATTCTCAAGGCCAAAGGGTATGAGGTCCGCACGGCGACGAACGGTCGGGAAGGGGTCGACCTGATCCGTTCGTTGCATCCGAAGGTCGTGATGGTCGACGGGATGATGCCGGAGATGGACGGTTTTGAAGTCGCCCGGCAGGTGCGGGCGGATCCCGAGCTGGCCGGCATCACCATTATCATGTTGACGGCGATGGGACAGGACATCGATCGCCGGCGGGCGAGCGACGCCGGCGTCGATCACTTCTTGACGAAACCTTTCGATTCTCAAGAGGCGTTCGACCTCCTGGAGCAAGCCTTCACGGGGTGACGATCACTCCGCCTCCCCCCATCGAACGGCGGGCGTGTCCGCGGTCGAAGCGGGACGTGTGTGAGATGTGCGGGATGGCCCGGCTGGGAGGGGTTGCTTCCGATCTTGACCGGGAGATCCGGGTTGGCATCGGCTCCAAACGAACAGTACCTGGAGCTCCGTCATGCGCTGTCTCCCTTCGTCTTGTGGTACGTTATCGTCTGCGATGGTTTTATTCAAGACCTTTCCCGATGTGCCTGGGAAACGCCGATGACGCGCTTTGAATGCAACTGGCGGGAGCTGCAGCTCGAGACTCTGGTCGATCTGTCGTTGTCCATGGGCGGGGTCCGGCCGGAAGAGGAGCTGGTCGAGGAGCTGCTGCAACGCGCCATCAGCACCTTGGATGCGAGGTCCGGCATCGTCGTGACCCAGTATGCCGACGGGCGTGAAGCCTTTGCGCGGGCCGTCGGGTTGCGGCAGAGCCTGGATGTTCTCAAACGCCAGCTTGGAGAAAACGCGCGGGAGGCGGTCTTGCGGGGTGAAGCGGTTCGTGTCGCGCGGCCGGAACCGGGCGTTGGATCCGAGCTCATCGTGGCGCCGATGCTGTGGCAGGGGAACCTCATCGGCATGGTCGCGCTCGCGGACAAGGAGAGCCGCAGCGGCCGGATCCCGTTTTCGGACGAGGACTTGCGGTTTCTTCGTTCGCTCGCGAGCATCGGGGCCGCCGCGGTGTGGACCTCGCGGACGGTGGCGGCCATCGAGCGCGACCGGCAACGGTTGGCGGAGGAGAACCTCGCGTTGACGGACGTAGCGGAGAAGGAGGGATTCGTCGGTGAATCTCCGCCGATCAGGGAGATGCTCGACCTTGTCAGGAGAGTCGCGCCGACGGATGTCAGCGTCATGATCCGGGGTGAGTCGGGCGCCGGTAAAGAGCGCGTCGCCCGGATGATCCACAGTTTTTCACAACGGGCGGAGGGACCGTTCGTGCCGCTGAACTGTGCGGCGCTCCCGGAAAGCCTCCTTGAAGCCGAGCTCTTTGGAATCGAGGAGGGCGTTGCAACTGGGGTGAGCCGGCGTCTTGGCAAGATTGAGCTTGCTGCCGGCGGGACGGTTTTTCTCGACGAAGTTGGAGATCTCACGCCGACCCTCCAGGCGAAGCTGCTGCGAGTCGTTCAGGAGCGTGAGCTGGAACGGCTGGGGGGCCGGGTCAGGATTCCTGTCGATTTTCGCCTGATCACGGCCACGCACCGGGTGCTCGAGGAGATGGTCGAGAAGGGGGAGTTCCGCAGGGACCTGTACTACCGGCTCAAGGTTGTCGTGATCACGTTGCCGCCCTTGCGGGAGAGGCTCTCGGATATCCCTCTTCTCGCACATCACTTTCTCAAGGTTTTTTCGGAGAAGATCGGCAAGCCGGAGGCGCACCTTTCCCGCGACGCGATGGAGGCTCTGATGGCGTACTCGTTCCCGGGAAACGTCCGTGAGCTCGAGAACATCATTCAGGGCGCCGTGGCACTGTCGGCAGGTCCGGAGATCACGCGGCAGGATCTCAGCCTGATGGGGTGGGACCGGACGGCCGCGAACGGAGCGGAACCGCTCGCGCTTCAGGATCTCGAGCGACGTCACATCGTCCGCATTCTGGAGAGAGTCGGAGGGAACCGGCGTGCGGCCGCGCAACTTCTTGGGATCGACCGGAGTACGTTGTACCGGAAGATGAGGCGTTATGCATTAACAGATGCATTACGCAACGGGCATTAATGTACTAATAGATAAGGTGTTGTTAGAATGATGAGGTACGAGCACCAGTATATGACGCATTATGCTACACAATGGCAACGTGAGATGGGCGCCCAACCTGGCATCGGGCTTGCTAGGAACATTCCCCGGAGGTTGTTGGATGCAATCACGTTCCTGCACCGAGGTTGGACCACAGGCGAATGGCAGAGAATCGAAGCACCTTCGGGAGGTCCCGGGCAGCATAACGGCGCACCATTCACGTTTCGGCCTCTCCCGGCTGGCGGAACGGTCCATCCCGGGTTTGTGGTGGCTGCCCGTGGGGATGGCCGGCGCGGTATCGGCGGGAGTGGCCGCCGTGCTGAGCTTCCCATTACATCTTCCCGTTCTTGTGCCTCACCTCAGTTTGGCCTGGACGCTGGTTCGGGTGCTGATCGAGCTCTGATCCAGTGAGCCGGTGGTTTATCTCCGGAGGGCTGCCGTGAAGCTGACCCTGAATCTTCCGGCTGTCCCGGAAGTCGAGCTCGTGGCGGCGAAGGCGGTCGAGCTCGTTGGCCGCGATCTCGGGTTGTCGTCCACGTGCATCGAATCGGTGACCGTGGCGACGGTCGAAGCGTGCCTCAACGCCATCGAACATGGCAACCAGAGGGGATTCGCCGTTCGCATCGAGACGCAGGCCGCCGGGGGAGAGCGGTGGCTCGTGATCGAGGTGGAAGATCACGGAGGGGGGTTTGATCCGGAGGCTGTTTCTGCGCCGAGTGGCAACAGGAAACACGGGTCAGCGCCCAACCGCGGCTGGGGGTTGAAGTTGATCCGTGATTTGATGGATGATGTCGATGTACAGTCCCGCCCGGGGTTAACGATCGTCCGGATGAAGCGGCGGATCGGGGGAACGTAATGAACGATCAACGGCTGGAGCTTTCGAGCGAGCTGATGGCAGGCGGAGTGGGCCTCGTCGCCGCCGCGGGATACATCAACAACGAGGGTGGACAGGCGATCGCCGATGTCATCAACAGGCTGCTGGACCGGGGAGCGGTGGCACTGCTGATTGATCTGGAGGGAACCCGTATCATCAACTCCATCGGTGTCTCCATCCTGCTCGAGGTGCTCGAAAAACTGATGGAGAAAAACGGCCGGCTTGCATTCTGCAACCTGACGCCGACGATCGCCAGGACGTTCGAGATCATGGGTCTGGCCGAGTACGCTTCGATCTTCGACGACAGGGAGACGGCGATTGAGGAGCTGACCCGCCTCAATCGTGCAGACTGAGCCTCATGCCCCACCACGACCTGTTGAAGCTCGCCGAGCTCGCCCTGGCGGGGCACGTGAGGCCGGATCTTCCGGAAGAGGTGACACGAATCCTGGTTCAAGCCAGTGGCGCTCGAGCCGGCGTGCTCTTCAACGGAGACCGCCGGCCCGAAGCGTGGTGGCCACAGGCCCCCACGGCACCGGCCGCTGACGGCGGCGAGGGGTGGACGTCGATTGCGGTCGGGCATGAGCACTCTCGCTGGGAGATGATGCTCCACGAGCCGGCGTCCGAGGATGAAACCCTGCTGATCGCTGCCCGCCTGGCCCTGCACGTCTGGGATCTCAGGGAAGCGCTCAGGCAGACCAAGTTCGACGAGAGGTTTCGCCTGTGGGAGCTCGAAGCCGTTCGCTCCATTGCACAGGGGCTCGGCGGAGTTCTCGAGCCAGGGGCCATCGCCCGGGAGGTGCTCGGCCATGTCGTCAGCCTGCTCGGTGTGAGGAACGCCGAAATCGTTATCGGTACGCATCAGTCACAGCCACGGGTCCTCGCGGCATTTGGCGACCCGGTGCTGGATCGCCCCATCCCCGAGACGATCTGGCTGCACGGTTTTCGGCAGCCGCAGGCAGTCGCCGCCGCGCTGGTCGGTAACGGCGAGGCGCTCGGCCTGCTGGCCGTTTCTCAAAAAGAGGCGCGGGCGGGTACGGCGCCGTTCGACGATAATGACGTCAGGCTCATCGATCTCTTCGCGGTCCAGACAGCGGTCGCTCTCGAAAACGCGCGCCTGTCGAGAGCCTCGATCGAGCAGGCCCGCCTCCAGCAAGAGATGGAAGTCGCTGCAACGATACAGACCCACCTGTACCCGAAAGAGTCCGTCGAGATTCCCGGTGTGAAGGTGCGGACCAGCTTCCAGCCGGCTCGCCGTGTCGGCGGAGACCTGTTCGAGATCATCGAGCGGAGGAAGGGCCTGCTGAGCATCGTGGCGGATGTCACCGGGAAGGGCATCGGCGCCGGGCTGATCGCCGCCGGGCTCCACGCCGGTATCCGCCTGCTCGCCGGCGAAGCCCTCTCGATCGAAACGATCGCACGCCGGCTCAACGCCTACCTCGCCACGGCGACCGAGGACAACCGTTTCGCCACGATGGTGATCGTTCAGATGGCGCCGGACGGGTCCTTTTCAGCCCTGCATGCGGGGCACTGCCCATCCCTCCTCCGGCGTGCCGGTGGCGCCGTGGAAACCATCAAATCTTCCGGCCTGCCGCTCGGGATCGTTCCGGAGGCGCGGTATCGCTCCGTGAAGGGGCGCCTCGACCCCGGCGACCTGATCGTCCTGTACACGGATGGGTTGACCGAGGCGGAGAATGCACGCGGCGAGGAGCTTGGCATCGATCGCCTCCGGGAGATCGTGGCCGCGCTGGATACTCGCGATGTCGAAACCCTCTGCGATCAGATCCTGGCCGGCGTCGCAGCGTTTGCCGGCGATGTGCCGCTGGCCGATGACGCGACGATCGTCGTTCTCAAGAAGGAGGCCAGTCCCTCGGGCGGGGGATGAGGCGCCGGGACGGCGTCGGCCCCCCGGAGTCTCGTTTCGTGGCCAGGCAGCTCTCGCCGTTGACGTGAGCCGGCGCCACGGCTCCAATCACCCCCTCCAGTGGCCGGAGATCCAGATCCACCCCCCGCCTCGCCGCACCCAGCGTCCGGAGATCCAGACGGCGTGTCCCCGGGGGCGGCGGAGCCAGTGGCCGTGAATCCAGACGTACCGGTGTCCCGTCCAGCGCCAGTGGCCCCTGACCCATACGTATCCGCGGCCGGGCCGGGCCGTCCGTACTTCCACGAGTGGCGCTGGCGGGTTGACACGGACGATGGTCGTCCGCGGGGGTGCGCATCCCCACAGGGTTGGCACCGCGAGAGCCGTCATCAGAACGATGGGTGCGAGCCGATGGGTGATGTTTCGAAGCGGCATGTTGGAACCCTCCCTTCTGTCTCACGTGCTGGACGAGCACGCACCGGTCGGGGTTGACGCCGGGACGCCGGGACGGTGATCCTCCTCACACTTCAACCTAAGGATGAGTGATTCTGCCGGATGAGATGTGCCAAGATCTTGATGCTCCGGTGCGTGCGACGAGCGGAGGCATACCCAGAGGTATGTCGAGCACCGTCGCACGTGTCCAGAGCGCAAGAGCTTGGTGCAGATCGCCGGTGAGAATCGCTCACCTTAGGTTCGAGAAGATTCGCAGCGTGCGACCAGAAGGGAGGGGCGGAGCTGAAGACGGGCTTACTCTTCGTAGAGTGCGTCGATGACGTCCTTGAACTCCTTTTCGACCACCCGCCTCTTGACCTTCAACGTCGGGGTGAGCTGACCGCCTTCGATGGAAAGCGTCACCGGGAGAATGGCAAATTTCTTGACCTGCTCATACCGTGCCAGCCCGGCGTTGACCTCGTCGAAGACGCCCTGGTACAACTCGTGCGCCTTGGGGTGCCGTGTCAGCTCTTCGAGAGATTCGAAGGAAATCCCTTGATTCTTCGCCCAGCGCTTCAGCTCCTCCTCGTTGGGGGATACCAGGGCGATGATGAACCTTCTCCGGTCACCGATGAGAACCACGGTGTCGACGAACTGGGACTTCTTGATCAGGCTCTCGATCGGCTGAGGTGCGACGTTCTTTCCACCGGCCGTGACGATCAGGTCTTTTTTCCGGTCGGTGATCTTGACGAAGCCATCCTGATCGATCACGGCGATGTCGCCTGTGTGGAAGTAGCCATCCTCGTCAAAGACCTCTTTGGTCTTCTCCGGCTTGTTCCAGTACCCCTTCATGACGCTGGGACCCTTGACGATCAGCTCGCCGTCGGGCGCGATCCGGACATCGAGGTTTCTCAACGGCAGGCCGACGGTTCCGAGCTTGATGGTACCCGGCTCGGTGCCGTTGACGGAGATTACCGGGGATGTTTCGGTCAGGCCGTACCCCTCGATGACGTAGACGCCGATGGAGTGGAAAAACTCGTTGACATGCAGGGGCAGGGGAGCGCCCCCTGAAATGCAGACTTCGACACGCCCGCCGATCGCTGCCCGGACCTTGGAAAGGACCAGCTTGTCGGCCAGGAGGTAGGACAGCCCGTGGCTCGGTTTTCCCTCGAAACGCCGGTACGCGGCCTTCTTGCCAACGCCGATGGCCCAGTGGAAGAGGGATTGCCTGATCGCCGGCGCCCCGTTGACGGCCTCCATGACCTTGTCGTGCACCTTTTCGTAGAACCGGGGAACGCCGGTGAAAATCTGGGGGCCGATGTCAGCGATCAAGTCCCCCACATGGTAGACGGAGCAGTAGGCCTTGCTGGCTGCGCGGTACATCAGGATGTAGCCGACCATCCGTTCGAGCACGTGACACAGGGGGAGGAACTCCAGGGCGAGCCAGTCCTGCTGGACGGGTGCGCGGTCTGCCGAAGCCAGCACGTTCTCGACGAGATTCTGGTGGGTCAGCATGACGCCCTTGGGCTCTCCCGTCGTGCCGGAGGTGTAGATCAGTGTCAACAGATCGTCGCTCGAAACCTCGGCAGCCCTGTCCCAGAAGCGGGCTTCGTTGTCTTGACCTCCGCTTGCGCTGATAAGCTCATCGAAATCGAGAATCTTCTTCGAATGCTCACCTTCCATTTGAACCAGCGTGGTCAGGTTCGGACACTCCTGCTGGGCCTTGAGAAACTTGTTCATCTGCTCCGCGTTCTCGACCACGGCGAAGCTGGCGCCCGAATCCTTCGCCTGGTACGTCACCTGCTCGGGGGTCAACGTTCCGTAGATGGGGACGAGGGTCGCGCCGAGGTCGGCCACTGCCAGGTCGACCATGTGCCATTCCGGGCGGTTGTCGCTGAGCAACATGACGCGATCCTGCTTCTTGACCCCGAGCTCCTTCAAGGCGCTGGCGAACGCGGACGTCCGGCGGAAAAACTCCTCCGTGCTCATGGATCGGGACCCGCCCGGAAAGTAATGGAAGTAGTGTTTCTCCCGTGGAGTGTCAACCTCGTGGCGGTAGAAATCGAGGATCGTCTTTTCTGTCATGAGAACTGCCCCCCTGCGTATACATTCGCGCGATCCCAAAAACGCGTCATCGTTGCCTTCGGGATTGCCGTGTCAAAGCTCGTGATCAGTCTACCCCAATTTAAGGCGTCGGCCCGCACGGAGCAAGGCCTCCAATCAGCAGTTCCATCAACGGGTCCAGGTAGCGAAGCAGGTCGCCAGGTTCCTCCGCCAGCAGCCAGCTCATGACGAGCTCGTCCACGGCGCCGAAGACCACATTCGTGGCGAGGCCCGCGCTGATCCCGCTCCTGAAACGTCCCGTGGCCTGGCCCTCTTCGATGATCGTCCGGACGAGACCGAGATACTTCCCGAGCTTGCCACGCGTGAGCTGGCTCATGAACTTCCGGGTGTGCCGGGTCTCGATCTGGAGCACGTGGGCCAGGGACCGGTTGCGTCCAAGCGTCTCCAGGTGAAGCCTCACCATGAGCCGGAGCTTGTCGGCCGGATCATCGAGGGTCTGGATCTCGTGTTCCAGGCGTTCGATGAACTGGCTCAGGATCTGATCGAAGATCGTCATCAGGAGATCTTCTTTTCCGTCGAAATAGAGATAAAGCGTTCCGTCGGCGACGTGAGCCGCACTGGCCACGTCGGTCATCCGCGCCGTGAAATACCCCTTTTCTGCAAAGACCTCGATGGCGGCCTTGAGAATCCGGTTTCTCTTCTGTTCCTTGGATGTGAGCGCGTGAGCTGTCGGGCCTTCAGGCATGACGCCTCCATATGAATGAACACTCATTCATTTTTTCACCCCCGGCCAACGCTGTCAAGCATGGCGGGCGGACCGATGAACGTTTTCGTGCGCGGTCCAACACCCGTCCGCCGGACGGGCAGACCCCCAACGGCGCTGTGCGCGCTACAATAAGCGCCTGATGCGTCTGCTGAACGTCCTTTTCAGCCTCGTCGTGTGGCCCACGGTAGTGGTGCTGACGGTCATCTTCTCGTCGTGTGCCGTGCTGATCTCGCTGCTTGCGCCGCGTGGGCGCCCGGGGCTCTACTTGGCCCGGATCTGGGCGCGGCTGCTGCTCGTGATCGCAGGCGTCAGGTTTCGCGTGGAGGGCGGTGAGAAGCTGGATCTGACGAAATCGTACGTGATCATGGCTAACCACGAATCGTTGATCGACGTCCCGGCGATCATGGCTGCACTGCCCTCGCGGCTCGGCGGCCGCATTCTGGCCAAGGAGTCGTTGTTTCGGATTCCTTTCATCGGCTGGGCGATGCGGCGCCTGGGCTTCCTGCCGGTGGACCGGGCGCACCGGTCTACCGCGCCCGAGCTGTTTCAGAAGGCGATGGGGACGGCGTCGGGAGGCAACTCGATTATTCTCTATCCGGAGGAGACCCGGACGCAGGACGGCCGGCTGCTCCCGTTCAAGCGGGGGGGGTTCCTCATCGCCCTGAAGGCGGGTTTCCCCATTCTTCCGGTGGGAATCGAAGGCGCCCGGATCTCGTTGCCCCCGGGGGAGAAGGTCGTTCGCCCAGGAACCGTCGTCACGGTCCGGATCGGCGTTCCGATTCCAACCGCCGGCCTGGGCGTCAGTGCC
>JAADFN010000008.1 GCA_013152895.1 Acidobacteriota bacterium | reverse complement strand
AGGCGGTCCAGCCCGTGGCAGGGGAGGCGGGAACCATTCGCGTCTGGCTCGTGGGGCCGGCGCTTCGCGGCATCGAGCCCGGAACGGCCGTCCGCGGCCTGATCATCGTGGCCGTCCACGAGCATGCCGTCACCGTCCCGGCCTCGGCCGTCGTCCGGGATCGTCACGACCGGCCGCTCGTCTACACCGGGGCGAAGGCGCCGTTCGAGCGGACGGCCGTCACCACCGGCGAGACGGGGCCGGGATGGATCGAGATCACGTCGGGGATCACCGCGGGCGAGCCGGTCGTCACCCAGGGCGCGTACGAGCTCTACTGGGCCGCCTTCGCCAAAGAGTTCAAGGCGGAGGATTGATGCGCAGGTTGATCGCGCATCTCATCGGACGGCCGATGGAGGCCGGTTTGGGGATCCTGATCGTGGTGCTGCTGGGGCTTTACGGCCTCGGGCACATGAGCGTGGACCTGTTTCCGAACCTGAACGTTCCCGTCGTCCAGGTCATCGTCCATGCGCCCGGCGCCGCGCCGGAGGATCTCGAGCTCTCGGTGACCCGGCCGGTGGAGCAGGCGCTCAAGGGCGCCCCCGGGATCCGCCGCGTGGCATCGACGACGATGCAGGGGGTCGTCATCATCACGGTCCAGTTCGCCTGGGGCACCGAGGTGCGCGACGCCCGCCAGATCGTGCTCGGCCGGCTCGGCCAGGTCCGGTCGAAGCTGCCGGCCGGCGTCATCCCGCGGCTGGAACACATCGGGACGACGCTCGAAGAGGTCGGTGGCTGGGCGATCTGGGGGGCTGGCGATCCGGTCGAAGTTTCCGCCATCGTCCGCCGGGACCTCGTCGCGCGCCTGATGACGGTGCCGGGCGTGTCTCTCGTCGACGTCATCGGCGGCCAGCGCCGGGCGTTCTGGGCCGACCTCGATCCCGCGCGGATGGCAGAGCTCCACCTGACGATCGGGGAGGTTGAACGCGCCATCCGCCGGACGCACGGCGCCAACGTCGCCGGGTTCATCGAGCGGGGCGACGAGGACGTCGTCATCCGCGCCGACTCGCGGATCCTGACGCCCGCGGAGCTCGCTGCGGTCCCGATCCGGCTTCCCCGCGGCGAGATGATCACGCTCGGCCAGGTTGCGCACGTGCACGAGGGCCGGGCGCCCAAGCACAGCGAGGTTCGCGCCGACGGGGTCCCCGCCCTTGCGGTCTTCGTTCGCAAGCAGCCCGGCGCCAGCACGATCACGGTGGAGCGCGCCGTCGAGGCCGAGCTTCACCGTGCGCGCTCGCTCCTCCCGCCCGGCGTACGGATCGAGAAGTTCTACGACCAGTCGGAGGTGCTGGTCCAGGCCCGGCGCGCCATCATCAACGACCTCGTGGCCGGCGCTGCGCTGGCCGTGCTCGTGCTCTGGTTCTTCCTGGGCTCGCCCCGGCCGACGCTGGCCGTCGCGCTGACGATTCCCCTGTCGTTGCTGGCCACGGTGGCCGTCCTGTGGCTCGCGGGACAGAGCCTCAACGTGATCACGATGGCGGCGCTCACCCTTGCCGTCGGGATGATCGTCGACGACGCGATCGTCGTCACTGAGAACGTGTTCCGGCACCAGGAGGGCGGCAAGAGCCCGGCCGAGGCTGCGGCGGTCGGGGCTGCCGAGATCGCGGCCGCCGATGCCTCGGGAACCTTCACGACCGTGACCGCCTTCCTGCCCCTGATCATGATCGGCGGGCTGGCGGCAGTCTTCGTGCGCCCGTTCGGCCTAACCGTCTCGGCGGCGTTGCTGGCCTCGCTGGTGCTTTCCCTGACGACCGTTCCCGTCATGCTGGCCCGGGGCCGTGGCGCGACCGTTGCGCACAACGCCCCGGCGCAGCGGATGTTGCGCGTCCTCGGGCAACGTCTCGATGGTGCGCTGGGACACATCATGCGCCATCGCGCCGTGACGCTCGGCCTCGCCGTGATCCTTGGCGTGGCGATGCTCGCCTCCGGCGTCCTGCGCCACGGTCCCGTCACGTTGCTCCCGCCGGTGGACGAGGGCGCCCTCCTCGTCGAGTACGTCCTGCCGCCGGGCGTCTCCCTGCGCGAGAGCCTTCGAATCGGCCAGGAGCTGGGCCGCCGTGCCAGCAAGCTGCCCGGCGTCAAGCTCGTCGAGGAACGCGTCGGGGCCCCCGAAGGGGGCGCGAGCGTCGAGGGGATCAACCGCGGCGAGCTGCGCATCAAGCTCGCGCCGCTGGAGAGCGGCCGTCCCTCAGCCGATGAGCTTCTCCGGCGTCTCGACCGCGCCTCCGCCGATATCCCCGGCGTCATCCTGATGCTGCACCAGCCGACGCAGGAGCGGATGGACGAGGCGTTCTCGGGGCTGCCTGCGGTCTTCGGCGTCACCATCTTTGGCGCGAGCCTGGCGACGCTGGAGCGGGTCTCCATACGGGTCGAGAAGATTCTCGACGCCGATCCGGCCGTGCACAACATCGTCAACAACTCCCGGTTCCACAGGCCGCAGCTCGACATCCGCATCGACACCCGCCGGTGCGCAGCTCTTGGCGTGGACCCGGCCGATGCGCGCAAGGCCGTTGCCGCCGCCACGTGGGGGGACGAGGTCCTCCGGGTGCTCAAGGAACGGGAACAGGTCCCGATCCTGATCCGCGTCGAAGGCTTCGGCCAGGGGCTCGAGAAAATCGGGACGCTGCCGGTGACCACCGCGAGCGGCGCCGCCGTCCCGCTGGCCCGCATCGCCACGCTCACCCTCCACCGGGTTCCGGCCAAGATCGAACGTCTCAACGGTCAGCGTCAGCTGACGATCCTCGCCGAGGTCGATGGCAACCTCGTCGCCGTCGCCCACCGGCTCAACCGCCGCTTCGCGGCGCTCGACCTGCCCCCCGGCGTCAGCGTCACCTGTACCGGCCAGTACCAGGTCTTGATGAAAACCGCACGCGAGCTCCTGTTCGTGCTGTTGGCGGCCGGCCTCCTGATCCTCGCCATCATGACGTTGGAGTTCGGCGCCCTGCGCCAGGCTGCGTGGATCCTGGCGATCGTGCCCTTCAGCCTGGCCGGCGGCGCCTTCGGGGTCGCCGTGACCGGGGCCGGTCTCAACGTCGCCGTTGCCATGGGCGCCCTGACCCTCCTGGGTATTGGCGTGAACAACGGCATCGTCCTGGTCGATTTTGCGAACAGGCGGATCGCCGCCGGCGCCGGGTCCGCCGAGGCCCTCCGCGAGGCGGCCCAGATCCGCCTCCGGCCGATCCTCGCCACCAGCCTGACGACGATCGCCGGACTGTTGCCCACCGCTCTTGGCATCGGCGCGGGTCAGCACGTCTTCCAGGCTTTTGCCGTCACCGTCATCTTCGGCCTGACTGCCGGCACCGCCGCCACGCTGCTCATCCTACCCGCCGCCGTCGTGCGTTCCCGATGAGGCGGAAGGCCCGAGGCGAGCATCGACGCAGATCATGCGGACGCCGGGAGATGTAAAACCCTGTGGAACGCGGCTCAAGCCGCAGACAACAGGCGTCTATTCCTTCGCCTTGGCGGCCTGTTTCGCGGCCTTGTTCGCCTTCTTTTCCTTCGGTGACAGCTTGGGTTTATTGGTCCTCGCTTTTTTGACTTGCCCCTTGGCCATTTCGTTGCCTCCATCCTCGGCGACCGGGCGGCCCGGTCGAGCACAGGCGGTCCCCGGAGCCGCTACTGTACACCCCTTTGTAGGCCGGCATTCGATCACGTTGCCCTCGTGGCACGTTGTCTCGGCGTCGCCGCCGTGACAAACGCCGCACTCGCTGGCATATCCGCGGTCGCAGCGGGACGTGCGTGAGGCTCGTGCCCTTGGGCTTGCCGTCGAGCCCGGAAACGAAGCGGGCCGCTTCGCCCCGGGCGTGACCTCGTCCACGGGGATGCGGTGGCCGGGCGTGTCCTCCACCTCGACCTGCATCGCCATCCAACCCCGCTCGGACCGGCTCCCGTATTCCCTACGAGTACGTCACGTCAGGCGAGCCTTTGCGTTCTCCGAATCGCTGCGATGCCCAACAGGCCGACAACCAGGATCATCGTGACAAGCCCCGGCCCGCCCAGGGTAGGGATCGCCTCTGGTTCCAAGATGGGAGCCACCGTGAGCGCCCCGGAGGTCACGGTTTCCTCGGAGTCGTCACTCAAGAGCCCGGTGTCGGGAACAAGAGTGTATGCCCAGTAGGTATCGGCGTTGAAAAAGTTCGAACCGTTCGTCAACGTTCCCCCCGAGCGGAAGAACTGCGTGATGGCCGAACCGTCCCAGATCAGGCCTTGGGGGGGTTGATTCCAGGTGTACGTCGCACCCACGTTGGCCGGATAATCGGACGCCGTGACCTGAAAGCTGAGGATCGTGAACGTGTGGGGACCCGCGAGGTCCGCGACCGTTCCATCGGTCGTGAAGGTGCCTTTCTCGTTCTGAAACTGCCACGACCAGACAACGTCGGCACGGGCCATACCGGCACACAGCAGCAAACCAGTAACGATGACCACCAGGCCAAGAGCTCTCAACTTTGACATCAATACCTCCCCGTGTTTCCTTTGCTTTCGGATAAATCCGGTCCCTAGCACGGCCATCGGCGCAGCGTCACCAGCACGTGGATCCTCCCCTTGCTGGCGCCCCGGTTTGTGAAGGGCTCCGCCGATGATCGGCCGGTCTCTGCACCTGCCGCGGGCACCTGGAACCGCCGCTGCCACCATCACGCAGCCGTGAACGTGCCATTCCTCGGGTCCCCGCGTCGTTTGACATATGTCAGACTTACTCATATCTGCAATCTTCAAGATCCTAGTGGCCCTCCCCCTGGGTGTCAAGGCACCACGAGGTTCGAAGTTGTAGCGCTGTTTGGAAGTTCAATAGCCGCAGTCATTTTTTGGGAGGGGGTGAAACCAGGAGGGGTCGCCCGTTGCGCGGCCCCTCTTTTCGACATGACGCGTCATACCGCCTCACCACCAGTTTGTGGAGTCCCCGGTGACGTTATCGACGAGCGAGACGAAGGCCCACGAGCGGCCTTTGACGCCGTGTGCTGCATCGTCGAGCGGCAGGACCGTCAGCCCGTAGATGCCGGCGGGCAGGGACCCCTTGGCCATGCCGAGGGCGGTTTCCAGCGGCTCGAGGAACGCGGTGAGCGAAGCGCCGGCGCCCGGGGGATCAGGATCCGGCGAGCGCTTCGACTCTGCCCGTTCCAGCGCGTTCGGCCATGACCTCGCCCAGGACGCGGCCGAGGCGGCGGATACCCTCCTCGATGCGCTCCTCGGACATCGCCGAGAAGTTGAGCCGGAGGGTGTTCTCGTGCCCGCCGTTCGGGTAGAACGACCCGCCCGGGACGAACGCCACGCCCTGGTCCAGGGAGTGGGCAAGCACGTCGCGGGCGTTGACATCCCCTGGAAGCTCGACCCAGAGGAACAGTCCTCCCTTGGGCCGGGTGTAGGAAATGCCGGACGGGAAGGTCTCTTCCATCGTCCGGAGCATGACATCGCGCCGCCGCCGGTAGGTCTGGCGAAGGATCTCGATGTCGGCGTCAAGATCGAACCGGTCGAGGTAGACCGCGATCTGGCGTTGACCGAGGCTGGAGGAGTGGAGGTCGGCTCCCTGCTTGGCCATGACGTACTTCTCGCGCAGGGCGGGCGCCGCGGCCAGCCACGCGATGCGCAGTCCCGGACAGAAGATCTTCGAGAAGGTGCCGAGAAAGATGACGAGACCGTGCGCGTCCAGGGCCTTGAGCGGCGGGAGCGGCTCGCCCTCGAACCGCAGCTCGCCGTACGGGTTATCCTCCACGACCGGGATGGCGTGGCGCACCATGACATCGAGGAAAGCCCGGCGCCGCTCGAGCGACCATGAGCGCCCGCTCGGGTTCTGGAAATCGGGGATGACGTAGGCGAGACGGACCTTCGGATTCGCAGCGATGCTGCGCTCGAGGTCCGTGATGTCCATCCCGTCATTGTCCGTCTTGACCTCGACGAATTGCGGCTCGTACGCCTTGAACGCGTTGATGGCGCCGAGGTAGGTCGGGCTTTCGCACAGCACGGCGTCTCCCGGATCGAGGAACAGCTTGCCGCTGAGATCGAGCGCCTGTTGCGAGCCGCTGGTGATCAGGATGTCGTCGGGTCCAACGGAGGTTCCCCATCGCGCGTTCATCCGCCCGGCGATCAGCTCCCGGAGCCGGGGATCGCCCTCTGTGGGGGAATACTGGAGCACGTGGCGCCCCTCCTCGCCCAGAACCTGCTTCGTCACGTCCTCCACGCGTTCGACCGGGAAGAGCTCGGCCGCGGGAAGGCCGCCCGCGAGGGAGATCATGCCGGGTCTTTGGGTCAGCTTGAGAATCTCACGAATCTCGGAAGCCTTCAGCTCCCGCATCCGGTTCGCCATACGAACGTCCATGCTCATCCCTCCCCCTTCGATGCCATCACACCACCGGTTTCATGCCGACGCGATCGGCGGCCTGGGTTCGCTGCGCCCTGGCGGCCCTGTGCACCGACTCGAGAAAACGTACAACGCCGTCGCGGATTCGCTCCGGCGAGGAGTACGAGAAGTTCAGCCGTACGAATGCATCCGCCGGTGGTTCGGCGAAGCATGCGTCCCCCGGCAGGTACGCGACGCCGGCATCGGCCGCCTCGTTGAGGAGGCGAGAGCGTTCCACTTCCCTGGGGAGGCGGCACCAGAAGTAGAAACCGCCGCGCGGTTTCGTCCATGCGAGGCCGGAGACCTCCCCGTCGCTCAGGGCCTGGTCCATCGTGTCGCGCCGCTCGGCGTAGGCGGTGCGCAGCGTCGCGAGGTACGGCTCGTAGTGGCCGTCCCGGATGAAACGGTCGAGCAACCGCTGGCCAACGCTCGACGAGTGCAGGTCGATCCCCTGTTTGAGGAGCGCGAGCCTGCGGATCAGCGGCCGCGGGCCGACCAGGAAACCCAGGCGCATCCCCGGGAAGAGGACCTTAGACAGCGTGCTGAGGTAGACCACGTGGCCGGTGGAATCCAGCGCCTTGAGCGACGGGAGCGGCGATCCGTCGTAACACAGCTCCGAGTACGGATCGTCCTCGAGGATCGGCACCTGGGTGCGTGCCGACAGCTCCAGGAGCTCCTTGCGGCGGGTCAGGGACATCTCGACCCCGGACGGGTTCTGGAACGTTGGCAGCGTGTAGATCAGCTTGGGACGGTGGCGTTCGAGGATGGCCTCGAGCACGTCGGTCCGCATCCCGTCATGGTCGACCGGAACCGCCAAGACACGGGCCTGGGCCGCGCGGAGCACTGGAAGAATGCCGACGTAGGTCGGCTCTTCCACGACGACGAGGTCGCCGGGATCGACC
The DNA here is from genome assembly GCA_013152895.1 of Acidobacteriota bacterium. Classification (GTDB taxonomy): domain Bacteria; phylum Acidobacteriota; class Thermoanaerobaculia; order Thermoanaerobaculales; family Sulfomarinibacteraceae; genus JAADFN01. Next base: position 2,723 of record JAADFN010000008.1, on the reverse strand, counting down.
AGGGCACGGACCATGAGGTCGAGACCCTGCTGGGAGCCGGAGAGCACCAGGACCTCGGGCACCGAACAGGCGATTCCCCGCGTCGCCAGCCACCGGGTCAGCGTTTCGCGCAACGGCGTGTGACCCTCCGTCGGGCAGTGCAGGAGCATCTGAGGGCCGGCCTCCTCGACGAGCGTGTCGAAGATCGTGCCGAGCAGGTGCAGGGGGAGCAACTCCGGCGCCGGCAGGCCGATGGCCAGGGAGACGACGTCGCGGCGTTCCGTCAACTCGAGGAGATCGCGTACCACCGGATCCTGCACGTGGTGGCCACCTTCTCGGAAGAGCTGCCGCCACGGCACGCCGCCCGTTCCGGCGGGTGGCCGGGTGGCCGGTACCGGCGCGTGGACCGACGTTCCCCGCCCGACGTGGGCGTGAAGAAGTCCTTCGGCCTTGAGCTCCCGGTACGCCGTCAGCACCGTGCTCCGGTTGACACCCAGCGCCTCCGCAAGGCGCCGCTCCGGCGGGAGACGGAACCCCTCGGGAAGCATTCCGCCGACGATCTGCTCCCGGATCCGGTCGACGATCTGCCGGTAGATGGGAATCTTGCTGTGACGGTCGATGACGATCTGCATGAGCTCTCCGAACACCGACCAATGTATCCTGATCGATTCATTGGCTGGCCTCACCCAACAAGATACCGTGCATTTTTCCAGGATACAACCACCAATTTGCGGCAATAGATCCAGCCAATATGTCGTCACCACCGGAATGGCCGAAACCTGGCCCGCATATCTCACGGACTTTCGTCGCGAGACCGTTGAGACGTCCGTCAGCGTGGCGTTTCGACCAACGCGCCACGGTGTCTTCAACGCTCGTCATCATGAAACACGCCTGAACGGCGACCCTGCACAACCCGGCCCGTGCAGCGACCAGCGGGCGTGGCCCGCGCGAAGCAGGCACAACGCCGCACGGTTGGGAATAGACAGGGCGGGTTGTCGTAGAATCTGACGTGAGCATGACGATGACCCTTCCCGCCGCCGAAGCGCCCTCCGACGAGATGCGGCTGATCCTCCGCGCGAAGGACGGTGACGTGGCCGCGCTCGAGGAGCTCGGGGGAACATGCCGGAAGCTCGCCTACGTGCTCGCGCTCCAGCTGACCGGGAACCGCGAGGACGCCGCCGACCTGGCCCAGGACTCGATGCTCCGTTTTTTCCGTTCGCTGCGGCGCTTCGATGCCCGGCGCCCCGTACGCCCGTGGCTGTACCGGATCGTCCGCAACCTGTACCGGGACCGCCTCCGGCGCGGGCGGGTGCGGCGGACGTCGTCCCTGGACGAGATCACCGAGGCTCAGGGCAACGACCCCCCGGCCACGGGCCTGGGCCCGGAAGCCGTGACCTCCCGCCGGCAGCTTCAAGAAGTCGTCTGGCGCGCCGTCCAGCGACTTCCGGTGCATTACCGGGAGGTGCTCATCCTACGGGACTACGATGGCCTGGCGTACGCCGAGATCGCCCGGGTGCTCCGGCTGCCCAGGGGCACGATCATGTCCCGGCTCCACCGGGGTCGGCGGATCGTTCGCGAGGCCGTTCGAGCCTGCATGGGAATCGGGGCCACGGAAAAGGAGGCAGCGGATGACTGACCGGTGCCCCACGGGTTTGAACGAGAAGCTGATCACCGCCTTCCTCGACGGCGAGCTGACCCAGGGAGACGAACAGAGGGTTCGTCTTCACCTGGAGAGTTGTTCCTACTGCCGGGAGCTCTACACCGACCTGCGCCGGATCCGGGACGCCGCCATGAGCACCCGTTTCCCCGCCCCGCCGGACGACCAGTGGGACGAGCGGCCACGGACCCGGGGCAGCCTCGCATTCCGGCTCCTGGGGTGGTGGCTGGCCATCCCGTGGGTAATCTTTGTGCTTGCCTACGCCGCCCGGGAGGCCTGGCTGGGCTCGCACGGCGCCGCCGGCCGCGTTCTCGTTTTTGGCGGAATCGCGGCCGGAACCCTGCTCCTGGTCTCGGCGCTCCTGGACCGCCTCCGCGACCTAAAGACCGATAAGTACAGGGGAGTCAATAAATGATCATCACGACCACCGAGACCATCGCCGGCCGCCGGATCGTGCGGACCCTCGGCCTGGTCCGCGGAGACGCTGTCCGCGCCAGGAACATCGGCAAGGACATCATGGCCGTCATGCGAAACATCGTTGGCGGTGAGGTCAAGGAGTACACCAAGATGCTGGCCGAGGTGCGCGAGCAGGCGCTCGACCGCATGATCGAGGAGGCCAACGAGCTCGGCGCCGACGCCATCGTCAGCGTCCGTTTCATGACCTCGGAAACCATGCAGGGCGCCGCCGAGCTGCTGGCCTACGGCACCGCCGTCCTCCTCGAACCCGATCGGGAGACAGAATAGCCGAACAGCGCTGGATCTGCCGTCTGCCGGGTTCGAGATGAATGAAACCGCCACGTCCGCGAGAGGAGGCGCACGTTTCTTTCCGTCCACGCCCCGACACCCCGAGCGAAATGTTCTGCGGGTTGCGCGGGGGCAGTCCGCAACGAGGCGAGGGGCAATCTCGCCCGGGGCACGTCGAGGCGCCGGGCGCAGACGACTTCGCCCGAGGCCTGCCGAGGGTAAGAAGGGTCTGGATATCGTCCAGGCCTTCTACTCCGAGCAAGGAGACGCCAGCCATTGCAGCGTTGTTCCCGGCGGCACAGCCTGCGACGTGCGCCACGCACGCCTCGGCAGCACCTTGGTC
>JAADFN010000007.1:232-36510 GCA_013152895.1 Acidobacteriota bacterium | reverse complement strand
GAGCGAGCACATCGAGAAAGCGCCACCAGGTGCGGTGCATCCCGCCCTGCAGTAGATGGATGGTGCATCATGCAGGCCCGGTTGCGCGGGGTGTCGGGGCGTGGACGGTGTGGGTGCTGCGGGCTGAAGGGCTGCTCGCCGTGCCTCGGCTTACGCCTCGGCGTCGGCTTGCAGTGGATGGGAAGATTGCTCGGCGTCGGCTTGCAGCGATGTTGGGTTGCTCCGCATCGTCATGCCCCGGCCGTGGCATCCATTCCGTGGACGATGGGCGTCGATCATGCTTTGTCCGGCATCAATGTATGCAGTCACGTGAGGCGGTCGAGCCTGCCGTACCATCATCATAAAGCGGGGTACGTCCAGTGCTGCCAGTGCTGCGGATGGCGTGTTTGCGCACAGAAGGTATGCTACTTTCGCTACATGTATCGGGGAAAATCGATCAGCGAGTGCCACTGAGACGAAGTTCGAAGGAAGGAGCACAACGCATGGAAGAGGAAGTCGACATGGGTATGCTGGCCGCTTCGTACAGGCGGTTGGTGCTTTGGGCTGGGGTTCAATACGTCATTATTATCGTTGGCGCATTTGCGATAATCCTGGCGAGAGGTTACGCAGAGACGGTGCTTGCAGTGGCGCTGGCTCGTGTGCTTGGAATCCTCGTCACCATCGTCGCTTTGGCGATATACGCCTACCGCACGGCATCGGCCCTGGGTTCTCGGGTCGGCGTTCTGTGGGCCGTGGCGATGGTGATTCCTTTCTGGAACGTGATCACGATCCTGGTTCTCAGTTCGCGGGCGACCAAAGCGTGCCGAAATGCCGGGATTCCGGTTGGATTCTTCGGTCCGAAACTTGAAGCGGTTCGCAAGCCCGAACGCCAGCAGTAAAGGTACCGGTGAAAGTTGTCAGAGGGTGTCCGGTGTGCGCCAGGCGAAGGGGGGGGAGGGGAGATGGCGCGAGCCGGGAGGGGCAGCGGCGTTTCTGAAACCTTCCGAAAGGATCGTGCAGGTGAGCGTTTCGTTCGGCTGCACCGGATACAACATTATTGGTACCATCCGTGCGCCCGTGGTTGACTCCATCTTTGACTCTGGGGTGGGGAAGTGATAGAACCCCAGCCCCTTGGAGGAATCATGCCCGAGCTTCCGATTCGAAACATCGCCATCATCGCCCATGTCGACCATGGGAAGACCACGCTGGTCGATGCAATGCTGTGGCAGAGCGGCATCTTCCGCGCGAACGAACGGGTCCTGGAGCGGGTCATGGACTCGAACGAGCTGGAACGGGAGCGAGGGATCACGATCCTCGCCAAGAATACCTCTGTGCACTATCGCGGCGTCAAGATCAACATCGTCGACACGCCGGGGCATGCCGATTTCGGCGGCGAGGTCGAACGGACATTGCAGATGGTCGATGGTGTGCTGCTCCTCGTGGACGCCGCCGAGGGACCGCTTCCCCAGACCCGCTTCGTGCTCGAGAAGGCGCTTCGCCTGGGGCTGCCGCCGATCGTGGCCCTCAACAAGATCGACCGGGACGACGCCAGGCCGGCCGAGGTGCTCGACGAGGTGTACGACCTGTTCATCGATCTCAACGCGAGCGAGGAGCAGCTGGACTTTCCAGTGTTTTACACAAATGCGCGCAAGGGGGTTGCACACAGGGAGCTCGGTGACGAGTCGACGGATCTCAGGCCGCTCCTCGACGAGATCCTCGATGGCCTCCCCGCCCCCACGGGGGACCCCGACGCGCCGCTGCAGATCCTGGTAACGAACCTCGACGCGGACGACTACGTCGGGAAGCTGGCCATCGGCCGGGTTTTCAACGGGCGGATGCAGGCGGGCAAACCGATCGGCGTGGCCCGCGAAGACGGCGTCTCGCCGGTCAAGGCTGCCATGGTTTACACGTACGAAGGGCTCAAGAGGGTGGAGACGGTCGAGGTGATGTGCGGCGACATCGTGGCCGCCGCCGGCCTCGGGGAGGTTACCATCGGCGATACGCTGGTCGACCTGGAAAACCCGATGCCGATGAAACGGATCGTGGTCGACGAGCCGACGATCTCGATGGTCTTTTCGGCCAACACATCCCCGTTCGGGGGGCGTGAGGGAAGCTACGTCACCGCCCGGCAGATCTGGGAACGGCTGGAAAAGGAGGCGCATCACAACGTTTCGATCCGGGTCGAGAAGGAGAGCAACGACGCCTTCAAGGTGATGGGCCGCGGTGAGCTCCAGCTCGCGATCCTGATCGAGACGTTGCGCCGCGAGGGATTCGAGCTCAGCGTGTCGCAGCCGACCATCCTGACCCGCCAGATCGACGGGCGCCTGCACGAGCCGGTCGAGATCGTCGTCGTCGATTGCCCGGAGGAGTACACCGGCGTCGTGACCCAGAAGCTTGGCGGTCGCGGCGGCCGCATGCAGAAGATGAGCAACAACGGCCACGGCCGGGTCCGGCTCGAGTTTCGCGTGCCGTCGCGAGGACTGATCGGCTTCAGGTCCGAGTTTCTCACCGATACGCGCGGTACCGGCATCATCAACACGCTGTTCGATGGATACGAGCCATGGCAGGGGGAAATCCCGGGACGAAGCACGGGGGCGATGGTCGCCGACCGTCCGGGCCGCGCGACGCCGTACGCCCTCTTTCACCTGCAACCGCGGGGAACCCTGTTCGTTGGCCCGGGTACCGAGGTGTACGAGGGGATGATCGTTGGCCAGTACAGCCGCGAGAACGATCTCATCGTCAACGTGACGCGGGAGAAGAAGCTCACGAACATGCGTGCGGCCGGCTCCGACGAGGCTCTCCGGCTGGCGCCTCCGCAGCGTATGTTTCTGGATCGTGCGCTCGAGTGGATCGACGCCGACGAGCTGGTCGAGGTCACGCCCTCCGAGATCCGGCTCCGCAAGCGGATCCTCCGGAGCAACCAGCGCCCTCGCAAGCGGGACACGGGAGGCGCCGGCCGTGGCGGCGGCGCGGACGCGGCGGACTGACGCGACGCGCCACATCACGGCGCCGGCCGCATGATGGGACGCCCGGGATTGCGTGTCCGGGCAGGGTGATACCTGCCGCTTACACGGGGCGGGAGCCGGGTTTTTCGATCGGCTTGCCCTCGCGGCAGAGCGGGCACTCCTCGGGAGGCCATGTTGGAAACGCCACGCTGAGCAACGGGATGAAGGGGATGGGCGCGAACGGGTTGTCCTGTCCGGACCGGTTGACGATCGAGGCCATGGCGATGACGAGGCCGCCCGACTGTTCCAGCACCGCAACCACTTCGCGGGTCGATTTCCCGGTTGTCACGACATCTTCGACAACCACGATCCGTTGGCCGGGACCGATGGCGAAGCCCCGCCGGAGCGTCATCCGTCCGTCCACCCGTTCGGTGAAGAGGAAGGGCGCTCCGAGGGCGCGGGCGGTTTCATGACCGATGATGACGCCTCCGAGCGCGGGTGACACGACAAGCTCCGGGCGGATGCCGGCCCCGCGCAAGCCCCCGGCGATCAGATGGCCGGCGCGTTCGGCACGGCGCGGATCGGCGAGGTAGAGCGCACACTGGAGGTAGTCGCCAGAATGCAGCCCTGAAGAGAGCCGGAAGTGGCCGGTGCGGTGAGCGCCCGCGGCGGTGAGCTCGTCGAGGGTCAGTGAGGTCGTCATGGATTCTCCCTGGTGATCTTGTACGCTTGGATCTTCTTGTACAGGTTGGAACGCGGCGTCCCGATCGCCCGCGCCGTGGCCGCGACGTTCCAGTTGTTCCGCTCGAGCTGGTGGACGATGTACGCCCGCTCCGCCCGGTGCTGGAACTCCTGGAGCGTCGGCACGTCCAGGAACGGCGGTGCGGGCAATGCCTGCGGCGGGGCGAGGAGATCGACGCCGTGGATGACGTCGTCGATCTCCATGATCACCGCTCGCTCGACAACGTTCTTGAGCTCACGGACGTTCCCCGGCCAGGTGTACGCGAGGAGCTGCTTCATGGCCTCGTCCGACCACGTCTTCAACCGCCGGTTGTACGCGTCGCAGAACTCGGCGGTGAAATGCTCGACGAGCAGGGGGATGTCGTCGGCGTGCTCGCGAAGCGGTGGCGTCCGGATCAACACGACCGCGAGACGGTAGTAGAGGTCTTCTCGAAACCTCCCGGCGGCAACCTCCTGGGCCAGGTCCTTGTTGGTCGCGGCGAGCACCCGGACGTCGACCGTAAACGGCGTGCCGGCACCGATGGGCTCGACCTCGCCATCCTGCAGGACGCGCAGCACCTTCGCCTGGGTTTTGAGCGACATGTCGCCGACCTCGTCGAGGAAGATCGTGCCCCCGTCCGCCTGGACGAACTTGCCGGTCTGCCTCCGGTGGGCGCCGGTGAACGAGCCCTTCTCGTGGCCGAACAGCTCCGATTCGATCAGCTCCTCGGGGATGGCGGCGCAGTTGACCCTGACGAACGGGGCGAGCGCCCGGTCCGAGAGATGGTGCAAACGCCGTGCGGCAAGCTCCTTGCCGGTACCCGATTCGCCGTGGATCAGCACCGTCGCCCGGGAAGGGGCGACGCGGGCGATCTCCTCGCGCAGGCGCCGCATCGACAGGCTCTCGCCAAGCAGTGGAGGGGGTTCCGGAGGACCGACTCGCCGGTGCGCCAGGCGGCCCTGGGCCACCGCCCCACGAACGGCGAGCAGGAGCTCGGCGCGGTCGGGGGGCTTTGTCAGGTACGCCACCGCTCCGGCCTCCAGACAGTTCCGCGCCGTGAATTCGTCCCCGTGCCCGGTCAGGACGACCACGGGGATTTCCAGGCCGCGCTGGCGCAAGTTGTCCAGCAACGCGATGCCGTCCATCCCCGGCATCTTGATGTCGAGCAGGAGCGCGTCCGGCACGAGGCGATCGAGCGCATCGAGCCCCTGGAACGCGTCGGCCGCCTCGTCGACCTGGTAACCGGCGCCAGTCAGGATGTGCCGGAGGACCTTCCGGACCCCGGGCTCATCGTCAACGATCAGGACCCGCCCTTCCACGTCAGCATGGTATCAGGGCCGCCGGCGGGTCAAGAAAAACCGGCCGGGTCGAGATCCCGGCCGGCCGTCGTGATGTGCGGGGTGCGTTTACGCCTCGACGTCGAAGTGGACGCCTTGCGCCAGGGGCAGCTCGTGCCCCCAGTTGATCGTGCAGGTCTGGCGGCGCATGTACGCCTTCCACGCGTCGGATCCAGCCTCGCGGCCGCCGCCGGTGTCTTTCTCGCCACCGAACGCGCCGCCGATCTCGGCGCCCGACGTTCCGATGTTGACGTTGGCGATGCCACAGTCGGAGCCCTCGTGGGAGAGGAACTTTTCCGCGGCGTACAGGTTCGACGTGAAGATGCCCGACGACAGGCCCTGGTCGACCGAGTTGTGAAGGGCGATGGCCTCCTCGACGTCCTCGATCTCGAAGATGTAGAGGATCGGTGCAAAGGTCTCCTCGCGTGCGATCTCCATGCCGGGGTGCGCCTTGACAAGGGTCGGTTCGACGTAAAAGCCGGGCCGGTCGATGCGCGTACCGCCGTAGAGGATCTCGCCGCCCTGCTCCTTGATCAGGTCGATGGCACCGAGGTACGCCTGGACGGCCGCCTCGTCGACGAGCGGCCCCATCAGGGTGTTCTCGTCGAGTGGATCCCCGATCGGGATGCTGCGGTACGCCTTGATCAGGCGCTCGGTCATCTGGGCGGCGATGCCCTTTTGGAGAAACAGGCGGCGGAGTGTCGTGCACCGCTGGCCCGCAGTCCCGGCCGCCGCGAACAGGATTGCGCGCAACGCCAGGTTCTGATCGGCATCATCCATGACGATGACGCCGTTGTTGCCGCCGAGCTCGAGGATCGAGCGCCCCAGGCGGCGCGCTGTCGCCTCTGAGACGTGCCGGCCCATTTCGATCGAGCCGGTGAACGAGATCAGCGGGATCCGGCGATCGTTGATCATCCGCTCGCCGATGACGCGGCCGGAGCCGATGACGAGGTTGAAGACGCCCGACAGGCCGTGGCGTTCCATGATCCGGTTGACGATGTGCTGCACGGCGATCGCCGTCAGCGGCGTCGAGGAGGATGGCTTCCACACCATCGTGTCGCCGCAGACGGCCGCGACGGCTGCGTTCCATGCCCACACGGCCACCGGGAAGTTGAACGACGTGATAATGCCGACGACGCCTAGCGGATGCCACTGCTCGTACATGCGGTGACGCGCCCGCTCCGAGTGCATCGTCAGGCCGTAGAGCTGGCGCGAGAGGCCAACGGCAAGATCGCACATGTCGATCATCTCCTGGACCTCGCCGAGCCCTTCGGACAGGATCTTGCCCATCTCCAGGGAGACCAGCTCGCCGAGAGGTTCCTTGTGCTCGCGCAGCGCGTCGCCCAGCTCGCGGATGATGAGGCCGCGCTGTGGGGCGGGCATCATCCGCCACTTCAGAAACGCCTCGTGGGCCGTTTCGATGACCTTCTCGTAGGTTGCCTCGTCGGCCTGGATCACCGTGGCGATCGGGGACCCGTCGACCGGCGTGAACGAGGTCAGCTCCGTGCCTCCGTCCGATTCGATCCACCGGCCCGTGCAGGCGCCGGTGTTGACGTCCTCGATGCCGAGAGATTGCAACAGCGCTTTGATGTCTGTCATGTCACACCTCCTTGGAGCGAGCGCTTCCGGCTCGCGCGGCGGAGAGTGTAACATCCCGCCGCCGGCCGGCAATGGTGGGGCGGGTCAGGAACCTCCGCCCTTGCGAAAGTAGTCTTCCCACTCGTGGATTTCGGCTTCCGACAGTGTCTTCTCCGGCTTTCCGCCTGGCCGGATGACACCTGTGAGCTTGTGCCGCCATTCCGAGAGACGGCGCGTCCGTGCGCCGGCGTTTCGGGCGCGGGCCGTCAGCTCCCGGTCATCGGTGACGAGCGTCCAGCTCTGCACGGCGGGCCTTTGTGGCAGGAGGCGAATCAGCACATCGTCGGCGGATGACGCCCCGCTGTAGATGACGGTCACCCGGCCAAGGTTTTCCCGCTCCGGGACCCCGGTTGCGGGGGGGCCGTCGAAGACGAGGGTGATCGAGATCCGTTCGCGGCGCGCGAGGTCGAGCATCATCTGCCTGACGGCGTCACGGCTACGGCGGCCGGCCGGCAACGCGTGCATCAGGTTGTTCCCATCGATGAGAAAAGGCATGTGGCCTCCCCTGGATGCGCCGGGACTACCTGGCTTGGCTGCGCCGCGCCCGGCTGAGGAGGCGCTCCAGCTCCCGTTGACCCATCAGCTGCCGGTACATCGTGGTGGCCTTCTCGTGGTCAGGATCGGCGGCGACGGCACGTTCGAGAGCCTTGCGCTGCCGCTCGGGATTCTGCCGCCGCCTCCAGAACTCGGCGAGCTCGATCCAGGCGTCGACGAAGTGCGGGTCGGCCTCGATCGCCAGGCGGAGCGTCTTGAGCGCACGGTTCTTCCAGAGTGGGTTGCGCAGAAGAAGCCGTGCGAGCTGGAGCAGAGCATCGGGCCGCCGCTCGATCTCGCACGCCTGTTCGAGCAGCTTGATGGCCAGGTATGGCTCGCCACTGTGAATCAGCTCGCTGGCGCGTTTGATATTGGCTTCGACGAGCTGGGCCCTGACACGGGGATCGATCCTCGGCGCTCGTGTGGCACGCTTCGCCCGCTCGACCTCGTCCTGCATCGACCGGAGTACCGTGTTGTACCGTTTCCTGGAGCGGGGGTCTGCGAGCACCTCGTAGGCCTCGCGGGCGCGATCGACAATCGTGGTCAGCTCGGGTTTGAGATCACGAAGGTGTGGAATCGAGGAGTTGTCGGGAGAAAACTCCTGTTGGATACGTTCCCACGCCCCCCGGATGTCGTTGTTGTGTGCTCCCGGTTCGAGACCCAAGACGCGATAATGATCCATGCGCTGGCACTCGCCGGCCAGGCGCCGGATTCTCTCGCGTTCGCTCAGCTGCGATGGCTCGAGGCTTGCCTCGTCAACGATGCTGATGTGCTGGCCGGAGCCCGGTGGCTCGCTGGAAAAGTCCGGCGTGAAGGTCCTGGTCTGTTCCGACGCCGTTCCGACGATGATGATGCCCGCCATGCGGAGGGCGTAGAGAATTGGGAGCACCTCGTTTTCGCCGCCCGGGAGCACGGCCGCCAGGCCCTTGAGGGAGCGGCTTCCGTCCATCCGGCTGATGATGAACGCCTCCTGTGGCGTCAACGTGAACTCGTTCAGAAGCGTTTCAAGGCTCGTGCTCGGCCATGCGACCTGTTCCAGCGGCTCGAGATTGGACCGGATAACCTCCAGGTTCGAGAGGCTGCGCGCCGCGACCAGGATCACCTGGGGCGTCGTCAGATTGGGAATCGTATCGGGTTGGCTGCTCGTCCGGCCCTCGACGAACTCGTTCAAGGTCCGAAGTGTCGCGGCTGCCCGGCGGACGATCGTGACGGTCAGGTCTTCAAGCTCGTGCTCCAGGGCATCCTGTTCGATGCACCCGCGCCGGACGAGGAGATGCCCGAGTGGCGGCTGGTCGGTGGCACCCTGGGAGAGCAGGGCCAGTGCCTTCTCATCCTCCGAGATCAGATCTCGCCCAACCAGCCAGCTTCCCAGCTTTTCGTCTTCGAGATTGGAATGGGCTGCCCGAAGCTCGCCGTTGACGAAGATGAGCTCACGGGTCGCCGACCCGTCCGAGGCGCGGAGAATTCCCGTTGACCGGTTGTACTGGGCGGTGGCCATGAGCTCCGGGAGGGGCAACGACCGGCGCAGATCGAGGCGACTTTTCTGGTGCGGAGCCATTCAGTTTCCTCGGCCGCCGGGCGAACCCGGCGTTTTGCTCAACGTGACGATTCTCCCGGTCACGCCCCTCCGAACGAGACTCTTCGGAATTCTAGCGAGCGCCTTGCGAGCTTCAGCCTTGGAGCGGAAGCTTCCCCAGACCAGCTCCCAGCACGGCTCAGACATTTTCTGACTGTCGGGTTGGGCGACGAGCTTTCGCGGGTGCTTTCCCGCTTTCTCGAGGATTCTCTGGAGATCCTGTGGCTGGCATCCGCGATCGATGACGATTCCCCAGCGGGCCGGCGAGGCTGTCTTGGAATGTGCGTGATGGAGAACGAGCCAGCCAACGGCGGCAAGGATCACCGCCAGGAGGATTACACCGCCGATGATCAGGGCCGGCGGGAGCCGGCGCGCCGCCGCCTGGACCGGTGGAACGAAGACGGGATCGATACTCGCGCGCTCCTGCTCGAGATCGGCGACGAGGACGGGCTCGAGGAATCCTGCGACCACCAGCGCGACCAGGAGCCGCATGACCTCGTCGCTGTCCTGCGGGGAACGCTCGATGATCTCTTCCGCCGTTCGCTGACCGGTAATCTTGGCGGCGACCAGGTCGGCCTCTTCGGTCAACTGGAGCGAGGCGTACCCTTCCAGGAACCCGGGGCTGCGCCGCAAGAGAACCCGGCGATCCTGCAGAACCGTTCGCGGCAGCTCGTCACTCTCGTCGGAAAGCACCATTTCAACGATGGCGTGCGGGAGAGAGATGGTAGGGCCATCACCGGCCGGGACCTCACCTTCAACCAACTCGAGGGTCCGGCGTTCGTCGAGAATCCACGAGCGGATCCCCGCTTCCACGATCGACTTGACGATGGCAACCGCCCGGGTCTCATCGGCGCCCGTGCGCGACGCGGCCGCCCGGGCCTCTAGCAGGAGATTCGTCTGCCCCGTGGGGGAACAGCCGAGCGCGTTCGAAACGTCAGATGGATCGGGCCCCTCGACCGAGACGGCCTTGGCCCCGCGCACGGCAAGAATGAGGCCGCCGCCGGTCCAGCCAAGCCGGGCCGTCCCGGTGCTCCGGGCACCGACCCACCGGCCAAAACGCCAGATAAGCTGCGGATCGCTCATACCGACACCATAATCGATTCCGGTGTCAATCAGCAAGCGCTACATGCCGTCGGGCATCCCGCCGTCCGGAAAAGTCGAAGCCCAGAAAGCCACGGATTGATCGGATTATTGGGGACCCGGCACGGGATCGCGCCGCTCACGCAAGCCTGTTATTGCACACTATGTTACACTTGCTCATATGAGATCAAACTGGAGTGCCTCCCTCTGCCGGTGGACCTGGCGTGGTGTGAGATCCGTGGGGGTCTGGCTCGGCGTCCTGGTGGTGCTCGCCGTCACGACCGGGGCCGATGCGGCGCATCGCTACTTTCGCCGCCTCGACGAGACCTCCGGGCTGGCCGTTGCCACCGTGACAGCGGTGGTGCAGGACCGCGAGGGATTCCTGTGGCTTGGAACTCACGGGGGCCTTGTTCGCTTCGACGGCCACGGCTTCGACCGGTGGGCGCGTGATGGTGTCCCGGGCTCGGTGATGAAAGTTGTGGCCCGGCCCGAGCGCGGTGTCCTCGCCCTTCTCCCCCGCGGTGCCCTCCTTCGAACCACCGAGACCGGCGTCGAGCCCGTTCCGGGGCCACGAGGCGTCAAGCTCATCGGGATCACAGACGCCGCCTACGACGTCGCCGGCCGGCTGTGGGTGATCCGCGACGGCCGGGTGTGGATCCGGGCCAGAGCATGGGGCCAGCCGGACCCCGTGGTTTTCGGGCGGTATCCTCCCAGGTATCTATGCTCGCTGGGCAAGTCAATGGCTGTGCTCACGACCAGGGACGTCAGGCTGATCGATAGTTCCGGTCAGCTCGAGCAGGTCATACCGATCAGTGGTGCCGCGGATGTCGTGCGCAGGGCCGACGGCGGTTTCATCCTGCTCAGGCTGAATGGCCAGGTGCTGTCCGCCCCACCCTCGGCGGTCACGTTCACGAAGGTCCTGACGCTCCCCGGAAAGGGCGTGGCGCTGGCGGTACGGGGGGCGGTCGTGTGGGCCGCCTTCGATCGTTTCCTGGCGCGCATCGGCCCCGGCGACGCGACGGATGTCATGGGTCTCGCCGAGGGTGTTCCAAGCGGTGGGCGGCTCCTGGTCGACCGCGAAGGTTCCATGTGGATGGGGACCTTCTCGGGGTTGCTCCAGTTCCCCGAGCCTGATACCACCATCTGGACCGACCTCGAGGGGCTCCCGTCCGCCCATGCCCGCTACGTCGCCCGGTCGGGGGATGGAGTCCTCGTTTCCACCTGGCAAGGCCTGGGACGGGTCGGCGACGACGGTGCGGGCTGGCGCGCGACGACCGAGCCGGTGTCCGCCACCGGCCGGTTGTGCACGGGCTCCACCGGCGCCGTCTGGTTCGGCAACCGGGAGGGGCTCTACCGTTACAGGGGTGGCCGGGCACGCAGGGTCATTCCCGGTCCCCACGCGCTGCGTGGTTGCGCGACCGGAGGGACCGGGCTCTGGCTCGCCGGCGAAGCCGGGCTCCAGCTTGTTCGGAACGGAGTTCCGGCGACGGTACCCCTCTGGGGCGGAACGGATGGCGGTGCGCCCGTCGACAGCGTGCTCGAAACCACCCGGTCGGAGTTGATCTGGGTGAGCGGAACACGCATCTGCCGGCAGCCCGTGGAGGCCGCGCTGGCCGGGTCCCCCGCCGGGCGGACGTGCTGGGACGAACCGGAGGTCGAACAGGCCTTCGATCTCGCCCAGATCGGTGACGAGGTGTGGCTGGCCGGAAGAGGGTTCGGAATCCTTCGCCTCGGTCGGCGTGGCGCCGTGGAGCACCCCGGAGTGGAGACCTTGCCCAGCCGGGTCGTCTTCTCCCTCGCACGATCGCCGCGGGGCGGCGTGTGGATCGCTGGCAAGGGGTTCGTCCGGCGGGTTCTCGCCTGTCCGGAGTGCCCGGGCGGGTGGCGGGTTCTGGAAACCCTGGGGCCGTGGCAAGGGCTGCCGAGCCGCAGCGGAGGCCAGGTGTTGGAGCTTGCCGACGGTAACCTCTGGATCCCTACGGACAACGGCCTCATTCACGTTCTTCCCGCCGCACGAGCGCGCCCGGTCGGGCCGCCCGCGGTGGTGATCGTGGAGGTTCTGCGCAACGGTGAACAGTGGCAGCCACGCTCCCCACTCATCCTCGACTGGAACGCCCGGCGACTCGACCTGCGGTTCGCGGCGTTATCGTTTCGCGATCCCGCCAAGATCCGCTACCGGAGCCGCGTCGACGGCAGGATGTGGTCACGACCGTGGACCAGCTCGCGCCTCACCCTCAGCGGTCTCGCACCCGGCCGCCACTCGGTTGCGGTGCAGGCCTCGGTGGACGAGGCCCACTGGAGCTCACGGGCCGCGGCATTGCGCTTCCGTGTCCGTCCCCCGTGGTGGCAGACCTGGTGGGCGTTCTTGCTGGCGACGGCGGCGGTCGCAGGCGTGCTCTCCCTCGTGCGCAGCTTCCAGTTGGCATCGCTCGCGCGGGTCGAGCGCGAACGCGAGAGAATCGCCGGGGATTTGCACGATCAGGTCGGGTCGGGCCTCGCCAGCATCGGAATCCTGGCCTCGATGGGCTCCGGCGAGCTGCTCTCGCCCGAGCGTCGCATCGGGCTCGCCCGCGACATCGGCGACGTCAGCGCGCGCCTGAGCTTCACGCTGCGCGCCATCGTGTGGTCGCTGCGAGACCAGCACGCCGGCCTGAGGGACACCGCTGCCCAGTTGGCCGATCACGGTGCGAAGCTCTTGGGTGGGCCGGAGGGAAGCTTCGAGGTCATCGTTCCCGAGCGATGGCCACCCGGGCCGTTGCCGCTACTGGTGCGCCGCAACCTCCTGCTCATCGGCCTCGAGGCGCTTCATAACATTTCACGGCACGCTCACGCCGAGCGGGTGCAACTGGCCGTCGCACCGGCCGGCGATGGGCTTTGGCGGTTGTCGATCGCCGACGACGGTGTCGGCTTTCGCCCCGAGGAATACCAGGACAGCGCGGTAAGCCTCGGGTTGCACAGCATGTGGAGGAGGGCCGAGGCGATCGGGGCGCGGCTTGCGATCGAATCCGCTCCCGGCGCCGGCGCCATCGTGACGTTGACTTTCGACCCGTGTTGGGCCGGGGCGGCCGGGCGGCGCCATTTCAGGAGTCGGCGTCGCATGAACATGTGATGGCGATTGCGGCGGGCCGGATCCACACTTGTAAGGCTCCTCGGGGAGGTGGACGCTGACTCGGATTACGGTGATCGAGGATGACCCGCGGTTCAGGGAGAGCCTGGCTGCTCTCATCGAGCTCTCGCCGGGCTTCGAGATGGCGGGGGCGTTTCCCGATGCCGAGACCGCGCTCGAGGCGGCCGATTCCCGGTGGGACCTGGTGCTCATGGATATCGACCTTCCCGGTATGAGTGGTATCGAGGCTACCCGGAAGCTCAAACAGAGAGTCCCCTCGACCCGGGTCGTCGCCATCACTGTTTTCGAGGACCCCGCGACCATCTTGCACGCCATCTGTGCCGGTGCCGACGGCTACCTGACCAAGGGGACGCCTCCCGAAGAGCTCCTCCATCAGTTGAGAACGATCATGGCGGGAGGCGCACCGCTGTCAGCGGGTGTCGCCCGCACGCTCCTCGGGATCGTGCGCCGGGGTGAGAAACACTCGTCTTTTCATGAACACGGCGTGGATGCGGGCCTCACCGGACGTGAGCGGCAGGTGCTCGACTGCCTGGTCGACGGTCTTCCGTACAAGCAGGTCGCCACGCGTCTCGGCATCTCCATCGATACCGTTCGAACCCACGTGCGATCGATCTACACCAAGCTCCAGGTTCACAGCGTGGTCGAGGCCGTGACCCTGGCCCTTCGCCACGGCGTGCGCTGACCAGGTTCCCTTCCCCGGCGTTCCTTGCACAGTAAGAGCCTCACCAGATCGTGCGATGGCGTTCTTCGGCGTCCCGGTCCATTGTTGATCCAGGTCCAAAGATCAATGCCCTCGTGTGGGAAACCGGCGCGGGGGGGAACACACGGGAGGATGTCATGTTTCGCCTTTTCCGTTTCGCAGCTTGTGTCGCAGTCGCCATCATCGTGGCCGGCGCGGGTGGGCCGGTCTTCGCATCGTTCGCCGGCACCGAGGTGGTCCTGCCTTCGGTAGGAAGGGGGCCGGGCGTGGCCGGGTCCAACTGGGCGACGACCTTGTGGATCTACAACCCGGGCGCCTCTTCCGTCAACGTCCAGATCGAGCTCTGGGAGCGTGGCCGTTCCAACGTCACGCCGAGCGGCACCTACTCGGTGACCATCCCGCCGGGCGACACCGTCAAGTACAACGACGCCACCCAGACGCTGTTCGGTTTCGCCTCGAAGTTCGGGGCCATGCGGATCACCGCTTCCCGCCGCGTGATTGTCAACAGCCGTGTTGCCTCCACTCCGGCCGGGAGGACCGAGGGCGACTCCAAGGGGCAGTTCTTCTCCGGCGTACCGGTGGATTTCGCCATTGGAAGCGGCGAGAGCACCGATATCCTCGGCGTCTACCAGACAACGCCCCGGAGCAGCTCCGAGCTTCGCTACAACTTCGGCTTCGTCGAGGTGGCCGGCGCCTCCTGCGTGGTACGTGTCACGGCCCGCGATGAGGACGGGAGCACCCTCGGGTCGAAGGACTACTCCCTCCGGGCCTTCGAGCCGAAGCAGGTCAACCTCGCCGACCTGGTCGCGAGCCCAAACGCCACCAACGTCCGCCTGCGGGTCGAGGTTCGGTCGGGCTCGGGAAGGGTCGTGGCTTTCGGCACCGGTATCGCCAACCGTTCCAACGATTCCTCGGTGTTCGAGATGGCCTATGCCGACAGCCTGCTGGCTGCAAACTCCAGCGGCGGAGGTGGTGACATCACTGCCGTGACCGCTGGCGAAGGGCTTTCCGGCGGCGGGACCTCGGGCGCAGTCACGCTCTCCATCGCCGACGGGGGCGTCACCTCCTCCAAGATCGCTGGCGGGGCGGTGACAACGGGTAAGCTCTCTCCGTCCGGTTCGGCATCGGGCCAGGTGCTGACCTCCACAGGGGGCGGCGTGGCGTGGCAGGATGCTCCGGCGGGTGGTAGCGGCGACATCAGCGGCGTCACCGCGGGTGCCGGCCTCGCCGGGGGTGGGACCTCCGGGGCCGTCACCCTGTCCATCGCCGACGGCGGTGTGACTGGGGCCAAGCTCGCGAGCGGCGCGGTGAGCAACGCCAAGATCGCGGGCAGCGCGGTCACCACGAACAAACTCTCGGCCTCCGGCTCCAGCTCCGGTCAGGTGCTGACCTCCACCGGTGGCAACGTTGCCTGGCAAAACCCGGCGAGCGGGGGGGTGACCCTCCCGTACGCGGGTACGGCGAGCACCTCAGGGGTGGTGTTCAACATCACGAACACCAACAGCGCAGGCCTCGGCATCAAGGGGACCAGCAACGGCGGCGCCGGCTCGATCGCCGTCTTCGGCCGCGCCACCGGAGCCGCCACCGGCGCGATGGGCCAATCGGCCTCGGGGAACGGCGTCACAGGCGTGTCCACCTCGGGGGGCGGCGTCAAGGGCGTGTCCACCTCGGGCAAGGGTGTCTGGGGTTCCTCAAGCTCGGGTCCCGGTGTGGTCGGCCAGAGCACGTCGGCCGACGGCGTCCAGGGGCTCGCCTCGGCCGCATCGAAGGACGGCGTGTACGGGCAGAGCACCAACAGCAGCGGCAACGGTGTGTTCGGCAAGAATGTGGTCAACGGGAATTACGGCTACCTTGGCGGCCCGTCCTCCGGCGTATACGGCAAGAGCACCTCGACGTCGGGCATCGGGGTCTACGGCTATACAACCGGAACAAGTGGCAGCGCCTATGGGGTTTATGGTGGGACTTCCTCGTCGAACGCCTTCGCCGGTTGGTTTGACGGGAGGGTTCACATCAGCGGCGACCTGTGGGTCGGCGGCACCCTCACCAAGGGCGGCGGCTCGTTCAGGATCGACCATCCTCTGGACCCCGCGCACGAGTACCTGTCGCACTCGTTCGTCGAATCGCCGGACATGATGAACGTCTACAACGGGAACGTGCTGCTCGACGGGGACGGGGCGGCGTGGATCGAGCTGCCGACGTACTTCGAGGCGCTCAACCGCGACTTCCGCTACCAGCTCACCTGCATCGGCGGCTTCGCCCCGGTGTTCATCGCCGAGAAGATCGCCGGCAACCGGTTCCGGATCGCCGGCGGCTCGCCGGGAATGGAGGTCTCCTGGCAGGTCACGGGCATCCGTCACGACGCCTGGGCCCAGGCGAACCGCATCCCGGTGGAGGAGGAGAAGCCGGAGGCCGAGCAGGGAACCTACCTGTATCCCGAGCTGTACGGCCAACCGAAGGAGCTCGGCGTCGAGTGGGCGCTTGAGGGTGAACGGAGACGTGAGCAAACCACCGGCGTTGGCTCCGTACGTTGATTGACTGGCGATACCGCCCTGGAAAGAAAAAACAGGGGTGACGACGTGCTGCGTTGTGACGGGATGCTCTGCAGGACGCGGCGGCCCGTGCGCGCGGTGGTGGTGCTGACGGCGGCGGAGGTGGCGCAGGCGCCCATCCCCGCCGCCGAGCGGACCGCGCTATCGATCTCCACAACGCCGTCGCCCTCTTCACGTCCGGGCATTACAGCCGTCTCCCGAAGTCGGTCTGGAAGGCGTTGACGTAGTGGGTCACTTTCCAGAAGGGAAACCGGCCGGTTTTCTCGACGAGGACGACGTCGAAACGGCACGGCGCATCCCACAGGTCGAACCGGCTGAGGTAGGCGGCGGCGGAGCGCACGATGCGGGCCTGCTTCTCCCGGGTCACGGCGGCGGCGGCGCCCCCGAAAAGCGCGCTGGAGCGCGTCTTGACCTCGACGAACACGATCTCTTTCCGGCGGCTCATCACGAGGTCGAGCTCGCCGCCCCCGCCGGTCCAGTTCTTGTGACGCAGGCGCAACCCCTTCATCCTGAGAAACCAGCGGGCCGCCAGCTCGCCGCGGTGCCCCGTCCGGCGGGTCGTCCGTCCGGTCATTGCGCGACCGCCACGCACGCGCGCGGTGCCCCGTCCGGGGGGGCGACACGTTCGATGCTACGGATCACCGGGACCGTCCTCCAGCTTTTCCAGGACGAAGGCCCGGATCGGGCGGCCTTCCTGCACGTACTTGACCTCGAAGCCGGTCAGGGGCAACCCCTCGAACACGGCGGTTGCGTCGTGAGGCGCCCACCCCTGTGCGTGCGCCAATACGTCGCCGATGACTTCGGCGTACTCCGGGTGGTCGGTCTTGATCAGCAGGCGTCCCCCGGGGGCAAGCGCGCGCCATGCGGCGTCAACGACCGCCGGCGTGACCAGGCGTCTCTTGTGGTGCCGTTTCTTCGGCCAGGGATCGGGAAAGAGCACGTACAGATTCTCGACCGATGCCGGCGCGAGGAGCCGGAAGAGGAGATCCTCCGCGGTGGTCCGTACCAGCCGAACGTTGGTAACTCCACGCCTGGCGGCCCGCCGGCAGAGCATGGCGTGGTACTTGAACGCCCGCTCCACGCCGAGGAAGTTGCGCCCGGGATTCGCGAGCGCGAGCTCCAGGAGGAACCGGCCTTTCCCGGCGCCGATCTCGACGTCGGTTGGAGCGGACCGTCCGAACAGCTCGATCCAGGAGAGGGGGCACGAGACGCCGTTGAGATCGACCTCGGTCATTCGCTATCGAGCACGTCGTCCGGATCCTCGTCGCCGAAGACGATGCCGAGGGCGCGCGCGTTTGTGACGAGCTGGCCCTTGGGCTCGACGAGCTTGAGCCGGTTCGTCGCTTTGGCCAGTGGGACGGCGGCGATCTTCTCGCCGTGGAGGGCGACCATCTTCCCGAATTCGCCACGCATGACCAGGGCGAGGGCCTCGCACCCGAAGCGCGTTGCCAGGATGCGGTCCAGCGGCGCCGGGGTGCCTCCACGCTGGATGTGGCCGAGCACGGTGACGCGGACCTCGTGGCCCGTCTTCTCCTGGAGAAGCGGCGCCAGCTGGTACGACATTCCGCCGAGGCGCTTCCAGCCCGTCACGGGATCGACGCTCTGGAACACTTGCTCGCCGTCCTTCGAGTGGGCGCCCTCGGCGACGACCACGATGGAGAATGCGCTGCCCCGGTTCTGACGCGCCCAGATCTTGGAGACGATGGGATCGAGGCTGAACGGAATTTCCGGGATGAGGATGACATCGGCGCCGCCCGCGATCCCCGAGTGTAGCGCGATCCAGCCCGCCTCCCGGCCCATGACCTCCAGCAGCATGATCCGGTGATGGCTCTCGGCGGTCGTGTGGAGACGATCCAGGGCCTCGGTGGCCACGCCCACCGCCGTCGCAAAACCGAACGTCCTGTCCGTGGCGGCCAGGTCGTTGTCGATGGTTTTTGGCACGCCCACGACCGGCATCCCCTGCTCCTCCATCAGCCTCTGGCCGATGGCGAGCGTCCCGTCTCCTCCGATGACGACCAGCGCATCGAGGCCCAGCCTTGCAAAATTCTCCTTGACCACGGCCGACGCGTCGATGATCCGCTCGGTCCCGTCGGCGAGCTGCTCGACGAACTCGAACGGATTGCCCCTGTTGGTGGTGCCCAGGATGGTGCCGCCCTTCGGCAGGATGCCCCGCACATCGCGCAGCTCGAGCTCCTTGGTCTTGAGGTGAACGAGGCCGGAGAAGCCGTCCAGGATGCCGATCACGCGAATCCGGTGGCGGAGAATGGCCGACTTGGTCACCGCGCGAATGACGGCATTGAGACCGGGAGCGTCGCCGCCGCCGGTGAGGACTCCGATTTGCCGGATTTCAGACATCTGTGACCTCCTTGGGAACGTCATCGCTGGAAAGCCCGAGATGGATCATGCGGATCCCGAGCTCGTCGGCGAATCGCAACACGCGCTCGTCCCGGTACAGCTCTCCATAATAGATGGTCTTCAGGCCGGCGTTCGCGATCAGCTTGAAGCAGTTGAAACAGGGTGAGGCGGTCACGTAGATTTCCGCGCCTTCCAGGCGGACCCCGTTGCGCGCCGCCTGGACCAGCGCGTTTGCCTCCGCGTGGACCGTTCGGATGCAATGGCCGTTCTCCATCAGGCATCCCGCCTCGGTGCAGTGGGACGCGCCACGGATCGAGCCGTTGTACCCCGTCGAGAGAATGGTCTTGTCCCGGACGATCACGGCGCCGACGTGCTTGCGGGGACACGTGGAGCGCGTCGCGACCTGGATCGCAAGGTTCATGAAATACCGGTTCCAGCTGACTCGTGTCATGCGCGGAAGTATATCGGAACGGCCCGGACAGTGCGCCGGGACGCGCCGCCGGCCGGTGTCAGGCCAGGTCCGCGGTCGGAAAGAAGAAGGCGATCTCCCCGGCGGCGTTCTCGGGAGAGTCGGAGCCGTGGATGGCGTTGCGCTCGATCGATTCGCCGTACAGCGCGCGGATCGTGCCCGGCTCGGCCTCGGCCGGGTTGGTCGCGCCCATCACCTTGCGCAGGTACCCGATCGCGTCCTCGCGCTGGAGGCACATCGGCCAGACCGGCCCGGAGGTCATGTAGGCGACCAGGTCGTTGTAGAACGGCCGTTCCTTGTGCACCTCGTAAAACGCGCGGGCCTGGGCCTCACTCAGGCGTGTCATCCGGGCCGCCAGGATCTCGAACCCCTCGCTCTCCAGGTGGGCGATGATGGCGCCGACGTTCTTTTTCTCAACGGAGTCCGGCTTGATGATGGTCAGGGTACGCTCGATCATGGTCTGCCTCCTCGTATTGCGAAGCTCACGGTGTTCCGGCGCAACGGCCGGCTCGCAGCGCGCGCATGATACACGATTCACGACGGAAACGAGGGATCGGCGTCGCTGCCGGAAGCGGCCGGGCGCCGCCGCTGTGCACCGGGCTGCGGATCACGTGCCGCACCACTCGCGCGCATTCTGGAAGAACCTGAGCCAGGGGGAGGCCTCGAGCTCCCGCCGCCACCCTTGGGGCATCCATCCCCACTGCCACTTCAAGAAGGTGCGCTCGGGGTGGGGCATGATCGCCAGGATGCGGCCGTCGGGCGAGCTCAGCGCTGCGATGCCGTGGGGCGAGCCGTTCGGGTTGAACGGGTAGGTTTGGGTAGGCTCACCGGCGTCATCGGCGTACCGCACGGGCGCCAGCGCCTCCGCCTCGACACGTTCGAGCGTCGCAGGGTCGGGGAAGTGCGCCCGGCCCTCGCCGTGCTGGAGCCAGATGCCGAGCACGGAGCCCTCCATGCCGCGGAGGAAGATCGACGGGCTCTCGAGGATCCGGACGGTGGCGAAGCGCGATTCGAAGCGTCCCGAGGCGTTCCGGATGAAGCGGGGTTGTGTCTCGTCCGGGATGCCGCGCCAGGGGACGAGCCCCAGCAGCGCAAAGAGCTGGCAGCCGTTGCAGACGCCGAGCATGAACGTGTCGTCCCGGTCCGCGAAGGCGCCGAACTGTGCCCGCAGCGCCGGGTTGAAGCGGATCACCCCGGCCCACCCCTTGGCGGAATCGAGGACGTCGGCGTAGGAGAAGCCGCCGACGGCGACCATGCCGCGGAACCGGTCGAGGGTGATCCCGCCGTCGAGAAGGTCCGACATCGTGACGTCCCACGGCTCGAAGCCGGCGGCCAGGAGGGCGGCCGCCATCTCGCGGTCGGAGTTGGATCCCTCCTCCCGCAGCACCGCGACCGGGAACGAGGCGCTCTTGGCGAGGACGGCGGGGGCGGTGTTCCGCGGCCGGAAGGAGAGCGCAAACGCCGGCGCCGTGCGTGCGGCGAGCCCGGAGCGTTCCCGCTCGACGCAGGCGGGATCGGCCTGCAGCCGGTCGAGGGCGAACGACGTCGCCTCCCAGGCGTCCCGCAGCGTCCGCATGTCCTCGTCGAGGACCGGTTTGCCCCCGACGCGGATGCGGATCCTTGGTTCGGCCAGCGTCGTCCCGATGACCGTGGCGGGCACGCCGTGCTCCTCCAGGATGTGCTTCGCCTCGTCCAGGTCTCCCTCGCCGATCTCGAGCACGAGGCCAAGCTCCTCGGCGAACAGCACCGCCAGCGGATCACCGCTACCGCCCGGCACGTCGGCGTCGAGCCCGCAGTTGCCGGCAAACGCCATCTCGAGTAGCGTCGTGATCAGGCCACCGTCCGACCGGTCGTGGCCGGCGGTGACGAGGCCACGCGCCAGGAGCTCCTGCGTGGCGTTGAAGCTGCGCGCCAGGAGGGCCGGATCGTCGACGTCGGGCACCTCGTCGCCGGCCTGGCCGAAGACCTGGGCCAGCGCCGAGCCACCGAGGCGGTTGTGGCCGGATCCGAGGTCGATGAACAGCAGCCGACCCGTTCCCGGCAGCTCGAGATCCGGCGTCACCGTGGCCGTGATATCGGGACAGGTGCAGTAGGCGGAGATGACGAGAGCGCCTGGGGCCTTGACCGTTTCAGTCCCGCCGTGCTGCCCCGGGGCCAGGGCGGCCATCGAGAGGCTGTCCTTGCCGCCGTCGACGGCGATTCCCAGCTCGAGCATCAGGTCCCGCATCGCGACCGCCGCGTCCCACAGGCGCGCGCCCTCGCCGGGCAGCTTGGCGGCCCACATCCAGTTGGCCGAGCAGCGAACGTCTTCGAGCGCCGTCACGCGAGCCCAGACCAGGTTGGTCAACGCCTCGCCCACGCTCATCCGGGCCATGGCGGCGGGATCGACGAGGCCCTTGAGCGGCTGCTCGCCGATGGCCGTGGCACCGCCCGTCGTGGCCCGGTGTCCGGTGGCGATGACGGCGACGTCGGACACGGTCAGCTGGAGCGGGCCGGCGCACTGCTGGCGCGCCACGAGGCCGGTGACGGCGCGGTCCACCTTCGTCGTCAGGAACCGCTTCGACCCGACGGAGAGCAGGCGTAGCACCCGGTCGAGGGCGTCGCGGACGCCGGTGCCTTCGGGTAGACGCACCGGTTCGAGCTCCGGCTCGATGCGCTCGAGCTCGAACGTCTTGCGGGGCATGTCGCCGAGGACGTCCTCGAGGTCGAGATCGACCGGCGTGGAGCCGTCGCGCTCGTCGTGGACCACGATCCGGCCGTCCCCCGTCACCGTCCCCACGAATGCGCAGGGGACCTGCTCCCGTTCGCACAGGGCCCGGAAGAGCTCCGCGTGGGCGGGACGGACCAGGAGCGCATCGTTTTCCTGGTACTCCGCGCCCCAGATCTCGAGCACCGAGAGCGTTTCGTCCCCAACGGGGATCTCCCGGATCTCGATGCGCGCCCCGGCCGGCGCAACGATCTCCTTGAGGACGTTGCAGTTGCCGCCGGCTCCCTGGTCGTGAATGGAGACGATCGGGTTGTTCTCGCCGAGCTCCGAGCAGGCGCGGATCACGCGGTTGAGCTTCTGCTCCATCTCCGCGTCGCCGCGCTGGACCGCGTTGAAGTCGAGCTCACCGGCGTTCTCCCCCTGGACCATCGACGAGGCGGCACCACCGCCCATGCCGATCCGGTACGCCGGTCCGCCGACCTTGACGACGAGCATCCCCGGCTCCGGGTCGCCCTTGCTGGAGTGGCGGTGATCGATCAGCCCGATCCCGCCCGAGAACATGATCGGTTTGATCCACTCCCGCCGTTCGCCGGAGGGCAGGCGCAGGCCGAAGGAGCGGGTGAACCCGGCGATCAGCGGCTCTCCGAACTTGTTGCCGTAATCCGACGCGCCGTTCGACGCCTCGATCTCGATCTCGAGCGGGGAGGCCAACGTCGGGGGATAGTCGAAGCCGCGATCCTCCCACGGCATCTCCGCGCCCGGGATGCGCAGGTTCCCGACGCAGTACCCGGCCGTACCCGCGACGACGAGCGAGCCGCGCCCGGCCGCGTGCGTGTCGCGGATCCGGCCGCCGGATCCGGTCTCGGCGCCCGGGAAGGGCGCGACGCCGGAAGGGAAGTTGTGGGTCTCCGCGGTGAAGATGACGTCGAGGTCGAGCGTTCGCTCCTCCAGCGGCGCCGGCCGGCCGGGGCGCGAGGGGATGACGGCCGGCGTGGCGAACCCACGGATCGAGCTCGAGTTGTCGGAAAACGCGATGACGCTGTTGTTGGGGTTGGCGTCGAGCGGCGCCCGGACGACGGACATCAGCGCATCCGCCATCTCCTCGCCATCGATCACGAGCCGGCCCTTGAAGAACCAGTGGCGGGAGTGCTCGCTGTTCGACTGGGCGATGTCGAAGAGCTCGACGTCGGTCGGATTGCGGCGCAGCTTCTCGGTGAAGAGCCTGGTGTAGTACTCGAGGTCCGCCTCGTCGAACGCGAGCCCCATCTGTCGATTCAGCCGCTCCAGCGCGGCCCGTCCCTCCTCGAGGACCGGCACGATGCGCACCGGCTCCGGCTCGATCCCCGTGGCGAACGAGCGGATCGGTTCCGGGTACGGGCACTCTGTCATCCGGTCGTGCACCAGCGCGAGGAAGGCGCGCCCCTGGTCCGCATCGAGCGGTCCGGCGCCGGCCAGGAGGTATCGGCGGGAGCGTCCGATCCGGCGGACCGCGCCGAGCCCGCACGCGCGGCAGACCGAAACCGCGTTGGTCGACCACGCCGTCGTGAACGTCATCCGCGGTCCGACCTCGAGTACGGGACCGCGCGCCGGATCGAGGAAGCTCGACGCCGCGAACCCACCTGGATCGAACGTCTCGGCCAGCAGCCACCGGAGAATGGCGGACTCCCCGGGGGTCAGCTCGCGCGTCAGCTCGACGTTGAAACAGACCTCGGTCTCGATCCCCTCGAGGCCGGCGACGGCCTCCCTCCGCGCCCGTTTGAGGAGCGCGGAGGCCTGGCTCGGAGCCAACCCCGGCGAACGGAAATAGTGGTCGACACGCATGGTCAGGTTGTACCAGGGATCGCCCCCGAGCGCCACCCGGCAATGATGGTGTGACAACCGAAGGCTCGCTTTCGGACGTTACGGGATGGATCTCCCCGCCCGTCTTCGCCAAATCACGGAAACCTGGATGCCTGGCACGAAGGATACGGCCCGCCTCGCGAGGCGGGCCGTATCATCGGTGCCGGGCGAGCCTCAGACGCCGCCGTTGACGAACCAGCTTCCGCGGGAGTTCTGCTTGAGAGCGAGACGGCCATGCCTGACGTTCCCGTTGGGGAACCGCACGGCGTACGGGATCCAGACGCCGGGATAGATCCCGTCGGGATCGTGCTCCGCGCTACCGACGGATACGACGGCGACGGGCGCCGGGGATCCGGTGCGGGCAGGATCGAGCAGCGCATCGTACGGGGTTCCGCCGCCAAGCGCCCGGAGCGTTGCCTTGTCCTGGGAGATCCATGCGTGGAGGAAGGTCTTGGCGGTCTCTTCGGGAGTCTCCCCGTTCGGCTGGCTGGAGGCGGTTTGACCAGCAGACCAGACGGTGTCCGGGGCCAGAGCGAGGCGGAAGACGGCCGGATCGAAGTCGAGGTACTGGATGTTCGAGATCTTGGCGAGCGTGATCCACCGATGCTGCCAGAAACCCTCGATCGTCACCCGCCGAAGCAGGCCGGAGTGGGCATCGAACACGAACGTGTCCCGGGTCTTCAGCTCGTTCAGGCGAACGGGCACGCGGCCGGCCGGCCTGGCCGTCGGCGGAATCACCGCCACGGCGGTCAGCTCGCCGTTGCCGTGGTGGACCGCGTACTGCTTTCGGTCGAGCGCGCGCGCGGTTGTCAGGATGGACAGCGGGCCGAGACGCAGGAACGGCGTGGGGTCGCCCCGCATCTTCCACGCCCACCGGACGGCGGGCTTGTAGGTGACGATTTCGCCGTCGCGGATGAGCCGCTCGAAGCGATCGCCGGTGGTGAGGCCGGAGTCGTACCGGACGGCTTGCGGTGCACCATCTTTCCCGAGATGAATCCAGACCTCGGCGTTGGCGGTCAGCGGCTGCCTCGGGTCAAAAACGATCCCCCATGTGTTGGCCATGGCCCGAGTCATCAGGCGGTAGTGCACCACCGGGTAGCGGGCAGCCTGTTTGAGGGCGCGGGCGAACAGGTTCTCGGGCGGCGCCAACGCCAGAAAGGCGGCGAGGGCGATCACTGCTGCGCCCGTCACGGCCGCTGCGAGGCGGAGGCGGGGGCGCCACGGTGAGCGAGGCGTCGGGCCAGGTGTGGTGCGCATCGACGCCTGGGCGGCGCGGATCGCGAGCTGCCCGTGGAGCTTTTCGCGATGCTCCGGGTTGGCGAAGTGCGGGGGCGAAAAGGTTTCGAGCACGTGGCGTGCGGTGTCTTTCGGCTTCATGATCATTCTCCTTTCCGGGTGACGAGACGCTCGAATGACGGATCGGCGGTCAGAACCGCGCCCAGCTTCCTAAGAGCCGCGTGCACCCGCCACTTGACTGTGCCCGGGCGGATCCCGAGCACATCAGCGATCTCCGTGATCTTGAGCTCCTCGAAAAAACGGAGGACCAGGACGTTTTCGTACTTATCCGGGAGCGAGCGAAGCGCCCGGACGATCTCCCGGAGCTCCTCGAGCTGGTTGGCGTGGGATTCAGGATCCCGGGCGGGGTCCGCGATCCACCGGCCCAACTCCTCGATCGTCGCGAGTGGAACCTCGGGCCGGGCGCCACGGCGGCGCCGGAGGTCATGAATCAGGTTGGTCGCCGTACGGTACAGCCAGGCACGGCGGGCGGCTGCCACCGGCGACATTGACGGCAGGGCCGTCAGGGCCCTGCTGAACGTCTCGGCGGTGACGTCCTCGGCATCGCTCATGTTGAGGAGGCGGCGGGCCGTGTACGACAGGATGAGATCGTAATAGCGTTCGAAGAGATCTGTGATCCCATCAGGATCCGCTTGGGCCCGTGGGAAGGTTGCGTGGCCGCCGGTGGTCTCTGTTTCTGCGCATACCATGGTTGGTACAGTATCGTTCACGAGCCGTCCTCCAAAACGTGTCGTTCGACCGCGGTCAAGACTCAGACGTATCGGAGTGCCGGATCGTTGGATCGCCGCCCACGCTCGGTGTGACAGTGCTCCGGCCGCGAGAAGGGGCGTGTGGAGGAAAGCCGCCGGGCGCGGTGCACCACGGATGACGAGTGGTGCGGGCTAAAACGTCACGGTGTAGCCGGCGTGCAGGGCGAGGTCGGTGGAGTTGTCGAACCTGAACACGTTCTCGATGACCGCGAAGCTCACGTATCCGTTGGCGCCGGCTGGAATTCTCGCGCCGATGAGCAGGAGATACGATGGATCGGACAGGTCGGTGTTGGTGGCGTCCGCAAAGGGCGAGGACGAAATCTCCATCTGGAGGATCCAGTTGACCGTGTGACTGGGGCTCCATACCTCGTACCCGGCGACGAATGTCCACAGGTCGGTCGTCTCGAAGCCGGGAAGGGCGTCGATATCGCCGATGAGGGTGTATGCCGCGTTGAGATGCAGCCACCCCGGTCCGAGCTTGCGGCTGGCATAGCCGGCGACTTGCTCGTCCCAGTCGCCCGAGCTGCCGAAGAGGTTCGAGTTGCCCGTCGGGGCCTTGACCGCGACGGAGCCGGCAACCAGCCATCCCAGCCATGGGTGCGGCGACCGGATCTTGAGGCCGAGGCTGGTATCGCCCATGACGGTGTTGCCCGGCGTTCCGTCGCGGAAATATTCATGGTCGCCCATCTTCAGGAAGACCTCGAAGTGATCCTGGAGGAAGCGCCAACGGTCCGCGTTGCCCGTGTCGATGAGGTCGTGAAACGACTCGATGGAGCTGTCCGCAAAACCGCCGCCCCGGTTCTGGACGGAGGTGTCCAGCGTCAGCTCGATCGTGTTGCTCAGGCCGTAGTGGAGCCTGACATTCCAACGGAGAATCTCGCCGTCAAAGAAAAAGAGATCCATCCCGGGCGATGCCGCCTCGATCCGTTCGAGATCGGCACGCGTGAGGTGGTGGCGGCCCGGTTTCCAGTTGTCATCGATCCAGTTGCGAATACCCGTGGACATGATGAACGTGTTCGACCAGCTCGCCGAAAGCGAGAGCTGGAGCCTCCCGCTGGAGAGCGTGGCGGCTCCGGCCGGCGTCAGTCCGAGGAAGAGTTGATCGAAGGGGAGCTGGTTCCTGACCCCCACCGGGCCGAGGTCCTGCTGGGCCCCGGCCGAAAGAGCCGTCATGATCATGAAGAGAGTGGCGGAAATGGCGACGAGGCGTTTCATGGGGCTCATTGTACGTGGTCTCCTCGCGGGGCCTCAGACGGCCCGGTTTTCAATTCATCCGCCCGTGCGATGGGTTCTCTTGAAGACGAAAAAGGCCCCCACCGGAGGAGCGGGGGCATGAGAAAAGGAGGAGGAAAATGATGCGCCTGGTCACGATATCGTTGCCTCCGCCTTGTTGGTCAACCTGGCCACGAACGATTTGATTCCGGTTTCAGCATCTTCAAAGAGGGAATAGAGGATTGGAACGTACACCATCGTGAGGAAGGTCGAAACCATGAGCCCGCCGATCGCAACGATGGCGAGCGGCGACAGGCGCTCGAGGCCGATGGCCCACTCCGCGGCGATCGGGATCATGCCCACGGAGGTTCCGACGGCGGTCATGAGAATCGGACGGGTCCTGATTCGCACCGAGCCCACCAGGGCGTCGTACGTGCTTTCGCCCCTCTCCTTCGCCTTTGCGATGAAGTCGATGAGAAGAATTGAATTCTTCACAACGATCCCGGCGAGAAGGATCATCCCCATCATCGACGGCATGCAGCCGTGCTTGCCGGCGATGAGCATGCTCCACGATGCCCCGATCAGGGCGAGCGGGATGGCCGACATGATGGTGAGCGGGTGAATCCACGACTTGAACGCGGGCACCAGCGAAAAGTAGAGCAAGATCAGGCCAAGGAGCATCGCCTTGCCCAGACGTCCAAAGGACTCGTTCATCTGCTTCACATCACCCTCGTGGCTGATGTGGTAGCCGGGTGGCAGTTTGATCCCGGCGAGCGCTGCGACAACGTCTTCCTGCATGTGAGAGATGGGCCGTTTGGCGCGGTAGGCCTGGATATCGAGGGTCCGTTGGAGCCCCTGCCGCGTGATCACCGAGGCGACCGGACGATGCGTGACCGTTCCGAGCGCCTCCAGCGGCACCTGTCCGAGCGGCGTCATGATCGGGTAGGTCGCAAACTGGTTGACGCGTCGCCGTTGGGAGCGGGGGAGCTGGATCCACAGGGCCAGCCCATCTTGATTGGGGACCCGGAACACCGAGCTGGGCATGCCGCGGATGGCGCCGGCGAGCTGGCCCACGACGGCGGGGGGGGAGATCTTGTAGAGGGCGAGCTTCTCGGGGTCGGCGTGGAACTGGACCTCGATCGAATCCAACGTCCAGGACCGGGTGATCGAGGTCGCGCCACGCAGGTGCTTCCTGAGCCGCATCTGGACTTCGTTGCCGATCTTGTTCAGCTCCTGGATGTCAGGTCCGGAGATCATGATGTCGACCGATGCGCGAATCGTGGACAGTGCAGTGGCGCCGAAGTCGAAGACGTCCACGCTTGTGAGTCCCGGAATCTTGTGAAACTCGTCCCGGAACGTGTTCTCGATCTGCCAGATGGTCTTCTTTCGATGAAAGCGGTCGACGAGATGGACCGTGATCTGGCCCTGTTGCGGGAGACGTCCCGCCCCGAAGGAGATGACGGCGGGCTCGGAACCGATCACCGAGGAAACCGAAATCGTCTCCGGGCTGGCCATGATGATCTTTTCCATACGGCTCATGATCGCCTCGGTCGCCGCCAGGGAGGTGTTGGCATCGGTCTCGAAGTTGATCTTGATGATGCCTGTGTCCATCGGGGGCATCAGGTCACGGCCGATCAGGGGCATCTGCTTCGCGGAAACCACGAACAGGATGATTGCAATCAGCACGAACAGGCCACGATGTTTCAGTGCCACGCCGGTGAGACGGACGTAGAAGTCGCGGATCGGCTCCACGACCAGCTCGTCGAAACGGAAGACGAGACGTTCAAAGCGATTCCGCCCCGAGCTCTTGGGTCTCTTGAGAATGCTCGGTGCCAGGAGTGGAATGACGGTGACGGAGATGATGTACGAAGAGATCAGGGCGATGACGAGGGAAATGGACAGGGGACGGAGGACGGTCTGGACGAAGCCGCCGATAAAGATGATCGGCAGGAGCACCATGATGGTGGCATAGGTACCGGAGAAGATGGCCAGCATGACCTCCTGGGTGCCGCCGACCACCGCGTCATGCACATCGGCGCCAGCCTCGTGGTAGTGCCGCTCGATGTTCTCCAGGACGACGATGGCGTCGTCCAACAACATGCCGACCGCGATAATCACCGCCGTCAGGGTCACCATGTCGAACTCGTACCCGATCAGCCACATGATGGCGAACGTCAACAGGTAGGTAAACGGGATCGAGATGGCCGCCAGGATCATGCCGCGCAGATCCGCGAGGAAGAGGAAAATGACCAGCACCGTCATGATGACGGCGTCCCGCAGCGCGTCGAGCATGTTGCCCACGGACAGCCGGATGAGCGTGCCCTGCGTGTCGGGAATCGAGAACGCGATGCCCGGAAACTCCTTCTCGAGCCGTGGCAGGGCCGTGGCCACGTTGGCGATCGTGTCGAGGGCGTTGCCGGCGGTTCCACGCTGGATGTTGACGGCGATGGCGGGTTTGCCGTCACCGTGATATGCGCTCTGCGGCTCCAAGACCCCCCGCCGGATGGAGGCGACATCGGCGAGATGCACGTCGCCACCGGCACGGTGGGCAATCGTGATTCTGCCGATGTCCCGCAGGCGCTGGAATTCACCCGTCCGTTTGAGCAGGAACTGGCTTCCCGACGTGATCAGGAGGCCGACCGGCTGGTTCGCGTTGAACTGGACCAGCCGTTGCCGCACGACCAGCGGCGTCAGGCCGTACCGTTCGAGCTTGTCACGGTCGAGGATCACCCGCGCCACGGGCTCATGTGCGCCGAAGACCTCCACGTTGGAAACCTCGGGCAGCTGCAGGAGCTGGTCCTTGATCTGGTTGTCGGCGATTTGCCGGACCATCGAAAGGTCGAGGGGTGAGCCTTTCTTCGGTCTCAGTGCCAGTGTCAGCACCGCCGGGGTCGCCGAGGAGACCTTGAAGATCATCGGGGGCCGGATCGTGAGCGGGAGCTTGGCCTTGATCTTCTGGAGGCCGTTGGCCACGTCGGTTGCAGCCGAGTCGAGACCCTTGGAATACCGGAACTCCACGGTGACGGCCGAGACTTCATCCTTGCTGACGGAGGTCACGCGCCGCACCTGTTCGATGGTGGAGAGCTCCTTCTCGATCGTCCGGCTGACCTCGGATTCGACATCGGTCGCGGAGGCCCCGGGGTAGACGGTCACCACCGCGATCTGTGGCCGCTCGGAATCGGGAAAGAGATTGACCGGCATCCTGTGGTAGCCCACGAACCCGATCACCGCGGCGAGCAACACGAGCGACGTCAGCAGGTGGGGCTTTTTCAGGTAGCTTTCAACGAGGTTCATGACGCCCCCCTACGTGATGGACTTTCCACTTGAGGGAATTCTTGCTCATAGCACGTACCTTCATGCCGTCGGCGAACGTCATCAGGCGCGACGGCCGGGCGACGATCACGTCATCGCCCTGCGTGATATTGCCGACGATGACGGCCCTGTTCATCGAGTGGTCCTGGACCGTGACCATGACGGGATGCACCGTGTTGCCGGTTACCTTGAAGACCCAGGAGCCCCTTTCTCCCTCGAGAAGAGCATCAACGGGTACACAAAGACCCTCTGCAGAGCCCAGGTGGACGTCGATGCCAACGGTGGCGCCGGAGACGAAGCCGGCCGGCGGCGTGTCGAGATCGACCTCGAACGAGGCCAGGTGGTTGGGCCCCATGGCGGGGAACACGCGCGATATCGGCTCGTCGAACGTCAGGGCGCCGAGTCTGAGCGTTACCGGCAGCCCCGCGTGAAGCCTCGTGAAGTCCTCGGGCGGCAGCTCGGCGCGTACCCGGACCTTGTCCTGCCGCACCATCATGAGCAACGGTTTGCCGGGGATGGCGAGATCGCCCGGATCGGCCAGCCGCCGGGAGATCGTTCCGGAGAACGGGGCGGTGATGGTGCAGTACCCGAGGCGGGTCCTGGCCTGGTCGAGGCGTTTTCGTGCGACTTCGAGCTCGGCCTTGGACGCTTCGAGCCTGGCGGCGGCCGCCGCGTCGGCGGCGCGCGCATCGTCCCACTGCTCCTGGGAGATGGCCCTGGCCTCGAACAGCGTCTTGTCGCGGGCCGTCGTGGCGTGACGGGCGGCATAACCGGCTTTCGCCGCAGCCAGGTTTCCCGTGGCCGCATCGACGCCGGCTTCGGCGCTGGCGACGGCGTCCTGGAGCTCACAGGGATCGAGCGTGGCGAGGAGCTGCCCCTTCTGGACCGCCGCTCCTTCGCGAACGGTGACCGTGAGAACCCGGGCCATGACGCGGGGAGCGACGGCGGCCTCGTCCTGGCCAATCACGGTCCCGAGCACGTGGCGGGTATGAACGACCCTTGCGTAGCTCACCGGCACCACGTTGACCGCCGCCGGTACCTGTTCCACGAGCGGGGCATGGTTGAGCTGGCGGACACGTTTCGCGCGCACGAGCACGAGTGCGACGGCGATCAGGACAAGAACCACGATCCATGTCAGTTTTTTCATTTGACGGCCTCCTCCTCGACGATGGCGTTGATGCGTTGGGCAGCTTGAAGAATGCCGGCACGGGCGCGGGCCAGGTACGCTTGTGCCCCCTCGCGACGCGCATCAGCCCGCAGGAGGTCTTCGATGGTTCCCGCGCCGGTGTTGTACCGGATCTGCTCGATCCGGGCGGCTTCGCTGCCCGCAGCGACCCGGGCGCGCGCAGCCGTGAGCTGTGCCTGTGCGGCGGCAAAACGGGCGAGGGCATCGCGGAGCCGCGCTTGGACCTCGAGCCGGGTGTTCTTGAGACTCATCAGGGCAGCGCTGCGGTTTTCCTTGGCCGCTCCCAGCCGCTCGAATCTCGACCCGCCGGCGAACAGCGGGAGCCTGACGCCAACGGAGAATTGCCACGTGTCGAGGGCGTTGTTGATGGAGGGGGCGTTGTTCTGCATGTAATTGCCCGACGCGATGACTCGCGGCAGGAAGGCGCCCCGTGCGATCTTCTCGGAGCTTGATGCCATCTCGACGGCCAACCTCGCGCGGCGGATGGCCGATACGTGCGACAGGTCATCGATGAGCGTGGCGGCATCTCGATGAAGCGCAGGGACGCGATCGGGAAGGGGGTCGACCTCGAGCTGGCGGGCGGGATTCTCGCCCATCAGCGCGAGGAGGAGCGAGGCGACCCTGGTACGGTCGGCGGCCACGGCTTCCCGCTGGGCCACGGCATCCTGGTACTGCTCGAGCACTTTGAGTCGGTCCAGCTCGGGACGTTTGCCCTCCTTGACCATCAGGTCGAGACGCTCCCTGGTCTTCTCCAGGGAGGCGATCAACTCATCCAGAGCCGCGCCGACGGCATCCAAGCTCTGCGCCGCCGTGTAGAGCGACGTCGCGTTGAATCGCACCTGCCACCGGCTTCCCGTCACGAGGGCTGCGGTCTGCTCGGACTTGAGCCGGGCGATCTTGATGCCATTAGTGAGCGTTCCGCCGAGGTAGAGCGGGACTTCGAACGTGACTCCGTAGTGCATCTGGTTCCGGTCCCACGGAAGCCCCGTGAATCCGCCCCTGGCAAAGAGCTCCTCGGACATCGGCCGGACCATCCAGTCGTCGTTGAAGCGGCTGTACGATGCGACCGCATCGATGGCGCCCCAGCGGGCCAGGGACGCGGCCCTGGCGGTCTTGGCCGCGGCGGCCGTGCGGTGGTGCAGCGCCCTGAGAGCCGGGTTCGCCTCAAGCGCACGGGAGACGGCCCCGGACAGCGTGAGGTGAAGCGGTTTCGCAGCCGTGTGCGAGGCCACTTCAGCGGGTCGAGGTAAAGGTGCCGGCGCTGTTTGAGCGGTCGCGGCGCTGCCAAGCATCAGCGAGATGACGGCGAGCAGGAACAAGGAGCCATGGATGCTTCTCATGCCTTCCTCCCTGGATTGAGATCGAGGGACGATACCAAGTGCGGAATGAGGGAATGTTCGAACCTGTCTTCGGCGCGCGCGTCCGGGAAGAGGCGGTGACGAATGGCCAGGGCGGCCGGGGCGCCCAGCAGAAGCAACGCGAGGCAGTCCGCCTCCGGGGCCTGCACGATCTCATCCTGCGCCTGGCCCTCGCGGACGAGTCCCTCGAGCACGGAGAGATAATCGTGAAAGATCGAACGCATGCGGCCGAGCAGCGCCGGGTCTTCGGAAACCGAAGCTTCCGCCAGAAGCAGGATGGGGAGGCTGTTCTGCTCGCGTACGAGCGTCGTGTGATGCCTGACGATCGCTTCCAGGCGCTGCCGCACGCTCAGCGAGCCGTCTCCGGCGATGGCGCGGATCGGCTCGACCAGCATGTCTTCGAGCAGATCCATCAGGCCGAGGATGAGAGCCTGCTTCGTCGGAAAGTGCCGGTAGATGGCGGCCTCGGTAAAGCCAACCCGTTCGGCGATTCTCTTGGTCGTCACGTGAGCCAAGCCGCCTTCCCGCACCAGCTCAAGGGTTTTTTCGAGAATCTGGACCTGTCGAGGCGTTCTTGCTGGGCCTGTCCGGATCGTCATGAGCGTCTCCTTTGGAGAAGTAAGTGACCATTCACTTACCTCCGGTAATATGGAGTATACGCATCGAGGTGTCAAGGGTTCATGGGGTATTTCTCTTGTGATCTTGTTGGAAAACGTGTTTTTCGTGGAGAAAAGTCAGCATACGCTGACTCACTTTCCCCACCATTGCATGAGGTTTGTCGACAGCAGACTTGACATCATGGCCACATATATTCCCCGGTATGTCTCCGGGCCGAACCCGTTCCATCCCTGTCATGGTTGCTCTCTGCGTGTTTACCACGTGCTCCGCGCTTCACCATCCGCGATCCGGCATGCGCCTCCGTCTCGAATGGACGCCCGGGAATGTCCAGGCCCGGTTCATGCATTGAACAAGCGCGGCGACCCGAGTAGAGTTCAGGACCGATGAGCGGGATCGAGTGGCCGGACGAGGCGGCCGTTGCGGGGCTGCCGGAAAACCACCGCCGGGCGGTGGCGGCGGTGCTGCATCATCTCGAACGGAGATTGACGGGACTGCTCCTTGAAGGGACTGCCAGTGTGCCCACCGCCGAGCTCGCCCGGCTCCGGGAGCTCGGCGACGCAGCCCAGGAAACTTCGCAAAAGGCCAACATCCGCTCGCTTCTAGCGGCTCTCCAGGTTCTGGCCGACGATATCGAGCCCCAACGTCTGACGGGGTACGGCTCGCTCGACGATCGTCAGAAACGCACGTTGCGCGAGCTCGCTGCCGCCATGCGCCGCCTCCTCGAGCAGGTTGAGCCCGCGGAATAGCCGGCCCACTCGTGCGGCGGGCCGGGGTGGGTGACGGGGAGAAAACAGGCCGGCGAGAGCTACGATGAAAGTCGTTCCCGTCGTAGCTCCCACCGGAGGTGGTTGGAACGTTCTACTTCTCAGGCTCAGCCGTGTGCTGTGCCGCACGGCGGAGCTGCTCGATCCGCGCCGCCAGGCCCTTGCTTCTGGGTTGACCGTAATCCTCAGGATCGAGGTAGGTGCCCTGCTCCTCTTCCGGCTTGGCCTGCTCGACAATGGTGCGGTGGGCGTTGGCCCACGGGTCGTGCCGGATCCCTGTGACCTGCCAGCTGACCTTGACCATCCCGAGGTTGGTCCGGATGACGAAGCGCCCGTCGTGGATCTCCTTCTCGACGATGGCCTGGGCGAACTGCCCGATGACCGTCAGCTGGTAGCGAAAGTCCCGGTTGAGCGCATCGAAATAGTCCGGGAGCTGGACCACCGCGTACCCATCGCCATCCGTACGGACGTTGCCGTTGTAGATGTTCATCATATCGGGAGACTCGACGAACGAGTGCGACAGGTACGTCCCGCTAGGATCCAGCGGATGGTCGATCCTGAAATTGCCGCCCAACTTGTTGATCTGTCCGTTCACGGTGAGGTTTCCATTGACGAACGCCTTGCCGCTGAAATACCCGGCGTAGCCGTTGCTGCTCACCCCCCACACGCCGTAGGAGTTGGAACCGTTATCGGCAACCCCCTTGACGCCAACGCCGTCCGAATACGTGCTTTGCCCAAGAACACCGGTCGACTGTCCGGAGCTTGCCCGCCCACCGATGAAACCAGTCGCTCCGATAGCGGTGTTCCGGCCATACACGCCAAACCCGGCAGCATCGCTGTTGTTTCCGTACACGCCGGATTTCCCAGAGCCACCCGAATACCCGCTGATACCATCGTTGCTGGTGCTGGACCCGCGAATACCAACGCCGCTTGTGCTCTCTCCGCGGACGCCGAAACCGCTGCCGGTTTTTCCGAAGACTCCGTCGCCGCTATTGGTTATGCCGACCACGCCGAAGCTCGTGTTGCTCTGACCGTGGACGCCCTCGTCGCTATCACTCATTCCAAACACTCCCCAGTTGGTGGTGCTTTGACCCAAGACCCCAACGTTGTTCGGGCTCTCGCCGACGACGCCGATACCCGCTCCTGTGTTGCTAATCTTCAGCGTCGGATTTGAGCTGCTGGCCGAGCCGGTAAAGGGCAGCTGCAGACCGCCGCTGACGTTCTGCCACACGAGGTTGGCACCGTCGGTTCCCAGCACCTGCCCGTTGCTGCCCCCGGAGGCGGCGAGCTTGGCCTTCGTTACGGCCGCATTGGCGAGCATGGCGTTGCTGACGCCACCGTTGGCGATGGCCATGCTCACGTCTCCCGTGGCGCCGCCTCCGCTCAGCCCGGCGCCGGCGTTGACCGCCGTGATATCGCCCGAGCCGCCCGAGCCGGCGTCCTGCCATGTGAGCGAGCTGCCGTCCGTCGCGAGCACCTGGCCCGCACTGCCTCCGGACGCCGCGAGCTTGGCCTTCGTCACGGCGCCGTTGGCCAGGCCCAGTGGGCTCGACGACGTCCCATCGCCTCCCAACGTGCTGTCGTGCGCGACCTGCGTCAGGCCCGAGCCGGAACCCTGCGTCAGCTCATACTCCATCTCCAGCGTCGACGGATCCTGCGAGACCGTCCCGTTGCCCACCATCGACGCAAAGGTCAGCACCTTCCCCGGGCCAGAAAGTACCTCGACGTCCATCCGCCCGCCGTCCACCGTGAGGCCGGACTTGAACGCGTGCAGGCTCACCTGCATCGGCTCGTACGGCGCAAGCGTGTACGTCTTCGAGCCAAGCTGCATGCCGTCCCGGTCATACACCGTGACCTGCACGTTGGCCGTTCCACCAGCCGTCTCCACCAGTGCGAAGTTGCTCCGGAAGCTCCCGTTCGCCGGTTGCGTGATCCCCGGAATCGACGTTTTCTTTCCAGACCCGATCGCCAGCTCCGATGGCATCCCCGCCACGAACTGTCCCTGCGAATCGGCAAGCCCCGACGCCGTCAGGTTGTAGGAGCGCGCGGAGACCACGACCTTCCGGTTGCTCTGGAACCGCAATGCCCCAACGGCATTGCTCAACCCGAACAGGTCCTGGAACACATCCCCGAGCTTCATCGTCTTGCCAGGAGCGACCGTCACCATCTGCCGGCTGGGCGACAGGTTGGCCTGGCCTCGGACCAGGTAACTCACCGTTACCTGCGC
>JAADFN010000007.1:0-206 GCA_013152895.1 Acidobacteriota bacterium | reverse complement strand
GTCGCGTACCACTGTGAACCGTTCTGCCCGGGCGTTCGCGCCAGCGATGGCGCCCACAGGTCTGTGCCCGGAATCGCAGCCCGGGCGGCCGCCGCCAGCATGATCAATCCAACTCCAACAATGAGGGTTTTCTTCAACATCTTCTTCTCCTTTTTCCCCAGGCCTGCTCAAGACAGGAGCGATGGGTTTCAAAAGGGGTATCGACC
>JAADFN010000006.1 GCA_013152895.1 Acidobacteriota bacterium | reverse complement strand
TGCGGTTCGCGAGCGGGCCGTCCGTGCCCTGGCCGGACGCGGCCCCGGCGCGGCCCCGGCGCTGGCAGGAGCGCTCGCCGACCCCGACAGGCACGTCCGGCGCACGGTCTGGGAGTGCGCGGCTTCCCTGGCTCCAGTCTCCCGTGCGGCCTTCAAAGACGCCGTGCTGACCGGCGGCGCCTTCCTCGAAAGGATCCAGGCCCGGCTGCGGCTCCGTCCGGGCCCGAAGCGCCCGCGGGGTTGACGACGGTCCACGGCGGCGGCACGGGACGGGACGTTGCAGGATCCTTCAACGCCAGGACGGCTGTGCGATCGAGCGGCTGGCCGGGGAGACCCGTCCGGCCGAGCGGCGAGGGGTGGCGACGACGGGCAGCTCGACGAAGGATGCGCGACGCCCGCCGAGAAGAATCACACTGTGCGCGACGACCCCGGCCGAGCCGTCGCCGGGATTGGTTCCGTCGTTCGGATTGACCTCGAAACGGGGCGAGTTGGAACCGGAGACGCTGATCCGGATGCGGTGGCCGGCCGCGAAGACCATGGCCGTGGACCAGAGGTCGACCGTCAGCTCCACCGGACTGCCGGGCGTCAGAAATGCCTCCCGGTCCCGGCCCAGGTGGTACCGCGCCCGCGAAATCCCGTCGCACAGCAGCATGGAGCGCCCGTCGGGATAGACATCCGTCAAACGTATGGCAACGTCGAGATCCGGGGTCTGGGGAACGAGCCAGATCCGGGCCGTGATCCGCCCCATGACCGTCAACGGCCGCTCGAGCGGCGGCGTGGAAAAGACCAGCACGTCGTCCCTCGCCTCGATCGGCCGCTCGTCGTACGGCCCGGCCCCCATCGGTCTCCCGTCGACCTCGAAATCCGGGAAGAGGTT
Organism: Acidobacteriota bacterium; assembly: GCA_013152895.1. Lineage (GTDB taxonomy): Bacteria > Acidobacteriota > Thermoanaerobaculia > Thermoanaerobaculales > Sulfomarinibacteraceae > JAADFN01. Next base: position 9,260 of record JAADFN010000006.1, on the reverse strand, counting down.
GGCGCCTCCCAGCGTGGGGACGGGATCCTGGGGATCGGCGGTCAGGCTCGCATCGCCGGAGGGCGGAACGCTCCACTCAAGGCCGCCGGGGGCAGCGAGATACAAGCGCCGTCCGACCGTCGCCGGGGGCCAATCGTCGAGATCGATCCACCGGTTCCCCGGCGCTCCGGGCTCTCCCACGGCCCCCATCAGGTACACCCGGACCGCCGGCCACCGGTCCACACCGTTCGCGTCCCCCTTCAGCCAGTGCCCGAGGAAGTCGGTCCACAGGTCGACCAGGTTGATAACGGCATTGTCCGGGAAGATCAGCTGCCCGGCCGTATTCTGTCCGAAGCCCCGGTGGGTCCAGGGTCCGATGACGAGGTACTGGCGCCCTCGCGCCCCGTCTCCCCCGTGGTGCTGGAAGGCAGAGAACGCATCGAGCGTGCCCTGCTCGAAGATATCGAACCATCCGCCCATGTGGAGCGCTGGCACCGTGACGTCTGCCGCACGCTTGAGGCTGTTGACCGGATCCCACCACGAGCTGAGCAGCCGATGCTCGAGCACCTGGTCCAGCATGCCGAGAGAGCCCTGTCCCGACAGCCAGTTGACCACCAGGGAGTGGCGCAGAACGCCGCCCTGGAACATGGCATCGCTGTACAGGTCGGGCGTGGCCACGATCGGGATCTGGCAGCGCAGCGCGGCGGGAGCGCCGGGCGCCATCATGTACTGCGTGATGCCGAGCGCGGAGGCGCCGAACGTTCCAATCGCACCGTCGCACCACGGCTGCCCGGCGATCCACGCCACCGTGGCGCGGCCGTCGGGACCGTCATCGCGAAACACCGTGTCCTGCCCCCGCGATGCAAAGCGGCCGCGGGTATCCTGCGCCACGCACCCGTAGCCGAACGCCTCGAACGCCATGCAGGTCGACTTTTCTCCGCTCTTCCCGTACGGCGTTCGAATCAACACGATCGGCCACGGCCCCCAGCCGGGCGGCAGGTAGACATCGGTGGCGAGCGGGGTTCCGTCCGGGGCGGGCACCGTGGTGCTGATCGATTGCGCCGTCGCGAGAGCGGCCAGGCCGAGTGTGGCAAGAAGAACCGCGGCACGCAGCATCCGGCGGAACGTGAGCATGTCCCGAGTATATCCTCGACGCGTCCAGCCGTTGCGGCACGCCCTCCCCCCGTTACAACCTCGACCAGGCCCCGTTGGACCGTGTAAGATACGTCCTGGTACGATCGATCGGCGGAGGTCGGAGTTGGATCTCAAAGAGCTCCTCATGTTCATGACGAAGAAGGGTGCTTCAGACCTGCATCTGAAGCCCACGCGCCCGCCCCTGCTCCGGATCCAGGGACGGCTGATTCCGCTCAAGGCAGCGCCCCTCAAGCCGGACGAAGTTGAGGGCATGATCATGGATGTGTTGACGCCGACGCAGCGCGAACGGCTGCACACGCACCAGGCTGTCGACGTCGGGTATGGTCTTGCGGGAGTCGCGCGATTCCGGTGCAACTTCTATCAGCAACGCGGCACGATTGCCGGCGTCTTCCGCCGGATACCCTTCGAAATCAAGCCGATCGAAGAGCTCAACCTGCCGGACATCCTGAATACGTTCACGGATCTTCCCGCGGGGCTCGTGCTGGTCACCGGTCCCACCGGATCCGGAAAATCCACGACGCTCGCCGCGCTCATTCAACGGATCACCCACACCCGGCCGTGTCACGTCGTCACGATCGAAGACCCGATCGAGTTCCTGTTCACGGACGACAAGGCAACCGTCTCCCAAAGAGAGGTCGGAACCGACACGCCGAGCTTCCAGGAGGCCCTGCGCAATACGATGCGCCAGGATCCCGACGTGATCATGGTCGGCGAGATGCGGGACCTCGAGACGATCTCGACCGTGATCACCGCTGCCGAAACGGGGCACCTCGTCTTCTCGACGTTGCACACGAACTCGGCGTCGCAAACCATCGACCGGATTATCGATTCGTTCCCGGCTGACCAGCAGGGGCAAGTTCGCAGTCAGCTCGCCCTGGTTCTGAAGGCTGTCGTTTCCATGACGCTTCTCAACAGGCTCGACAAGAAGGGCCGGGTTCCTGCCGTCGAGGTCTTGATGAGCTCACCGAAGATCGCCAAGCATATCGAGGATGGTGAGATCAAGGAAATTCACGACGAAATCGAGAACTCCGTCGCCTATTTCAAGATGCAGACGATGAACCAGTCGCTCATCGCGCTGCTGGTCAACGGGATCATCTCCTACGACGTCGCCATCGAGACGTCGACCGATCCCTCAGACCTTTCACTGAAGTTGAGGAAGCTCTTCCCATCGATCGAAGAGCAGTTCAGGGAGGGTGCCATGGCCCCGTCGCCGTCAGACTTTTCAGAAATCCTCGAGCTGATCGAGGTCAAGCGTCTCTACGAAGAATCGGAAGAACGCCACAAGGTTGAAATGCAGGCCAAGGACGAACAGATCGCCGCGCTCGAGCAGGAGATCGTCGACCTGCGCCGGATGATGGAAGAAGACGCCGGAAACGTCGAGAGCATCAAGAAACAGCTCGAGCAACTCCAGGCCGAAAACCAGCTCCTTCGGGATGAATCAACCAAGAAGGTCACCGCTCTGAACGAGAGGATCCGGGATCTCAACCAGCGTCTCCGTGAAGCTGGAGGCGGCCCCAAGACAGCCAAGAACCCCTCCGGCTTTTTCAAACACTAGACGAGAGACGCCGGTCAGCGTCGCGTTTCAAGCAAGGGGCCGCCGAGGCGTGCTCCAAGCACGTCGCAGGCGCCCCCGTAGCGAAGAAACGCGGCGATGGCCGGCGTATCGTGGTCCGCAGCAGATCTGTTCCCGGACCTCCGAGCTACTCCACCGCCTTCGGCCTCGCGAAGAAAAACCCTTGCAGGAGGAAGACCCCAAGATCCTGGAGGGCGGTCACTTCTTCCTGCCGTTCGACGCCCTCGGCGATCACCAGGGACTGGCTCGTGTGAGCAAAACCGATGATTGCCGAAATCAAGTTCCGCTTGATCGGCTCGGTTGCGATCCCCTGCACGAGCATGCCGTCGAGCTTGATGTAGTCGGGCTTGACGTCGGCCAGGGTATGAAGGGAGCTGTACCCTGTACCCATGTCGTCGATCGCGACGCGGAAACCCTGGGATCGCAGTTTCATCACCCTTTTGAGGATCCTCTCCGGATCCTCGGCGTAGGTGTGCTCCGTGATCTCGAGCACGATCTCCCGCGGCGACCACCCCGCCTGCCGGGCAAGGACCATGAGGCCTCCACGCTCACCCTCGAGATACTCGAGACCGCGAAACGAGAGATTGAGAAACAGCGTGGAGCCCAGCGGGAGACGGTGCCCGTTGGAGAGCGCCTTCTCGATACAGAGCTCCTCGAGCTCCCCGAGCATTCCGGAACGCTCCGCAAACCCGAGGATCCGTTCCGCCGGTTCGAGGTATGAACCCTCCGGACCCCTGCACAGAGCTTCGTACCCGACGATGGTCCGCTGAGGCACGCGGAAAATCGGTTGGAACAGCGTTCTGACCGACCGTGACCTGAGGATCTGCTGCAGCTCACGCAAGCGGCTGAGATCGAGCTCCCTCCGGCGACGGCTAAAATCCTTCTCCGCCTCTTCGAGGCCACCGAAGATGCACCGCTCGATCCGTTGTGACGGGCGCGGCCTGATGCTTCCCTGTCCCACTCTCAAACCAAGCGTGAACGTCTCCGCCGGCTCTCCGCTCCCAACGACGATCGGCTCGGAGACGAGCTCGAGGAGCCTCCCCGTCTGGCGCCGGTCGGGGAGGAAGACGAGGAAGCGATCGCCCCGGACATGGTCCTGACACAGAACGCTCCCGGCGCCACGAAAGCTCGACAGGCTCTCCTTGAGATACTCGGCCACGGATTGGAGCAGGGCATCGTACCGTTCCCACCCGACGATGAGCTCGAGACTCTGCTCCTGTTCGATCCGGATGACCAACACCTGGACCGACCGTTGATCCTCGAGCATTTTCCGGATCTGGTCCATGACCGCCGGCAGGCTTGGAAGACCGGTCCCCGGATCGAACAGGCTCGCCCGGTACTGGAGGAGCTGCGTCGTCAGCTCGGCCGACTCGCTGGGAGCCACTGGTTCACTCATCGCGTGCCCCGAAATCCGGGAGACCGATCAACTGTTCCACCTGAGCCACCAGCTCCCGGTTCGAAAACGGCTTGCAGATGTATGCGTTGGCGCCAAGCTGAAGGCTCCCCATCTGGTCGAGCTGGCCGGTCCTCGCTGAAACGATGACGACGGGAACATCGGCGCCCTGGGGCTGTGCCCGGAGAAGCTTCAGCAGCTCCATCCCGTCGAGGTCCGGCATCATCAAATCAAGGATGACAAGATCCGGAGGATCCTTGAGGATCCGCGCCAAGGCCTGGCGGCCGTTGGTCTCGGATTCAACTCCATAGCCTTCGAGCTCGAGAACTGTCTCAATCAGCTCGACGACATCCGGCTCATCATCGACGACAAAGACCCTCTTCATGAATCCTCCCGGTCACCCTCATCAGGAAGCAGGTTTCCCAGTGTACCAAGATCCGGAAGTGCTCCGCTGTGCTCGCCACCTTCGCGAGGTAACCATACGAAGAACGTCGATCCGACGTTGACCGTGCTCTCGACCCATACCTCGCCATGATGCAGCTCGACGGCGCGCTTGACCAGCGCCAATCCCAAGCCCATGCCGCCGAACTTCCGGCGGGATGTCTGATCAACCTGGTAAAAACGTCCAAACACGTTGCCAAGATGCTCCTCCGGAATGCCGACGCCGCTGTCAGTAATCCGGACGAGCACGCCCTCAACGTCGTGCAAGGAATGATTCTCCAAAGTGATGTTGATCGCACCTCCTGCCGGCGTGAACTTGATGGCGTTGTCCATGAGGTTCGTGAACAGCCGTTCGAGCTGCTCCACGTTTCCTTGAATGGGTTGCAGGCGCGCGGCGCTCTTTATCGAGCACCGGAGGTCTTTGTCCTCGACCCTGGGCCAGACAGCCTCGAGAACCCCCTGTACAACATGAGAAAGATCGACCGTCTCCAGCGGAATCATGGCCCCGTCCCGATCCAGCCGAGCGAGCTCCATCAGCTCCTCGATCCTCCTGGTCAAACGCGCGACGTTATTCTGGCAGATCGTCACGGCCCGCGCCGCCTTCGGTGAAAGATCCCCCAACCGCCCGTCTTCCAGGAGCTCCAGGTATCCGCGCAGCGCGGTGAGAGGCGTCTTCAGCTCATGGGACACCGTTGCAAGCAGCGTTCGCTTGGCGCGATCGAGCGATTCCAGGCGGATGTACGCATCCCTCAACGCCTCAATCGTGCTCTGCAGCCGGTCCGCCATTGAATTGAACGAGTCCGCAAGATCCTGAATCTCATCCCCCGTCTTGACCGACACACGCTCATCGAAACGGCCCGCCGAGATCCGCCGGACGCCGGCGTGGAGCTCCTCGACGTTCTGCGTGATCGTCCGGGCGAGGAGAAGCGACACGCCCCAGGAGAAGATGAGGCTCACCAGCAACAGGAGCCCAGTTACACAGATCGTCTTGAGGAGCTCCCGGTCGACGCGCCGGTAGCTAAACGATGCGATCAGGGTGGAGGAATGTTTCCCCCAGGTCTCGACGGCCGGGGAGATGACGCGGTAGAGACGTCCTTGGTGGGGGACCTCTTCAACGCCGTATCCGACGACTCGCAGCCCTTCGAGAGCCGTCCGCAGCGGTCCCCGTGGGACTATTTCTCCCGGTTCCCCCTCCCGGAACACTTCGAGGGCCACGTGACCGTTCGCAATCCGGGCATCCAGAAGCACACGGCCGGAGACGTTCGCAACCTGGAGCCGGACGAGGTCGGGATTGAGCCGTGCATAGTGGATCACCGTCCGTTCCATCATGCGGCGTCCGCCGATTCCATACCGCTCGACCATGTGCGCCATGGGCAGGGCCACCAACGCTCCGAACGTCCTGGCCGATGCCTCCATCGACCTGGTGAGGGAACGGCGCTTGGACAGGACGAACGCGACCCCGCTGACGAGAAGGCTCGCAACGACAACGGAAAGCACGTACCGTGCAACGCGTTGCTGCAAGCTCTGCCGGCGGTGGTTCATTCGAGGTTCTGCACCTGTTCCCGGATTCTCTCCACGGCGCCCTTCGCGTCAACCAGCCTCCCGGAGAATCCAGTCTCACGGACCTTCGATCCGAGCGTGTTGAGCTCCCGGTTGATCTCCTGACAGAGGAAATCGAGGGCCCGTCCGACCGTTCCCCCCGCCGCGAGCCGGTCACGGAGCTGCTTCACGTGCCCCCTGAGACGAACCACCTCCTCCGAAACGTCCATCCGGTCAGCCTGAACGCCCGCCTCCATCACAAGCCTCTGCTCGTCGACAACGTGCCCTGGGCCGAGAAGCTCGGCCAAACGCTGTTTCAGCTTCTCAACGAGGAGCTCCCGAATCCCATCCATCCTGGGTTCGAACCAGTCCAGGAACTCTTCCAACGCGCCGAGCTCCGACAAAATCTGGTCCACGAGGCCCTGTCCCTCGGTCCGGCGCATCTCATCGAGCTTCTCGAGCCCCTCCCTGGCGAGCGAGGCGAGCGAGGCGAGCTCCTCCTCGGTCAACGTCATCCGCTCCCTCTCGACGACTACCAGGCCGGGAACGGCGAGGATATCGCCCAGGCTGACGGGCGCCATCAACGTCTCGTGAAGCTCGAGCGAGCTCACCTGCCGCATCAAGGCTTCGATGCCGGCCTCGTCGATCATGACGGTGGAGGAGGGCGCCTGCGTCCGCTGAAAATCGATCTGTACCACGACGTGTCCCCGCCGGATCGAGGTTTGAACCAGCGTCCGGACCATGGCCTCGATCTCCGGCGCCTCCTGGCCCAGGCCCGTTCTCACCTGAAGATCGAGGTAGCGGTGATTGACGGAGCGCACGACGACACTCGCATGGAACCGCTCCGAAATCGGCCCACTCGCCCTTCCAAAACCGGTCATGCTCACCACGCTCATGCGTCCCTCCCGCTCGACATCAGCTCCTGGGCCGCCACCATCTGCGCAAATGCCCCACCGGACCGGAGGAGCTCTGCATGCGAGCCCCGCTCGATGATCTCTCCGTCGCGCAGCACGGCGACGGTGTCGGCGTTGCGCACCGTCGTCAGCCGGTGCGCGATGACAAGGGTCGTCCGGCCCTGGATCAGGTTGTCCAGGGCATGTTGCACGAGCCGCTCAGCTTCGGTATCGAGCTGGGACGTCGCCTCGTCGAGGATCAAGAGCGGGGGATCCTTGAACAGGGCACGCGCGATGGCGATCCGCTGCCTCTCTCCACCGGACAGCTTCAACCCGGATTCCCCGATCACGGTATCGTACCCCTGTGGCAACGCCATGATGAAATTGTGGGCATACGCCGCCTTTGCAGCGGCCTCAATTGCCGCCTGGGGAGCGTCGTCGCGGCCAAAGGCGATGTTCTTGCGAACGGTATCGTTGAACAGGACCGTCTCCTGAGTGACCAGGCCGATCTGCTCGCGCAGGCTCTTCAACGTCACATCCCGGATATCGGCCCCCCCGATGCGGACAGCGCCCTTCTGCACATCCCAGAAGCGGGGAATGAGTTGCGCGATGGTGGTCTTCCCGGCGCCGGACGCCCCGACGATCGCGACCGACTTTCCGGCAGGTATCTCGAGATCGATGTCCTTGAGAACCCAGTTCTCGTCTTCGTACGCGAACCAGACATGGTCCAGAACGACTCCGTCCCCGATGTCTGTCAGCTCCTTCGCTCCAGGCTTATCCTGAACTTCGATCGGCGCATCCAGAATCTCATAGACCCGTTCCGACGCAACGATCGCCTGTTGCAACGCCAGGTTGAACTTGTTCAACCGCTTGATCGGATTGTAGGCCCCATAGATCCCGAGGAGAAACGCCGAGAAATCGCCGAGGGTCATCGCACCGGACGAGATCTGGTGCGAGGCGTAGCCGATCAACGCCAGGGCGCCAAGCGAGCCGATGATTTCCATCACCGGTGCGTTCGCAGCCTGGATCGCTCTCGCCTTCAGATTGGCCCAGAAATGCCGGTAGGTTGCCTCCTTGAACCGTTTGAACTCGAACTGTTCCATGCCGAACGCCTGAACAACCCTGATCCCCTTGATCGTCTCGTCGAGAATGGCCGTCAGGTCGCCCATCCTCTCCTGGGACTGCCGCGACCGCTTACGCAGGCGGCGGGAAAAATGCACCACCGGCGCCAACAGCACCGGCGCAAGCACCAGCGTCACCAGCGCCAAACGGAAGTTGAGGGAAAAGATGTAGACCAGCAGGACGACCACCGTCAGGCTGTCTTGGAGCAGGTCGCCGAACCTCTCCGCCAGCGCTTCGTGGATCACCTTGACATCGTTGACCACCCGGGCGATCAACACCCCCGATGGAACCTCGTGAAAGAAACGGGGGCTCTGGCGCAGCAATGCGGCGCAAATGAGATCCCTCAGATCACGGATCGTCGCCAGCCCGAGCTGAGCGATCGAGTACCTCGCAACGAACGTAAACACGTTCTTGACGACGATCGCCAAGAACACCAGCACGAGCACCGTCGCCCGGCTCTTGCCAACGAGGTCCCCAAGCCACGCCTGCGCCCGCCGTGAGGCCTTGTCAAGGTCCCCGACGAACCCTTTCTTGGGAATGGGAATCTTTGACGTACCGTGGACCTGGGAAGAGCTCGTGCCGTGCAGGACACTGTCATAGATCGGCCGGATCAGGTTGTAGGCGAAAACCGTCGACGACGCCACCAGGATCATGCTGATCAGCGCGACCCCGATCCACCCCGCATGGTGCTTTGCAACGCTCAGAACCCTGAAAAAGCTCCGCATGACCACAGCGTAACACGGGACCGAACGGCCCTCCAGAGTAGCTCCGGCCCACCCAGCCCGTGAGCTCGTAGAAAGCCGGGGCCCTGCCCCACATTCCACAGCCCACCACGGGCCCGACGACGATCAAGCCCATGACCATCAATCGCTCCACGCGCAACATACAAGGCGCTGCGTTCCGTTTCCCCGCCCCCCTCCGGCAAACCGGGCCACGGCGCGTAGCGCCACGCCGAGCAAGCCGACGCCGAGGCGTAAGCCGAGGCACGGCGCGCCGTCCCACAGTCCGCAGAACCCGCACCGTCCACGCCCCAACACTCCGAGCGAAAGGTTCTGCGGGCTGCGCGGGGCCGGCCCGCAACGAGGCGAGGGGCAATCCCGCCCGGGGCACGTCGAGGCGCCGGGCGCAGACGGCTTGGCCCGAGGTCTGCCGAGGGTAAGAAGGG
>JAADFN010000005.1 GCA_013152895.1 Acidobacteriota bacterium | reverse complement strand
CACGTGCGACGATGCTCGACATACCTCCGGGGATGCCTCCGCTCGTCGCACGCACCAGAGCATCACGACCGTGGCACATCTCATCCGGCAGAATCGCTCATCTTGGGTGTCACTATCATCGCACGTCTTGGTGAGGCCACACTCCCTCGTTCGTTCGTAGACGTAGTGCCACTCCTGGGGCATGACGGTGCTCAGGATGACGGCGAGACGAAAACGGCACAATCTGAGGTACAGTGAGCTGCATGAATAGTCGTGATGCCGCTCCACCGCTCGCATGGGACCTGTTCGACGAACGCCCGATCCTCGTTTTTCTTCACGCCTTTCCCTTCGACCGGCGGATGTGGCGCCGCCAGGTCGAAGATCTTTCCGAATCCGCGCGGGTTCTCATCCTGGATTTCCCCGGCTTTGGGGAATCGGCGGAAGCAACGGCCCCCCCGAGCCTCGATGCATGGGCGGACCTGGTTGAAACGACGCTCGATCGCCTCCTCGGCGATGAGCCCGCCGTGATCTGCGGGCTCTCCATGGGCGGATACGTGGCGCTTCGGCTGGCCGCCCGTCACCCCGGCCGCCTGGAAGCTCTCATTTTGGCGGACACGCGCGCTGGCGCCGATTCACCCGAGGGGGTCGACGCGCGAAACCTGGCGATCGCAGAGATCCGTTTCAACGGCCTTGCACCGCTCGCGGATCAGCTTCTCCCCAGGCTCTTTTCTCCCGACGCCGATCCCGAAGCGGTCGACTTCGCCCGCGAGCTCATGCTCGCCCAGGATCCCGCCGCGGTCATCGCCGCGTTGGCCGCCATGCGCGATCGTCCCGACTCCACGCCGGTGCTCGAGGATCTTCACGTGCCGGCGCTCGTGATCGTTGGAGCAAACGATGAGCTCACCCCGCCAGCCGAGGCCGAGGCCATGGCCCGGCAACTCGAAGATGCCTGGCTGATCAAGATTCCGGCCACGGGACACCTCAGCAACCTCGAGGCGCCGGTTCCATTCAACATGGCGATCAAGGGCTTCCTGGAAACGCTGTAACGGCCCAGGGCCGCCGGCAGATCAAGATCTGGCGTGAGATCCCCCACTGCGAGGGATTCTCCGGTTACTTTCGTTTCCTCTCCTGGAGCCCGGGCAAGGTGCTCGTCGTTGGCTGCACAACCGGGAACCTCTGATTGTAAAGCTTGATCACGGTATCGGTTAAATCAGAAGTCTTCGAAAGGTAGATGATGGTCATCGGTTTGAAGACCAGGACAGCATCGTAACCGTGGGTCTTGGCATACTCGTTGATGATTGTGCGCATCCTGGTCGCAACCGTATTGAGAAGGTGATCCCGCTTTGCACCGGCCTGGCGGTTGAACTCCCTCACAGCATCTTCAAATGCCCGCTTGGCCTTGACGGCCTTGTCCTGCAACTTTTCAAGGACGGCATCGCTGGCGACGCCCCGCTCCTTGGCGAGCTGTTGTGCTGCCTTGATCGCAACAGCCTTGAGCGCGTTGAGCCGCTTTCGCCGCGGGGCGGCCCACTGCTCAAACTCCCGGATCGCCTCTTTTCCCTGTTGAACGGTAGCGGCCGCCTTCTCGACATCAACGAAACCGACCTTACCCGCCACCGCGGGGAGGGCCGTGAGAATCATCAATCCAGCTAGTGCGAACACTGATTTTCGAAGCATCATGACCTCCACATCGCCTCGTTCGAGCGGGGAATTGTAGCATGGGAAACACCGCGATCAGCTATCATGAGGAAACGGGGATGGGAGATGATGCCCGTCATGAAAGTTCTCGACAAACGGCCGAAGCTCCTGATCGTGGAGGACGATGACCTGTTGGCGGAAGGTCTCTGCAGGAATCTCGAGCTCGAGGGATTCTCGGTCGTTCGCACGGCGTCGGGCGAGGAAGCGCTCGATCTATTGACCGAAGGGGACGAAGCGATCCACATGGTGGTCCTGGATATCATGCTCCCCGGCATCGACGGGCTGGAAGTCTGCCGCCGTTTGCGTTCGGGGGGCAATGAAATCCCGATCCTCTTCCTGACTGCCAAGGGAAGCGACGCCGACCGGGTGCTGGGACTGCGTGTCGGCGGAGACGACTACCTGACGAAGCCGTTCCTCGTCGAGGAGCTCGTGCTTCGGATCAGAGGCATCCTGCGCCGAACCTCATGGTCCCGTTCAGCCTCCCCGACCGGCCCGGTTATTCGCTTCGGGGGCAATGAGATCGACCTGGAAACGATGAAGGCGGCCACTGTCCACGGTACCGTGATGTTGACGGAGCGGGAGCTCCTGCTCATCCGGTACCTCGCGGAGAATGCCGGCAAGCCGGTCGAACGGGGCGAGCTCCTCGAGAAGGTATGGGGGTACACGTTTGACACGGCTACCAGAACCCTCGACACCTTCATCCACCGTCTTCGAGGCTACTTCGAAACCGACCCCCATCATCCCAAGCACTTTCACACCGTGCGCGGTGTCGGGTATCGATTGACCCTTGAGCCCGAAGACTGAGGACGTGCACGGCGTCCCTCCTCACGGGCACGCCGTCACATCTATCAAGCGCAATCAAATCCATGCCCGTCATGGGCGTACGCCTCATGCCCTTGACACTCCAGCCGGCTTATGCCATCCTCTGTGTGATGCAGATCACAATTAACAATGAATCTCGGCAAGGGCGCGTGATACCAGCAATATAACCGCTGGGTGAGGTCCTCAAGGACCCCCTTGTCACATAGCTTAAGAGGAGACGCCGTCCCGATGTACATGGAACCTCCGCCGCCTCGGATGCCGCTATCGTTGGATACCACTATTGGTGGACGTTCATGGAAAAAGTGTCTGGAAGCTATTTTTCAAATAACCAATGAAAAAGGAGGAGACAGATGAAAAAGTTCTATGAATTTGCGGCGGTGACCATCGCCCTGGTTCTCGCCATGTGCATCGCCTTCCCGGCGAGCGCGGCGAACCAGGACGCAATGCACCCGACGGGAGTGCTTCATCCTGTGAAGATCGGCACATCTCCGGTCCTCCGGGATCTGCCCGTTAAGACAGGGCCTGTTCAGTTGGAGCCCGGCACGGCCGAACGGGAGCTCAACCCCCTCAACGCCGAGCTTCCGGAGAACATCCTGAAGGCAAAGCCAGTTCCTGCTGGCGAAGACACCGCCGTTCAGCGGACCTATGGTCCCAACGCGATGCCGGCCCCCATTGTAAACTTCGAAGGTATCGGCAATATCGATGGCGTGTTGCCCCCCGACACGAACGGGGACGTCGGCACTAATTATTACGTCCAGTGGGTCAACCTTTCATTCGCCATTTTCAACAAGTCCGACGGCTCCATCGCTGCCGGCCCGTTCGCCGGCAACTCGTTGTGGTCCGGCTTCGGCGGTTCGTGTGAGAGTAACAACTCGGGCGATCCCATCGTTCTTTACGATCGGGCCGCCGGCCGCTGGTTCATGAGCCAATTCACCGGTGACAACCACCAGTGCATCGCGGTCTCGACGACGGGTGATCCGACGGGCACGTGGTACCTGTATGACTACCTGATGGACGCCGGCATGGGCGACTTCCCCGACTATCCCAAGTTTGGCGTCTGGCCGGACGGCTATTACTACACGGCCAACATGTTCGGCTCGAGCTTCGACGGCGCAATGGCTGCGGTCTTCGAACGCGACAAGATGCTCAACGGCGATCCAGCCCAGATGGTGTACTTCTACACTGCCGACAGCTCTTCGTTCCCATCGTTCAGCATGCTGCCCGCCGACCTGGACGGGCTGAACCCACCGCCGGCCGGCGCACCGAACCCCATCGTCGAAATGGTGGATGACGCCTTCGGCTACAGCGCGCCGTACAACAAGGACGAGCTCGTTGTCATGCCGCTGCACGTGGACTGGACGACGCCCGCCAACTCCACGTTCGGCCCGGCCGAGATCATCGACTTGACCGCAGCGGGCTATCCCTTCGACAGCAACATGTGCGGCTACAGTCGAAACTGCATCCCGCAGCCGGGGACGTCTCAAGGGCTGGACACCCTGTCCTCCCGCCTGATGTACCGTCTCCAGTACCGTAACTTCGGCAGCTACCAGACCCTGGTGACCTCGCACACCGTTGACGAAAACGGCTCCGATCATGCGGGGGTCCGCTGGTATGAACTACGGAATACCGGGAGCGGCTGGAGCGTCAACCAGGCCGGGACGTACGCGCCGGACAGCGAAAACCGGTGGATGGGCAACGCGGCGATGGATGCCTCCGGCGATATCGCCGTCGGGTACAGTGTGTCGAGCTCGACCGTGTATCCCAGCATCCGCTGGGCCGGACGGCTGGCGGGCGATCCCGCCGGCACGCTCGGCCAGGGCGAGGCGACGGTCATCGCGGGCGGCGGCGCTCAAACCCACTCGGCCGCACGCTGGGGCGACTATTCGGCCATGAGTGTCGATCCCACCGATGACTGCACCTTCTGGTACACCCAGGAGTACATCGCGACAACCGGGAGCGCACCGTGGAAGACTCGAATCGCATCGTTCAAATTCCCGAGCTGTTCCACCGGCCCGATCGGAACGATCCAGGGCACGGTGACCGATTCCTCCACCGGTGATCCGATCGGTGGCGCCAGCGTCGCCTTCGTGTCGACATCGGCGAGCTTCTCGACGACAACGGAGGCCGACGGCACCTACACCATCACGATTCCCGTTGATACGTATGACATCACGGCTTCCAAGTTCGCCTACGTGTCGCAGACTGTCACAGGCATTGTCCTCGGTGACGGTGATGTCATCACGCAGGATTTTGCCCTTGACGAGGCCCCCACGGGGGCTGTCGACGGCTACGTTACGGGCGCAGATCGCGGCTGGCCCCTCTATGCCAAGGTTGAAGTCAAGATGGGTGCAACCACCGTGGCCACGGTTTTCACCAGCCCATTTACGGGATACTATTCGCTGGAGCTGCCGGCCGGCACCACGTACACGTTCACAGCCACGTCCATGATCTCCGGGTACCTGCCCGGAACGACATCCGTCGCACTGACGGCCGCCGGCCAGATCGTGAGCTTCGCACTTAGCTCTGATGGCACGGGAAACTGGATGACGTGTCACCTCGAGAACGGCGTGGACGAGAGCTTCGAGGGGTCCTTCCCACCGAGCGGATGGAAATCCGTCGACAACAGTGGCAGCGGCCACGCGTGGGCCCGCAACGACGAGCTCGGGGCGCCCAACCGGACCCCGGGCAGCGGCTATTCGGCAGCGGCTGATCCGAGCGCCGCTGGCGGCGGTGCGTGGGACACCACCCTCTACTCGCCCGAGATCGTCCTGCCGGCGACCCCGGCCCTGGGCGTCCAGTTCAACAGCAACTTCCAGGACTACGCCGGGAACGGCGACGCCTGGTTCGAGATCAGCAGCGATGGCGGCGCGACCTGGACCACGCTGTGGTATTCCTCCTCGGATGATCCCAGCGGCGGGCTGCTACGCCAGTTCGATCTTTCAGCGTATGCCGGGATGACCATCCAACTGCGCTGGCACTACATGTGCTCCGGCGCGACAGCCTGGTACTGGCAGATCGACGACGTACAGACGTACGCCCTGCCGCCTCCGCCTCCGGCGCCGGTGGAGTCCGAGGATTTTGAGAGCTGGGTGCCGACGAGCTGGAGCACCGTCAACAACGCCGGTTGTGGCACGTGGGAGAGCACGGCCACGACCGGCCGTACGAATTACACCGGCGGATCTGGATACGCGGCCGATGCTGATTCCGACTGGTGCGGTTCCGCCATGGATACCGATCTCATCTCACCCGTCTACGACTTCAGCTCCCAGAGTGAGGTCTGGGTCGAGTTCAAGTATTACTTCAATTACTATGCGTCCGGAGATCAGGCCACCTTTGATTACTCGACCGACGGCGGCGCCACGTGGACGAACGTCTATACCCTGACGGCGGATACCTCCGGCACCTTCTTGCAGGACATGTCCTCCGCCCTCGCCAGGCAATCCCAGGTCCAGTTCCGCTGGAACTACACCGCGGCGGGCTGGGATTGGTACTACGAGATCGATGACTTCGCCGTCTACGATCAGGATCCTTCCGGCGGCGCACCGCCAACGCCAACGCCGCAGCTCGTCTGCGAGCCCGTCGGCGGCGCCTTCGTCGAGGGTTTCATCAACGACGCAAACACGACCAACGCGATCAACGGCGCCAGCGTCGTCACCGATAACGGTTCCAGCGCCACGTCGGCCGACACCCCGGATGACCCCGGCCTGCCGGGTGGTTTCTACTGGATGTTCGTTCCCGTACCCGTTGGAAACGGACCCGCCACACGGACCATCACGGCGTCGTATACCGGCTATGCCGACGCCTCCGTCCAGATCAATCTGGTCCCCGACGCCGTCAACCGCGTGGACCTCGCGTTGCCCGCGGGATGGCTCGAGCTCACGCCGGCCAATCTCAAGGCGCGGCTCTACGCCGGCCAGACCGAGAATCAAACGCTCAGCTTCCTCAACCATGGCGGGGTCGACGCCAACGTGCAACTCATCCCGATCCCGATCGCGGCGACGTGGCCACACTCGGCGCCGTTCATCGATACGCGGAACCTCCCCGGCAACACCGAACCAAAATCGACGGGGCGTGCTCCCCATGCCGCCGGTCCGCGGGTATCTGCACGCAACACCGGCTTGACCCTGGCGGGTGTGCCGGCCTTTGCCGTGGATGTTTATCCCGACAGCACGCTTGTGAGCTGGCCGGATGTCACCGATCCAGGAACGTGGAACACCGTATCTGGGGGCATGGCTCCCTACTTCGGTGGGGATTTCCTCTTGGGTGACTTCTCGAAGCTCTACGTCGTCGATTACAACACGAACAACTTCGCCACGGTGGATACGGCGACCGGAGCCCAGACGGTCATCGGCACGGCTACTCCTGGCAGCGGCGAGAGCTGGAGCGGCATGACCGGCGCTGTCGATGGCACCTTGTATGCGAGTGCCACGACCTGCTCGGCTTCGACCCTCTACAAGATCGATCCTGCTACCGGCACCGTAACCACGATCGGAACGATCACAAACGCGCCGTGCGTCATCGATATCGCGATCAATGCCGCCGGCGAGCTCTACGGCATCGATATCGTCAACGACAACCTGGTTCGAATCGATCCAGCGACCGGGGCGGGAACGGTGGTCGGCTCACTGGGAGTGAGCGCAAACTACGCCCAGGGCCTGGACTTCGACGAGGTAACCGGCACCCTGTACTGGGCTGCCTATACTACGCAGGGCGAGTTGCGGATCATCGACACCACGACGGGTGCGAGCACCCTCGTGGGTGCCTTCCCCGGAGGCGCCGAGGTCGATTCGTTTGCAATCGCGAGCACGGTCGGCGCATCACTCCCGTGGCTGACGCTCACGCCGCAAGACGGTCTGGTACCCGCCGCGGGCGTTGATCCGGGCGAGCTCCCCATCGACGCTCAGTTCATCGCCGACGGGGCGGATCACTACGGCCTGTACCAAGCCACGATCAACGTCATCCAGGACACGCCGTACCAGGTCAACCCGGTGCAGGTCTGCTTCACGAAGGCGTTCAACGACATGGCGCCCGGCGCCTTTGCCGATGCTTACGTCGATGCAGTCGCCGGGGTCCGTATTACGACCGGCTGTGGCGGAGGCAACTTCTGCCCCTCGGATCCGATGACGCGAGGCGTCATGGCCCTGTGGCTTGAGAAGGCGATGCATGGAGCAGACTATGCAGTACCCCCGTGCCAGGGCATCTTCGCCGACGTGCCGTGCGAGTCGACCCCGAACGCACCGTACATCGAGGCGCTCTACGACGACGGCATCACGGCAGGGTGTGCGACGAACCCGTTGCGGTACTGTCCCGAGCGTTCCCTCACCCGTGCTGAAATGGCCGTCTTCCTGTTGAAGGCAAGCCAGGGCAGCAACTACACACCTCCATCGTGTGCAGGGACGTTCGACGACGTGGCATGCCCTGGCAGCTTTGCGGCCGACTGGATCGAGGACCTGTACGCCCGCGGCATCACGGCAGGGTGCAGTGCGACGAGCTTCTGCCCCAGCGCTGTTGCTAACCGGGACCAGATGGCAGTGTTCGTCACAAAGGCGTTCGACTTGCCCATGTGCCCGTTCTAATCTCTTGACCCGCCGCCATCGCGCGGCAGAACGTTCAGCCGGGCCCCCCGGGGCCCGGCTTTTTTGCCACTGCCGGCTTGGAAAACCAAGGGCAGGTCGATCCAGCTCTCAGCTCGTGTTGCGGAGACGTGCTGTCGCAACCGAACATCCAGAAGGATGATTTCACTCTTTCCGAAGAAATACCGCGCATGGTGCCGCATCCGCCGATTGACAAGGCTTGTGAAGGATCCTTAAGATACAGTTGCGTAGAGAATAGAGAACAATTTCGAACCGAGAAGCGGACAGCCAAAGCATGTGTACGTTGCCTTTCATTATTCTCCTGGCTCTAGGGTGTGCCGGCATTTCGTTCGCGTCGCGATACTGGCGCCTTCATGGACTCCCATGGGGAATCGTTCCGGTCGCAGCCGCAGCGACGCCTCACTGTCCGTTCATCGTGCCTCTCGGGTTGGCCGTGATTCTTCTCAGCATCGAAACGTTTGGGCGAAAGGAACGTTTTCTGGAATCCCTCGTCGCCATACTGGTTCCCCTCGCCCTGTGGAGTCACCAACCTCTCGTTCTTTCACAGATGCTGACCCGCCTCAGTCTCATCTTTGCCTGCACACTGCTCACATTTGAGGCACTCAGGTTTACCCGGCAACGAACCAAGACAAGCATGCAAACGGTATGGGCTGACACTGCCGCTTCAGTTTTTCTGCTGGCCTTCGCCGCGCTCATCGTCACTGGAATGGAGCTCTCGGTTCCACTGCTGGAAGTCCTCGGTCTGGCGGCGCCGGCGACGATCCCGGCGGCCATGCGCGAGATCCTGGCCATTCGATCCGCCAACCTCCGTTTGAAGAACTTCGCCGATCTCTCCGAGTGGTCCACGTTCTTCAGGGATGAGCGATCAACACCGTCGGTCACTTCAATGACCAGGGATCTCCACCAGGTGGTCCAACCGATCCTTGGACATTCCCTGACGGTGATTGGCATCAATCCGGCGATTCGCTTTACAGACGAGAGCTTTGCGGCCTTTCCGGCTCAGACGCCACACGACCATCAAAGAATCGGCGAACGGCTCCAGTACCTTTTCCGGTCGGGACGCTGCGCTTCGATCCCGGATATTCCTGCAACATCGTCGGGCGAAACCCGTTTCGTCACGCCCGGGGTGCGGCACGAGATTATCGTTCCAATTCGCCGGGGAGAGCGGTCCCTCGCGCTCGTCGCGTTTGTTGGAGATTCTATCTGCCTGTCCGACCATGAGATCGCCAGTTTCTCAAGGAGCGTCCGCACAATCATGCTTCACGTTCTCATGACGATCGAGGAACAACGAGACCTGGCGCTCCTGTCGCACCGGAGCGAGCAGGAAGGCCAGCGGCTCCGTTCCCTCCTGAAGCTCAATGAGCTGATTGCCGAATCGACGGACTTGCGGACGTTGACAAATAACCTCGTTAGAACGGTATGCGTGAGCTTTGGATTCAGTTGGACCGGGTTCCTTCTCGCACCCCATGACCAATCAGACCTCAAGCTCGTGGCCTGGTCCGGCGAGGACGACACCTGGAACACGCGTGATGGCGGCCGCCTCGAGATCTCGTCGAAAGAACTGGAAACGGCTCTCTCGCTCGGCTCGACGATCTCCCGTTTCCATGTCGTCCCGCTTCCACGATGGCCGCTCGCACTCCCCCATCCTCCAAACGTGACGCACATGCTTGCCACACCCGTCACCCACGGCTCTCGCGCCGTTGGGTACATTCTCGTTCTTCCCAGCTCGCTCGCCCCCATCCCGGACCTCAAGGACCTTCGCGCCCTCGAAATCCTCGTGGAGCAGGTTGGGCCGGTCGTGGCATCGGGGCTTCACCTTGAAAAGGTCAGCCGCCGGACGCTTCAGGATGCCCTCACCGGTATTGGCAACCGCCGCTCGCTCGATCAGTTCTTCCAGCGAGCTTTCACGCAGGCGAAGAAAACAGAAACCTATCTTTCGTTTGCCATGCTTGACATCGATGACTTCAAGCACGTCAACGACCGTCATGGCCACCAGGTTGGCGACGTCGTCTTGGCCGAGATCGCGCAGGTTCTTCAGAAGAACGTCCGAACCAAGGACTTCGTCGCGCGATACGGCGGTGAAGAGTTCTCGATCGTGCTCCCGGGGCTGTCGGCGGAGCACGCGCTCGACGTGCTCGAACGGCTTCGCATCTTCCTGGCGACAACGCCGTTCGCCGGCGAGAAGCTCCCCCATCCGCTCTCACTGACGCTCAGCATCGGCGTTGCCACATACCCCGGCGATGG
>JAADFN010000004.1 GCA_013152895.1 Acidobacteriota bacterium | reverse complement strand
GGCCAGCCGGTCCTCAGCCGCAGTGACGGCCTGCTGCGCGTTGGTCACGCCGGCCTGGAGAGCGCCGCCCGCGGCCTTCGCCCTCGGTCCGCCGAGCTCGAAAATGCGCTGACCGGCGCGCACGTCTGCACCGTCCCGCACCGCGATGTGCACGATCCGCGCCTCGGCGCGAGCCACCAGGCGGACCGTTCGCGCGGCCTCGGCGTGGCCGAGGAACGGCAGCGTCACCTCGACCCTGCGGGTCGCTGCGGGGGCCGTCGTGACGGCGGGCGCCGGCCTTGGAGGCGCCGTCGTGCGTCCTCCGCAGCCCGCGAGCATCATCCCAAGAACTACGAGGGCAAGCGGACGAGCACGCATCACGGGAGCCTCCTTCCTCGTGAGAGGATAGCGAATAATGTTGGCAATACAAGGAGCACGAGCGGCACGGTCAGCACGAGACCGGCAATGATACCGATGGCCAGCGGCTGGAGCATCGCGGCCCCCTCGCCGATGGCGAGCGCCAGCGGCAGGAGGGCGAGTGCGGCGGCCAGGGCCGTCATCAGGATGGGCCGGAAGCGAAGCCTGCCGGCGGCCACGAGCGCTTCATCAAAACCGAGGGTCGCGGAAGAATCTTTCCACTGGGTCATGAAGAAGATGGCGGCCTCCGAAGAGATGCCGATGATCATGGTCAGCCCCATCATCGACGAGATGTTGAGCTCGGATCCGGTCCACCAGAGTCCCGAGAACACGCCGGTGGCCGCCAGCAGGTCGGTCAGGAGAATCGCGACCGGCGCGGCGAAGCCTTCGTACATGAAGAGCAGGAGCGTGAAGACGAGCGCGACCGCAGCCGCCATGACGCCGATCAGGCCCCGGAACGACTTCCTCTGCTGCTGGTAGAGCCCCCCGTACCGGACGTAGATCTCCTTCGGAAGGTGCACGTCGCTCACCATCTTCTTGACGTCGCGGATCACGGATCCCATGTCGCGGCCGGAGATCCTGCCGGTGACCGGAACCATCGTCTTGAGATCCTCGCGGACGATCTGGGGCTGCCCGGTCACCACGGTGAAAGTTGCGATCCTGCCCAGGGGAACGTTACGGCCGCCGGGCGTCCGGATCCGCAAGCGCCGGATCGTCCTCACGCTGGACCGGGCGTCTTTTCTCGTCCACACCCGGACGCCGACCATCTTCTCGCCCCGCTGGACCTTCGTGGCAACCTCGCCGTCGAGAGCGATCGTGGCGAGGCGCGTCACGCTCCCCGGATCGAGGCCGAGCATCTGCGCCTTGAGCCTGTCGACGTGAATCTCGACGGCATCCCCCGCCAGCACGACGCCGCTCGTGACATCGACAACGTTGGGAATCGTGGAAACCGCCCTGGCGACCTTCACCGCTTCCCGGCGAAGCTCGGCGCCCGTTGGCCCGAAGAGCTTGATCTCGATCGGCTGAGGAACCGCCGTCAGGTCGCCGATCAGGTCCTCCATCAGCTGGGCAAGCTCGATCTGGAGGCCTGGCACGCGTTGATGAACCCTTTCCCTGACCTCATCCATGACCTCCTCGATGGGACGTCTCGGCATCGGCCCCAGGCGAATGAAATAATCGCCCTCGTTGGCCTCGGTGACGCCGCCGCCGAGCTGCAATCCTGTTCGCCTGGAATAGGTCGTAACCTCCGGGATGCCGGCCAGGATCCGTTCCACGATGCGAAGACGGCGGTCGGTCTCGGCGAGCGATGTTCCGGCGGGCGCGCGGTAGTCGAGAATAAAGCCGCCCTCGTCCATCGTCGGCATGAACCCGCTGCCGACGTTACGAAAGGCCAGCCAGCCCAGGGCCAGCAACGGAAGGATAATCGCCAGGAGAAGCACCGGCTTGCGAAGGAGGCGCCGGAGCGCCCCCTCGTAGACGGCCAGAACTTTCCTGAAGATCCTGCCGGCATCTTCCCGGGCGGCGTCCCGCGCGCCCAGGAAGGCACCCGCAAGGACGGGGATGGCCGTCGCTGCGAACAGGTACGAGACGGCGAGGGAGGACGCCATGGTCAGGGACAGCGCCTTGAAGAATGCGCCGGTGATCCCCGAGAGGTACGCCAGGGGGGCGAAGATCACGATCGTGGCGAGGGAGGAACCGGTCAGCGCCGGGAGGAGCTCCTCGGCGGCGAGGGGGATGATCCCGTGATCGTGCTCCGGCTGCTCGTGCAGCCGCCGCACGATGTGCTCGACCATGACGATGCCGTCGTCGATGATCAGCCCGACGGCGGCCGCCATGCCGCCGAGGGTCATGATGTTGAGCCCCATGTGAAAGACGAGCAGCAGCAGGGCCGTGGCGGCGAGGACTGCCGGGACCGCAACCGAGACGACCAGGGTGATCTTCCAGTTCCTCAGGAAGAGCAGCAGCACCACGACGGCGAGAATGACGCCGATGATGATGGCATCCCGGACCGACGCGGCGGACGCATTGATCAGGTCGGACTGGTCGTACCACACGTGCATGTGAACGCCGCTGGGCAGGCGGGACCGGAAGGACGCCAGCCGTTGCCGGATATCCTTGGAAATCCTCACGGTGTTTCCATCCGGCTGCTGGTAGATGTTCACCAGCACTGCGTCGCGTCCGTCCGCCACGGTGCGGGTCCACTCCGGGCGCACGGCGTCCCGGATCGTGGCGACGTCGTTGAGCAGAACGACCCCCGTGGGGCCCTGCCGGAGGATCACGCGGCCCACGTCGGCGGGATCGTGAAACTGGGTATCCGAGAGGATCAGGTACAGCTTCTCGTTCTCCTCCAGCCGGCCCACGGCCTGGACCACGTTGGCCGCCGAAACCGCGCGGACGACATCGTCCAGCGTCAGTCCGACGGCCTCCAGCTTGGCCGGATCGAGGATCACCTGATACTCCTCGGCACGTCCCCCGAGAACCCGAATCCTGGCCACTCCCGGTACCGTGGAGACGATGGGACGCAGGTCGAAAAGGGCGAGGTCCCGCAGCGCAACCTGTGAGTGGTTGGCCGATGTCAGGCTCAAACCCATGACCGGGAACACGGTGGGATCCATCCGCCGGACTTCGTAGGTCAGTCCTGCGGGCAGAGAGGGCAGCGCCTGGCCGATCGCCGATTCCACCTGGAGCGTGGCGGAGACCATGTCCAGGCCCCATCTGAACGTGGCCGCGATGTCGCAGCTTCCCCGGGAGGTCTTCGACCGGACGGTCAGAACTCCAGGAACGGTACGGATGGCTTCCTCCAGTGGCCGGGTGACCTCGACGACCATGCGATCGGCAGGGCGGTCGCCCGCCTCGGCGTTGACCACGATCCTGGGGAACGTCGTCCTCGGGAAGAGGCTGACCGGCAACGTGAAAAGGGATGCGGCGCCGCCCGCCACCAGCAGCGTCATCACGAACAGGATGCTGCGCCGGTGATGCTCGATCCATTCCCTGGCAGCCACGGTCACGTCCCCGGCTGCGCCACGGCATTCACAGCCATTCCATCATTCAAGCTGGTGCGTCCGGTCGTCGCGACGAGAGCCCCCGCCCTGAGACCTCCCTTGATCTCGACCCAGTGCTCACCCGCAACGCCGGTCTGTACGGGCCGCCACCGGGCGTGCCCCGAGACCACCTCGAAAACGCCGGTGATGCCGCCCCAGGTCACAAGCGCATTGCGGGGGACCCGCACGGCGGCACGCGCCGCCCGGACGACGACTCGAATCTGGACCCGCGCCCCGGCCACCATCCACGCCGGGATGCGTTTGGGCCGGATGAGGGCCTCGAGAAGCTGGGTTCGCGGATTGACCATCCGATGCGTGCGCATCAGCACACCCTTTACTGGAACCGTTCCGTCGGCCGTGAAAACCGGGGAAATCCACGCCTCCATCTCCGGCTTGAGCCGGGCTGCATCTTCCGGCTCGAATCCGCAGCGCACGACCAGGCCGCCGGCAGGCGCCACGAGAACGGCATCCTCTCCGGGATGGACGATCGAGCCGGACGTCACGAGAACTTTGACGACGACGCCCGAAAAGGGGGCTTCAATGGTCCGTGGCCCGTGGGCGTCGTCGATTCCGATCCCTTCGAGGGCCGCGCGAGCGCTTGCAACATCCTTCTCGGCCTGTTGGACAGCCTCATTGGTCGCAAGGTGGGATTCTCTCAGCCGCCTGAGGCGCTCGAGGTTGCGTTGGGCGTAGTCGAGGTTGATCCGCGCCTGCTCGGCCTCCAGGCTGGACGAGGGAAGCGGGCCCAGCTTGAGCAGCGCCTCGCCCCGGCCGATCGACTGCCCGGTCGTCACCAGCACCTGCGCGACCTGGCCGGCCGTGATGAACGACACCGTACGAACCTGGTGTGGATCGAACGCAACCGTGCCGAACGTCCTGACGGCTTCCTCAACCGTGCCACGTTGGATACGAACGACCCCGACCGTTGCCGTTGGCTCCCGGCCCGGAGCGGGCGTTGAAACGGGCGCCCCGTGTGTTCTCCCTCCACAGCCCAAGAGCGCCAGGGCGAGAGAGAATGCCAACGTCGGCGGGACGCGATTCATACGTATCATCTGGGCATGCTCCGTTTACCGGCGAGCCTGCATCATTCATCGAACGCCGTTGCGACCGGCAACGAGGGCGGTGCAGCCCGCCGTGCAGGCGACGGACGGGGATGCATGCGGGCCGGGGCTCTCAAAACGCCCCGCTTCAGGGCTCCCGGCTGGAGCGACGCTGCCAGAGGCAACCGTCTTTTCGCTCCCGGTTGCCGTTGCGAGCGCGATGCGTGTTTCGAGCCGGGCCTGGACCAGGGCCGCGAGCTTGAGCCTCGTATCGAGCAGGGACGACCGGACATCCTGCCAGGCCAGGCGGCTGACATCACCCGAGAGAACCCCGGCATGCTCGGCCTTTTCCACCTTTTCAAGGCTCGCAACACCGCTCCGCGCCTCCGCGATCTGGCGGGCCAGGAGCCGATCGGTCGAGACCAGCCCGGCCACGTTTGAACGAACCCGTGCGATGCGGGCCTCGTACTCGTGCCGGAGGCGGGTTCGCGTCGCCCGCTCCAGCGCGATCCGGCCCTGGTTGCGATCGAAAATGGGCAGCCCGAGCGAGACGAAGCCACCGAGAAACTGGACGGCCGTCTCGTTACGCTGCCTGACGATGCCAATGGAGATCGACGGAAACTGCGCGAGCACGGCCTGCCGCACCCGCGCCTCCTCGGCGGTGTACCCGAGCCGGAGCGCCTCGAGGTCGAGGCGCGCCGTCACGGCGCGACCGACGAGCGCATCGACCGGAAGCAGCGCACCAAAGCGCAGGCCGGCGTCCGGCGGGAGCACGGCCGGGATCCGTGCATCCGGCGGAAAGCCCAGGAGGAGGTTGAGCCGCGCACGGCTCTTCGCCAGTGCGCGCGCCGTGTCGCCGGCACGCTGTCTCACGCCCTCCAGGGCGGAGCGGTGGACGCCCAGGTCCCCGACCGTGGCATCCCCGGACTGGATGGCCCGCTGCAACGTGGCCACCGTTTCCTGCTCAAAGTCCGCCTCGCTCCTGAGGATCGCGAGACGCCGGCCGAGCATGACGACCCGCACCGCTGCGAGCCGGGCAGCCTGGGCGACCTGCCACTCCTGCCATGCGATTCCCAGGTCGACGCTTGCGAGGGTGGCTCTCGCAGCGGCCTTCTTTGCACCACGCGTGATCAGGCCGCCCAAGCTCTGTTCCAGGGAGAAGCTGTACTGGTTGACCGTTCGCTCCGTCGTCGTTCCCTTGGCCCGGTCGAGCTCGCCCGTCAGCACGGGGTTGGGCAGCAGGCCGGCCGCGATCAGCTGGGCCGTGGCCTCGCCGCGGGCGTCCCGGACGGCCCTGAGGCCGGCGTTGTTGACAGCCGCGATCACCCCCGCTTCGTCCGGCGAAATGCCGTCCGCGAGGTTGATCGCCACCGGCGCCAGCAGGGGATGATGCAGCAGCTTCGCCCGAACCGTGATCCGCGTCATGTTCGGCATCCCGCGCTGCGCCACCTTCGACGCCGCCGGCAAAGGCGCAGGCCGGTACGTGGCGCACCCAGCCACGCCGAGAAGGCCACCCAGGACCGCTCCGGCTTTGATGAAACGAGTGAGCCTCATTGGTACCCCTCTGGGAGTCTATGGTTGCCTCGAGGCACGGTCAATCGACGACGCTGGCGCACCGCGCAACGTCCCTCCTTTCTCTTTCATCGGGAGTCTTCACGATCGCGATGAACGTTGGCTGTCGAGATCATTACAATGCGTTCATCTCGTTTTCGAAAAGCGCGAACGGGAGGGATACGCCGGACGTGACGTGGAGACGTCCGACCCGGAGCAACGACGTTGGCGCCGCTGGCGATACGGCGGCGAGCCTCAGCTTCCGCCGGCGCCGGGCCGATCCCTGCCCGTCAGCCGTTGCATGGCGATGAGGCGCGCGAACGGGCCTTCGGATTTGACGAGCTCTTCCCACGAGCCCTGCTGGACGATGCGGCCCTTCTCGAGGACCACGATCGTATCGGCGTTGCGAACCGTGGACAGCCGGTGGGCGATCATCAGCGTCGTCCTGCCGTGCATCAGGTTGTCCAGGGCCTGCTGCACGAGACGCTCGGCTTCCGGATCGAGGAAAGACGTTGCCTCGTCCAGGATCAGGATCGGGGGATCTTTCACCAGCGCCCTGGCGATGGCGAGCCGCTGGCGCTGGCCCCCGGAAAGCGTCATGCCGGCCTCGCCGATGATCGTGTCGTACCCGCGCGGCAGGGCACGGATGAACGCATCGGCGAAGGCGGCTTTCGCCGCGGCCTCGATGCGCCCTTGAGAGATATCGTTCCTTCCAAAGGCGATATTGGCACGTACCGTATCGTTGAAGAGGACCGTCTCCTGCGCCACCACGCCGATGCGAGCCCGGAAGCTTGCAAGCTGGAGCGACCGTACGTCGTGTCCGCCAACCATGACCGTCCCCCGCTGCGGATCCCAGAACCTGGGAATGAGCTGCGCGATCGTGCTCTTGCCCGCTCCCGAAGCACCGACCAGCGCGACCGTCTTCCCAAGCGGCACGTTCAGATTCACGTCGCGCAGGACCCATCGTTCATCGTCATAGGCGAACCAAACTCCCTCCAGGCTGATGCCATCCTTGAGCTGGCCCAGTGGCCGCGCGCCGGGAAGGTCCTGGATCTCCACGGGCTCGTCGATGAGCTCGAACACCCGTTTCGAGGCCACGACGGCCTGTTGCAACGCGAGATTGAACTGGTTGAGGTTCTTGACGGGCGCGTAGGCGGCCCACAGGCCGAGAAGGAAAGCCGAGAAGTCGCCCAGAGTCATGGCGCCGTTCCCGATTTTCGCCGAGGCGTAGGCGATCAGCGCGAGGGCGCCAAGAGTGCCCACCGACTCCATCACCGGGGCGTTCGCAAGCTGGATCGCGCGGGCGCGAAGGCTCGCCCAGAAGTGACGTTGCGTCGCGCGCCGGAACTTGCTGGCCTCGAACTGCTCCATGCCGAACGCCTGGATGACCTTCATGCCCCGGATGATCTCGTCGAGCACCGTCGTGAGATCGCCCATTCTCTCCTGGGACTGGCGCGACCGCCGGCGCAGCCGCCTTGCAAAGTAAACGATCGGCGTGATCAGCACCGGCGCCACAACGAGGGTGACGAGGGACAGCTTCAGATCGAGCGAAAAGAGGTACACCAGGAGGCCGGCCAGGGTGACGCCGCTCTGCAGGAGGTCTCCGAGTCTCTCCGCCAGCGCCTCCTGGATGAAACGCGGGTCATAGACGACCCGTGAGATCAAGACGCCCGAGGGAACCCTGTAAAAGAAGCGCGGCCCCTGGCGAACGATCGCTTCGAAGAGGGTGTTGCGAAGGTCTCGTATGGTGGCGAGACCGAGCTGGGCGACCGAATACCGGGCGAGAAACGTGGCAAGGTTCTTGACGACGATGGCCCCGAAGATCAGCACGAGGATCCCGGCGGCACCCTTTCCAACGGCGGGTTGCAGCTGCATTCGAAGCCAGCTCACGCCCCCGTCCAGCCAGTGAATGAGAAAGGATTCGGGTCGCGCAGCCCGCCGCGCGAGGCCGGCAGCGGCGCCGGGAGCGAGCACCTGGTTGTACAGGGGGCGGATCATGTTGAGCGCAAACACGGTGGCGACGGCCACCGCGAGCATGCTGCACACGACAACGATGATCCATAGCAGGTGGCGGCGAGCGATCGACAGAACCCTGAAAAAATGCTTCATTCATTCACTCGTGGAGGATTATACGTACGTTTCCGCGCTGGCAGGCGCCCCGCGGATCCATCGCCGGTACCACCACTCGAGGTTGAGCAGTAGCCAGAGCTTGTTCCACCTGCGCAGGCCCCGGCGCTGGATCAGCTGTCCCACGAAGGATGGTGCGATGATCCCATCGTCCACCAGGGCGCCTCCGAGGAGTTCCCGGTACAGCCCGTCCAGCTCGCCTTCCCGAAGCCACGCCTTGAACGGCGGGGAGAAACCTTCCTTCGGCCGTTCGAGCACCTCGCCGGGAACCAGGCCATCAGCGGCCTCCTTGAGCAAGGTTTTCTCGCCATTTCCCGATGAGAGCTTCTCCCAGGGCAAACGGAAGATCTCCTCCACCGATGATCGAGCAGAGGAACCCGGGCTTCCAGGCTGTGAGCCATCGTCGTCCTGTCGAGCAACACGAGGCAGTTGTCCGGCAGGAACGCGTTGAGATCGTGGTTGAGAATTGCGGGAACGAGGGGCCAGTCGGGGCGCCACGTTCTCTCGTGAAGCCAGAGGTGACTCCCGTTGGGCACCTGGCCGAAGGCACCCCTGAGAAGCCGCCGCTGCTCCCAGCTATCGAAGAAGCCGCGGACCGGGAACGACCGCTCGGGCTGGGAGCGGCCCACGACCTTGAGCGCCCCCGGCGCCCGCATTCCGAGTGGAGCTCGTCGCAGCCCCGCAATCAAGAGCCTGGAAGCCGCCGCAATGGGCCCCCATGCCGGCCCAAACCGGCGACCCCTCCTGGCGTACCGCACCTGGGAGGCGAACCAGCCGTAGCCCGCGAACACCTCGTCTCCCCCGGTGCCCGAAAGGGCGGCGGTGACGTGCTGCCGGGCGAACCCCGCCAGCAACCAGGTCGCAAGGGCCGACGGATCGTACAGCGGCTCATCGAGGACGCTTGCCAAGGCTGGCAGGAGGGAACGGACGGTGGCAGCGGTCACCGTTGTCACGTGGTGCCGTGTGCCGAGACGACCCGAAACGAGCCTGGAGTACTCGAGGTCGGCCTGCGACCCGCTGTCGAAGCCCACGCAGAAGGTATCGAATCCCTTGGCGGCATGGTGAACGGCGTTGGCCGTCACCGTGGAGGAATCGAGCCCGCCCGAGAGAAAGGAACCGACGGGAACGTCCGCCACCATCCGCGCCCGAACCGCGTCCGCAATTCGCTCACGCACCGACTCCACGAGATCTGCGCGACTTTCCAGGGTGTCCTTCGGCTCATACTCAAGCTCCCACCACCGGCGCACCTCTGTACGGCCATCACGCCAGGAGAGGAAATGCCCGGGACGCAGCTTTTTCAGACCATGGAAGATCGACTGCTCGTGCGGAACATACCCGTACGCCAGGTAGCTCTGGAGCCCGTCGCTGTCGAGGGATGCCGGGATTCCGCCGTGGGCGAGGATCGCCTTCGCCTCGGAGGCGAAGATCAGGCTCCCGTGGGCAAGCTCGGCGACGTAGAGCGGTTTGATCCCCAAACGGTCCCGGACGAGGTGAAGCTGGCGGCTGCGAGAGCTCCACAGGGCGAAGGCAAACATGCCGTTGAGGCGGGGGAGCAGCCCGTCGAGCCCCCACTCCTCGTACCCGTGAAGAATGACCTCGGAGTCCGTGCGGCTGTGGAACCGGTGGCCGGCCGTTGCAAGGTCCTCTCTGAGCTTCCTGAAGTTATAGATCTCACCGTTGAAGACAAGCCAAAGGTCCAGGTCTTCGTTGGACATCGGCTGGCGGGCGGCGTCCGAAAGATCGATGATGGCCAAGCGCCTGTGGCCAAGGCATGCGAGGCCCCGCGGGTCGGTCCACACCCCTTCCCCGTCGGGTCCACGATGTGCCAAAGACTCGCACATCCTGACCACGGGCTGTTTCCGGGCTCCACCGCCGCTGTCGACCCACCCCGCGATACCGCACATCGTTCACCTCGCCGCGCTTACCACATCACCGCACCAGACACGGCGAGGGTGCCCGGAGCGACGACGGGGAGAATCACGACGCTGACCTCTGACGACGCTGCCCGGCGATGCCGGGCGACGACCCACCGTCCGACCTCGGCGCCGATCAACGCGCCCGCGACGACGTCCGAGGCCCAGTGGCGGTCGAGCTCGATACGCTCCCAGCCCACCAGCCCAGCGAGCCCCCACGCAGCACCTTGCAACCACCTGCTGTTCGTGTGGGCCGCAACGACGGAGGCGACGGCAAACGCCTCGGTGGCTTCACCGGACGGGAAGGAATGGTGCCCGGACACGGGGCTGAAGTGGCCGGCGCCAACACCTTCCGGCGGCCTGAAACGCCCAACCACGACCTTGAGAGCCGGCGTGATCAGCCCTGCCGCGATGATGCTGGCCTCGAACCCATCCTCGGCGGTGGCCCGAAGGTTGGGATGGTTCCCGACGCGGCCGACGATCCAGGTGACGCCGAGAGCCGCGAGCGCGCCCCACTCGCCTGCCGGCCGGATGTCGTTGGCGAAACCCTCCGAGCGTGAGGTCCGGTGGCGCTGGACGCGGCTGCGGATCTGGGTATCGAGGCTGGATGCGGCACCAACGGCCACAAGCCCGAGGCCCAGGTGTTCCCAGTCCCGGGTCGACATGTGTGCGGGGCGCCTCAGAAGATCCGCGAGATCGGCGC
The DNA here is from genome assembly GCA_013152895.1 of Acidobacteriota bacterium. Taxonomy (GTDB): domain Bacteria; phylum Acidobacteriota; class Thermoanaerobaculia; order Thermoanaerobaculales; family Sulfomarinibacteraceae; genus JAADFN01. The sequence continues at coordinate 8,097 of JAADFN010000004.1, read as the reverse complement.
GCAGGCGGCTGGCAAAAGACTCATGGCCGGCGGAACCGCCCCGGGACATCAGGGATCGATGCCCGGCAATGGCCCTGGAGGCTGGCGATCCCGCACTGGCCAGCGGGGAGATCACCATCGCAAGGCCAAGCATCGCTGCACACGTGACACGATAGGTGCGTGTCATTGCAAAGCCCACCGTCTCCTGGCGGCGAATGAAAGCGCCTGCCGGTAGGCTCGCAGATGGCTGGCCGCCATGGTCGAGGCTGCGAACTGGCTCCGCGCGTGAATCCGCGCCGCGTCTCCCATCTCCGCGAGCACCGCGGGGTTCGCGAGGAGGTTGACGATGGTAGCCCCGAGCGCCGCGACATCGTTTGGCGGAACCAGCGCTCCGGTTCGGCCCTCGATGACTGTCTCGGCGAGCCCACCGGTCCTGCTTGCGACAACGGGAAGCCCCATCCACATCGCTTCCAGGGCCGCGGATCCCAGGCCTTCGTCAAGGGAGGGCATGACGAAGACGTCGGCGCCCTGGAGGAGCCGCCCCACCGGTTCGACGAGGCCGAGAAGCTTGACCGAGGGTGCAAGCCCGAGACCCCCAATGAGGTCGTTCAGAGCGCTCCACTCGGGCCCGCTCCCGGCAATCACCAGCCGTGCGCGGGGAACCTGTTCCAGGACGAGCGGCCATGCCCGGATGAGGACCCCATGGCCCTTCTCACGCGAAAGCCGCCCAACGCTGAGGACGAGCGGCCGCGATCCGCTCAGTGATGCCTGGAGGTCTGGCGATCCGTCATTGCCGAGGTTCTCGATGTCCACCGCGTCGGGAATGCACAGGAGCCTCTCGTTCGGGGTTCCAGCCGCGATCAGACGACCCTCCACGGCGGACGACACGGCCACGTAAAGATCTGCCGCGACGCGGTACTTCCGCGAGCGCCGGACCGGGTACGCGGTTCGCCGCGTGAAGACGACCGCTGCAAATCGCCGAAAACGCCGGGCGAAAGAAACCAGGCTGAGGGCGGGGGAGCTGTGGGCGTGAACAATCGTTCGGGCTGGCCACTGGCCGATGCGGATGAGGCGCGCCAGGTTCGCCGGGTGCATCGGCGCCTTGCTATGAAGCGCGACGGTCTGATGCCCGGCCTGCGCGCCGCGTGTGAAAACCGGGGAGCCCGCGGGCGCGGCCAACGTTTGCTCGATGCCATGTTTGCCCAGCTCTCGCATCAAGAGAAGCAGTTGGCGCTCCCCGCCGCCCCAGCCTCGCTCGGTCGTCACGTGAACGATTGAGAAGGGTCCTGGATCCTGGCAGCGGGCAGGGACGGCGTGTGCCGGCCGGATTGGCAACGTGCTCATGCTCCCAACCGTGACCGGTCAGGATGAACGCAGGTTTTCGACGAGATTACAGTTTCGTCATGTGTCCTGGAAGGGAAGGTGGATCGTCACCCGGCTGCCACCGCCCGGCGGCTGATCGAGGCTGACGCCGCCCCCGTGGGCCTCGGCGATGGAACGCACGATCGCAAGGCCGAGACCCCGCCCGGGAGACCCCGGCCTGCGCACGTTCCGCTGGAAAGCCCTGTCGCGGAGCGCGGCGGGGAAACCGGGCCCGTCATCGACGACCGCGAGCACGGCTTCTCCATCGCCGCGCCGGACAGAGACGGCGACCTGGGTCCCCGCGGGGAGATGCATGAGGGCGTTGTCGAGGAGGTTTCCAAGGGCGCGCCGGAGGAGATCGGGATCGGCGTTGATGCTCAGCGCCGCTCCCGGACGAAAGATCAGGCGAATCCCCTTCTCCTCGGCGGCCGGCAGGAACAGGTCCACCATGTCGGCCGCCAGGGTGGTGAGATCGACGTCCTTCCGGGTCACGCTGAGCGCTCCCGCGTCGGCTTCTGCGAGGTCCAGGGCTGCATCGACAAGCGCGGCCATCCTGTCGACATCCTCGATGCCGGCAGCGAGCTTCTCGTCCTTCGCGGCCACATCGTCCGAGCTGAGGGCGCTTTCGAGGGTCCCGCGCAGCGATGTCAGGGGACTCCGGAGATCGTGAGCCGTGGAGTCCGCAACGGCCCGGAGACTCCCAACGGCCGCCTGGAGGCGGCCGAGCATGCCGTTGAACGTGAGCGTAAGGTGGGCGATCTCGTCGTTGCGCCCCGGGTCGTCGATGCGCTGGTTGAGGTTGTGAGCCGAGATCGCGGCCGCGGTCTCGGCGATGCGATCGACGCGGGTCAGGACGCGCCTCAGCCCGTAGAATGACAGCGCGAAACCCAGCACGACCATCAGGATCCACATGATGATGAAAAGCTGGCGGGTGCTCTCCAAGAGCTCCATGTCATCGTGAGGCACCCAGCCGGCAAGCAAGGTGCGGCCGTCCCCAACCGCCCGGGACACGAGACGTACCGGGTATTCCCATCCCGGGAGGCGGATCGCATCCGGAACGCGGGAGCGGGCGCGAACGAGGTCCAGGAGCTGGCCCAGCGCGCCGGGAGTCCCCACCGAGGCGGAGATCTGGGAATGGCCCGCCGCATCCAGTATTGCAAAAAAGTAGAGATCCTGCTCCGGTTCGCCGGTTTGTTCCGGTTCCGGCGCCTGGTGGTGGGAAAGCTCCTGGGCCTCCTCGTCGAGCTGGGTCTTGACGGCCTCGAGGGGCTGGCTCCGGGCAATCGCGGCCATGGCGTTGGCTTCCGCCTGCAGCCACGCGTCGCCCCGGTGAATCACGGTCTTGGCGAGGGCCGAGTAGGCCACGAGAAAGGCAAGGGCCGTCCCCGCCGCGAACGCGAGGCCGCTCAGCGCCGAGAGCCGCCACGCGGCGGTGTGCTTACGCCTTGAGAACATAGCCGATTCCACGGATGGTGTTGATGAGCTGCCGTGAGCCGGGCCGGTCGATCTTGTCCCGGAGACGGTGGATGTACACATCGACAACGTTGGTCTTGGGATCGAAACGCATGTTCCAGACGTGATCGAGGATCATCGTTCGCGTCACCACCCGTCCCCGATTCCGGCACAGGTACTCGAGAATGGCAAACTCCCGCGGAGAAAGATCAACCGTTCTTTCCCCCCTCCGCACTTCGTGACGGTAGAGGTCCACCCTCAGATCGTCGACGATGAGCACGGAGGCTTCCCCGGGCGATGGACCAGACCGCCGCAACAGCGCCTCGACACGTGCCAGCAGCTCGGCCAACGCGAACGGCTTCGTCAGGTAATCGTCACCCCCCCGCCTGAGGCCAACGACCCGATCGTCGACCGACCGCCGTGCGGAAAGGATGAGAACCGGAGTCCGCACCCCACGCTCGCGGCTGAGCTCGATAAAGTCGAGACCATCCATGCCTGGCAGCATGATATCGACGATGAGCACGTCATGAATGTCTTCGCTGACGAGGTCGATGGCAACTTCGGCGGAGTCTGCGAGGTCGACGGCGTAGCCATGCTCGGCGAGGCCCCTCCTCAGAAAATCCGCGATCTTCGGGTCATCTTCGACCACGAGAATCCGCATCCGTCATCCTCCTGCCGGTCCAGAAAAAGGGCTGGCGGCTGCCGGCCGTCGCGGCCCGCGTTTGTCACGCGTCGTCAGGCTCGTTGTACACCTTCTCCTCTTCGAACCCGGCCCCGGCGGCATCGCCCTCGGTATCGCGGCCGGGAAGCTGGGCTGCCAGGAACTCCTTGTAGAACTCGTGCTGAATCACCAGGTCCATGATCTCGTTGGTGCCGGTCCAGATCGTGATCAGCCGGACGTCGCGAAGCATCCGTTCCACCGGGTAGATGTTGGTGTAGCCGATGCCCCCCAGGATCTGCATGGCGTGGTTGACCACGGTCCAGGCGCTCTCGGTGGAGAGCTTCTTGGCCTCGGACACCAGACGGCGGACCCGGCCCGGATCTTCGCCGGCGTCGACCGCGCGTGACACCGCCTGGTTGAGGGCGCGGGCTGCATCGAGGAGCGTCAGGCTCTCGGCGATCTTGAAGCTGACCCCCTCGAACCGGCGGATCTTGCGGCCGAAGGCGTGGCGCCGGTCGGCGTAGCGAGCCGCGATTTCGAGGCAGGAACGGCCCATCCCGATGGCGCCCCCGGCCGAGGTCAGGCGCTCCGGGATCATCATCCGGTGGAAGACGGCGGTGCCGTTCCCGATCCCGGCCTCGCCCCCCAGCACGTTGGCGAGCGGTACGGGCGCATCCTTGAAGACGAGGCGTCCCGTACCCCCGCCCCGGGTACCCATCAGGCCGTAGACGTGGTGCACCTCGACGCCCTCGCCGCGCTCGACCAGGAAGGCCGTCATCCCCTTCTTCGGATCGGGCTCATCGGTCAGCCGGGCATAGACCAGGATGACATCGGCCCCCTCGGCGCCGACCACGAATCGCTTCTGGCCGGTCAGGAAGAACGTGTCTCCCTCGCGGCGCGCGACGGTGGTCGCGGCGAAGAAATCGGACCCGCCCCGTGGCTCGGTCAGCCCTTCGGCGACGGTCAGCTCGCCGCGGAGCACCGGTTCGAGGAACCGCTCCTTCTGCTCCTCGGTGCCGAACGTGTGGATCGCCTCGCCCACGATGGAAACCAGCGACCAGAGGCAGGCCAGGGACGTCCCCAGCACGCCGAGCTCTTCCAGCGCCGCCATCTCGGAGGTCCAGGGCAGGCCGCGGCCGCCCCACGTCTCGTCGAAGCGAGGTCCGAGCAGATTGCGGCGGCCCGCCTCCTCCAGGAATTCCTTCGGGAACTTCACCTCGTCGGCATCCATGGCGACCAGAAGGTCCCGGGGAACCCAGGCGACAAGCTCCCTGATTTCGTCACGGTATTCACGATCTTGACCGGAAAGCAGAACATCGAGGTTCATCACGCACCTCCCTTGGCGGTTGATTGTATCCCCGGGGTGACATTGGCGCCAGTTCTGGTATACTGCCCGCCGGCGCCCCGGTGCGGGGCGGTTTTTTCGATGAGCTCTCGAACTTCCACCATTTCACGCCGTCGTTTCTTCAGGCTCGGTTCGGCCGGGGCCGTGACCGTCCTTGGCCTGACCGGGGGTGGCTTCGCCGAGGCGCAGGGGCTTCCGGCTCTTCGCAGGACCACGCTGAAGCTGCCAGCGCTTCCACCGGCTTGGGATGGCGTGCGGATCCTGCAGGTCTCCGACGTTCACGCCGGCCCGTACATGTCTCCCGAACGCATGCGGCGGATCCGGGAAATGATCGATCGCATCCCCGCCGACATGATCGTGTTCACCGGCGACCAGATGGACCGCCGCCCCTCGGATGCCCCAGCCTTTATCAAGGGTTTTTCAGGAATAGCGGCACCGCTCGGCGTGTACGGGATCCTCGGCAATCACGACTACTTCATCGATCCCGGCCGCTCCGTGTGGGCGTTGCGGGCCGCAGGCATCCGGCCGCTCGTCAACGAGGCCCGGGTCTTCAGGCGCTCCGGCCAGGGATTGGCGCTCGTCGGTCTTGAAGACCTCAACGCCTCCGGCGGCCGGCGGCCGGACTTCGAGCTCTTGAGAAGCTATGCGTCGAGCTTCAGGATCTGTCTCCTCCACCAGCCGCGGGCCTGGCACGATGCGCTGGCCGCGGGCGCACACCTGACCCTTGCGGGCCACACCCACGGCGGCCAGATCGCGCTGCCTTCCCGGCACGTCAACATGGCGAGATTGCAGACCCGCTACATCGCCGGACCGTACCGGCGGGACGACGCGTTCCTCTACGTCTCGCGGGGCATCGGCGTCGGAGCGCTCCCGATCCGCGTGGGCGCCCCTCCCGAAATCGACCTCATCACCCTCCGCACCGCCGCCATCGCCGCCCGCGCCGCCGCCTGAGGCCCGGAGAACCAACCCTCACCAAGCTCCTGCGCCAGCTCGCACGGATCAGCCTCCTCGTCCTGGACAACCGTACACAACGCTCGCAGCCGCAAAGCGGCCCCGCTTCCCGTTTCACGTGGCCACCCACAGCCATCGCACCCCCGACGGCGATTCATTCCTCCGGAATCAGAAAGGAGCAATCCATGCAACCATCCACCAATGACGCACCAAAGTGACCACGTACGTGTACAATACGTATTGGAGGTCACGTATGCGGCGCAAGCTCACCATTACCGTTGAAGATGACGTTTACGAAGGATTGCACCGGGTCATCGGCCGGGGAAAGATCAGCCGGTTTCTCGAGGATCTCGCCCGTCCCTATGTGGACTACACGGAGATGGCCGCAGCCTATCAGGCCATGGCCGAGGATGAGGCTCGCGAAGCGGACGCGGAGGGATGGTGTGAGGGGCTCATCGGCGAGGGAAACCGTGCGGCGCGGTGAGGTTTGGCTCGTCCGCTTTGATGTTTCGCTTGGGGGAGAGGTCCGCAAGACACGTCCCGCCATCATCGTCAGCAACGACATTTCGAACAGTGTCATGAACCGCGTCCAGGTTGTTCCCCTCACGAGCAACGTGGATCGCCTCTATCCATGCGAGGCCCTGGTCTCCATTGCAGGCAAGCGGAGCAAGGCTATGGCGGACCAGATTGCTACAGCGGCCAAGACCCGGCTGCTTCGGCGCCTGGCCACACTGAGCCCGGCCGACATGGAAGGCGTCGAGCGCGCCATGCGTATCCAGCTCGCCCTTGATTGACAAAATGCCGGGTTGAGCTTCATTCCGCCCACTTGGGCTTCCACAGCGCTACATTCGGATGGAGCCTTGTGACGTACCCTTGGACTGCTCCAAATAACCGAGGCATGCGACGATGCTCGACATACCTCCGGGTATGCCTCCGCTCGTCGCACGCCGCAGAGCATCAAGACCTTGGCACATCCCATCCTGCATGGATGGCTCATCTTGGGTGAAAATCAAGTCAAGGGAACCGGCTACAATGTATGTATGCACCAGCGGTTTGCGGGTCTCGTCAGGAGTCTTCGCCCGGAGCAGTGGGTCAAGAACGGGTTCGTTCTCGTGCCGCTCGTGTTTTCCGGGCATCTGGACGATCCGGAGGCGTTCGAGCTGGCCGTGCTGGCGGTGGCGGCATTCTGTGCGGCGTCCTCGGCGATGTATCTCGTCAACGATCTCCTGGATGCGCCGCGGGACCGGGCGCACCCGGTCAAGCGGCAGCGACCGATCGCCTCCGGGCTGGTTCCACCGTCGTGGGCGGCGATCTGGGCCATGGCGCTCGGCGGCGCTGCCATCGCGATCGGCCTCGCGGTCGGCCGGGCCTTCCTCGCCGTGCTCGCGGCGTACATCGTCCTGGTCCTGCTGTACTCGGCCGGCCTGAAGCGGGCGGTCTTCGTCGACGTGCTCGTCGTGGCAGCGGGGTTCGTGTTGCGGGTGGCCGGCGGTGCGGTGGCGATCGCCGTGCCGGTTTCCAACTGGCTCCTGCTGTGCGCGTACCTCCTGGCGCTCTACCTCGCGCTTGGCAAGCGCCGTGCTGAGCTGGTGCTGCTCGGCGAAGAGGCCGGGGAGCACCGGGCCGTGCTGGGACACTACTCGCTGCCGCTCGTCGATCAGTCGATCGCGGTGATCCTCGGCGCGACGGTGGTGGCGTACGCCGTGTACACCGTTGCGCCGGAGACGGTCGCCAAGGTTGGCTCGGGGGGTCTGATGGCGACCGTGCCGATCGTTATCTACGGGCTGTTCCGGTACCTCTACCTGCTGCACCGGCAGGAGCTGGGCGGCGATCCGACGAGGACGCTCCTGACCGACCGGCCGCTCGCCGCCTGCGTCATTCTCTGGCTCGCCGTCGCAGCCGTGGTCATCTCCCTGGGTCCACGGGTGTAGCACGCCCCCCATGACAACCCCGGCCGCGCGCCGGCATGCGACTTTCGACGAGCATGAATATCCGGCCAACGGGAAATCTCGCGCATGTCACCGTCATCGCACGTCTTGGTGAGAATGCCACCTTGTTGGTCTGCAGACGTGGTGCGACTGCTGGGGCATGATCGTGCTCAGGATGACAGGGGGAGGACAGGCCTCCGGGTCATCGGAGTGAAGGGACACGCCTCCGGCCCATCAGCGGCCGCAGGGCATCGGATGCCACCGCCCATCTCTGGGAGCTGCGGGTGTCTCGCCCGCCCCTACCAGAGATGAAGATATGCAGAGCAACCCAACACCGCTGCAAGCCGACGCCGAGGCCAAAGGCCGAGGCACGGCGCGCAGTCCCCCAGCGAGGCGACGCTGAGGCGAAGCCGAAGCAC
>JAADFN010000003.1 GCA_013152895.1 Acidobacteriota bacterium | reverse complement strand
GGGCGCCGCTCTCCCGGCTCACCGGCGAGACGTGGCACCCGGGCGAACGTCATCGGCTTTTTCCCCACCCTGGCAAGACGCCCGCCACCACCGTGGGAGAGAGAAGGCGCCGGCGTGGTTTTGTTCGCCAAGAGACGCCCCGACCCATCTGCCACGAATGGGTTGGTATAGAATCGCTCGTCCCCGGGGGAGGGGCCAATGGCACGATGGAACGAGACAACGATCCGGGAGCTGGTTTCAAGACTGGAGGCCTTCAGGGACACCTGCCGCCCGACGACGTTGACGACCATCGAACAGCTGACACGTTCTCCGTTTCACATCCTCGTATCCTGCATCATCTCTCTGAGGACCAAGGACGAGGTGACACACGGGGCGTCAAGGCGGCTCTTCGCACTGGCGAGCTCGCCCGCCGATCTTGCCGGCCTTGAAGAAGACGACATCGCACAGGCGATCTTCCCCGCGGGGTTCTATAACACGAAGGCCCGCCAGCTCCGGCAAATCGCGGCGATTCTCATCGATCGCTTCAACGGACAGGTTCCCGCGTCGTTGGATGATCTTCTCACGCTGCCCGGTGTTGGGAGAAAGACCGCCAACCTCGTTCTGGGGATGGGTTTCGATATCCCGGCGATCTGCGTCGACACGCACGTCCATCGGATCAGCAACCGTCTCGGCCTGGTGTCCACGTCCAACCCGGCCCAGACGGAACAGGCGCTCACGCAGGTGCTGCCCCGGGATCTCTGGATCCCCATCAACGATTTGCTCGTGACGTTCGGTCAGAACCAGTGTCATCCCACCTCGCCCCGGTGCTCGACGTGCCCCATCGCCGGCCTCTGCGAGCGTCGCGGCGTCGTGCGCTCCCGATGAAACGGCGAACCAGCGTCACGACGCCCCGCCGGTCTCTCAACAGTCTCGCGTACACTGGAATGACATGATTCGCTGGGGATTCCGCCTCGGGCATGTTCGTGGCGCGCCGATCCGCGTTCACTGGACCTTTGTTGTCTTTTTCGCCGTGCTGATCTGGGCAACCGCCGCCAAGCACGGCGCCGCTGCCATCGAGGACCTGGAGCTGTTCGCCGGGGTGGTTCTCTCCATCATCTTGCACGAAATCGGCCACGCCGTAACGGCCCAGTGGCGCGGCCTCGGGGTCCGGGAGATCTGCCTGTATCCATTCGGCGGCGTGACCGTCTACGCCGGCCCCGTCCCCCCGGGAATCGATGAAATCCTCGTCGCCCTTGCGGGGCCTCTTACCAACGGGATGCTGGCAATTCTCCTGCTGCTCGCACACGGCCTCAACGCGCCCCTCCCGGCGGCTCCCGGCGCCCCGGGTTTCTCGCTTTTCGCATCCCTCTTCTGGGCAAACGCCTTTTTCACACTATTCAACCTCATTCCCGTTCTCCCGCTCGACGGCGGATGGATCCTCAGAAGTCTCCTGACCCCACCGATGGGGCACCTCAGGGCGTCCCAATTCGTTGGGAACCTTGGACAGGCCTTCGGTCTCGTTCTCCTCGTTGCCGGGGCGCTGATCAACATCTGGCTCGGGCTCGCCGGGCTTATCGTCTTTCTCGGCGCAGCCTCCGAGGTGCAGCGGATACAGCCTCTCCTCATGCTCGAGCGCCAGACCGCCGGCGACCTGATGAATCCCAACGTGATCGAGATCGCTCCCGCGACGTCTTTCGGGGAGCTGAGGACCCTCGTGTCAATGTCACCTTCACCGGACGTGATCGTGACCTCGGGAGACCAGGTCCTTGGCTTCATCCCGGCCGGGAAGATTCTCGCCCTCGCAGAAACCAACGTGCACGACGAAACGCCAGCGATCACCTTCACCACGCCGCTCGCGGCTGCGATACCCGCCGGAACGCCCCTGCCGGACGCCCTCGAAACGCTCCGCCGGACCGGAAAGAGCCACGCTCCCATCATGGACAAGCACGGACATCTCGAAGGAATCGTCAGCCTCAACGCGCTGGAGAGGGCTCACGCGCTCTTCGAGGCGCTCCGCGAAAAACGGTTTTCTTAGCCCGCATATCTCACGTACTTCCTGCTGCGACCGTGAATACGCCCGCCATTGTGACGTTTCTCCCCGCGGCGGTGCCTGCGACGTGCCGCAAGCACGCCTCGGCACCTCCCGGGCGGGATTGCCCCTCGCCTCGTTGCGGACCGTCCCCGCGCAACCCGCAGAACATTTCGCTCGGGGTGTCGGGGTGTGGACGTTACGAATGCTGCGGCTCGCTGCCGCACGCGATCAGGCCCTTTCTCCGGGTGATTCCGGGATGGGTGCGATGCGTGGGCGAGCAATCATGGACGCCGGAAGGTGGCCTTCCCGGCCCACCTTCCGGCAACCGCCCGGCCCAGAAACCTGGTAGGAACCCCGGCCGGTCCCCGACGGCCGGGGAACAACGAAAGACGCAATCTACTCAGCGTTCCTCACCGTCTTGGTCTTCTCGATGATGCCGGCCGATGCCAAGTACAGGAATATCAAGGCCGTGATCAGCCCGACATAGCCGCCGATCACCGTCAGGAATCCAACGCCCCACGCGCCGACGGCCAGGCATCCCGCCGTCAGCCACAGGCCGAGGAGCAACAGCTGCGTCCAGAGTCTCTTCAGGTGGAAGCTGGCAAGCCACATGAAGAAGAGGAAGACGGTCCACAGCGCCATGTACCAACCGGTCATGGCATGAGTGATCTTGGCTGCGAAGAATGCGTGTCCGACTGCATAGGAAAACCAACCTGCGCCCAGGAGAAGAAAAAGAACCGTCTGAAAGGTCTCGCCGCGGAGGAACTCCAGCAATCCGACGAATACCACGGCGCCGCCGGCGAGCGCAAAAGCGATCGCCGTGATGAGGCCATCCCCCGTCGAATACCATCCAGCCTCCAACATGCTAAAAAGCCACAACACAAAGGCAAGGGCTGCATACCCTGCTGGTGATGGATCTGCGTACGTGTTCTCCATAACAACCTCCCCACGGGTCCGGCAGCCTTGATTCTTCTTCAGACCGCCGGGCCTGTCAGTTATGGTTGGCTTGCTGCTGCACCCGGGTCTCAACCCCTCGCTTCCGGTCCGTTCCCCCATCCATTCCACTCACCGCGCCGCCGCGGGCCAGCCGCGTCAACCTTTTCGCCGATATGAACATCGAATCTTTCGTGACCGAGCTTGCTGCGGGATCTGTCGTTGCGGGTGAATCCAAGATCCCTCCCGGCTCGGGCGCGGCTTTTTCCAACGCATCGCCGGTGGCGCCCGAATGTCAATTCTTGCTCGCATGATCCCCGTATCTCAATGTATATCGCGTCACAGAATCTGCAACCCTGTTCTGAGATGCTCATGCCTTACCGGCGTATTTATTGAGATCTACTTCTGTAAGGGTGCAAGAAGGCGATCGGCAAGCGACGAGCGGAGAAGAGACCCTGGATCGAGCTCCCGTTTGAGCCGGGCGAAGCGGTCGAGCTGGCCGTCCGTGAACGCGGCACGGAAAAGCTCGCCAGGAAGCGCAGCATCCTTGGCAGGATAAAACCGTCCTCCCGCCTCCACGACGGGCTCCGCAAGCTCCCGGACCAGGCCCCAGAGGCAGTCCCGATTCCCGGCTGTCACGGGAAAGTCGAGCGCAAGGGAGAAACCGTCGAGCCCGTGCGTCAACAGGAAGGGGTCCGGGCGGTGCCGCTTGAGCACAGCCAGGAACGACGGCATACCAGCTTTCCGGCAGAGCTCAAGCTGCCGCACGAACACCCGTTCCGCACTGGACACCGGAACGAACGACTGGTGCTGAATCAAGCCGCCCGGCTCGTAGATCCGTTCCCAGCCGGGGATGGCATCCAGCAGAAACGAGAAGGAGACAACGCTCTGATGGAAGCGCCGCTCTCCGGCGGTCAACCGACCGGCCTCGTACTTGACACGATTGATCAGGCGGAGCCCCGGCCGGTTCGTCAACGGTTTGAGGATATGTGGCACCACGGACACGGGCAGCACGCCGGCGATCCGTCGTGGAGGCTCGTGCGCCAGGATGTCGAGATGCTTGGCCGGCGCAACATCTTCACCGTCATCGAGATGCCGTGCGAAGTGCAATAATCCACGCCCCAGCCGCCGCCCCCCAGCAAAGGCGTCGATCCATCCGACGACGTACTCCCAGCGGTCCTTGGCCTCGTCCAGGAGCCTGAGCATTTCGCCCATGTTCCGCGCTGAAACTGCCTGCACCTCGAGGAGCCCAGAATGCACACGCATCAGGCGGAGGCGGGCGCGCGTCATGATCCCGAGCTGGCCGAATCCTCCGATGACGGCGTGGAAGAGCTCCGGGTCGCCAGCCGGAGTCAACGTCCGGATCTCGCCTGAAGGGAGCAGGAGGTCGAGCTCTTCACAGTGCTCCCCGGTTGTTCCACGCACCCAGTTGTTCTTGCCGTGCGCGTTCATGGACAGGACGCCGCCGATCGACGGCGTCGCCGTTCCCGTGACGACCGGGGGCCACCAGCCGTCGGGGAGGGCGCGCCGCCAAACCTGGTCGATGGTGACGCCGGGTTCGACGTCCATGACGCCGCTGGTTGGATCCCAGGCCAGGACCCGGTTCATCCGTTCCAGGCCGAGAATGACGGCTTCCGCCAACAGGGCCGCATCGCCGTAGCTTCGCCCCGCGCCGCGCAGCACGAGAGGGACACGATGATCCCTGGCACGTTCGAGGACATGTCTGATTCCGGCAACGTCGGACGGCCGGAAGGCGTATCCAGCCGCTCCCACCGCTTTGCCCCACCCCTGGAACCATTCCAGGCGGCTGGCCGGCAGGGGTTTTCGACGGCGCGCGCTCATTCCGTCACACGCTCAGCCGCCGGAACAGCCATGATGGAACGGCGCGAACCGCCAGGCTCACGAACCGCCATCGCGCCGGGATGTACGCCGTCGCCGCCCGGCGGCTGGCCCGTTTCAGGATCAGAGCCGCGGCCCTCTCCGCGCTGATTGCGCCCGGTAGTTTTCCCAGTCCTGCGGTCATGGGCGTTCTCACGAAGCCGGGTTTGACCGTGACGACGGTGACGCCCGCCCGGCTCACCCGGTTCCGCAACGCCTCGAGATAGGTGGCGAGCGCCGCCTTCGACGTGTTGTACGCCGGTGCGGCGGCGCGCCCGCGATCCCCGGCGATCGAGCCGATTCCCACGATTGTCCCGCGGCCCAGCCGCGAAAACCGCTCGGCAACCGGGTCGAGCCACGCGATGGCTCCGAGGAGGTTGACCTCGATGACATGAAGATCCTTGCCTGTATCGAATTCGTCCGGTGCCGGTCGGTACAGGACGCCGGCTGCATAGATGACGAGATCGAGCCCTCCCAACGCCGCGGCGATCCGCTGGAGAAGCAACGGAGGCTCATCGCGATCGAGGACATCATGCACAAAGACCAAGGCCCGTTCTTCACCGGCGGCGCCGTTGATTTCACCGGCGATCCGCGCAAGCTCGGACTCCCGCCGGGCCACCAGTGCGAGCCGCGTACCACCCGCGGCGAGACGGCGGGCCAGGGCTTCGCCAATTCCGGAGGATGCCCCAATGACGAGTGCTCGATCAAACGTATCAAACATCGCGTTCCATTTCTCCCTTGTGACGTCCTCCAGGTCGCCCGGACGCCGGCGGCGCAACGATACGATACTCCAGGTTTTCAAGCGCCTCGCTGACGCGGGCTTCATATTCTGGTGAGAACACGAGGTGCCGTAGCCTTTCCGACACCGGCAAGACCATGCGGCGGCCCTCCCAACGCACCGGTCTCCCCGTTTGAACGTCCAGGACTTCGCCGTCTTCGATCTTCTTCGTCGCCACATGAAGCGGGATCCCGGCAAGTGTTTCACCAAGGGCCCGGAAGTGTGCCTCGTCCTCGGGTTGCAGAAACCTGACGAGCTTCCGGCTCTGCGCCGCCACGTGGTAGTGGGAGGGTACATACGTGACCCCGTCGAGATGCATCATCTGGCAGATGGAGACCAGCCATCCCAGAACATCGGAAAGCATGCCGAGCCCCGGGTACTTTTGCCCCGGCAATGGGGGCCGTTCTCCGGTGAACCGAGCCCTGGGGTTTTGAAGAAGCAGCCATTCGAGGGCAAGAACCTCCATGCCGGGGATATCCGCCTGGCTTCGCCTCGCGCGAAGCTCGATCAGAAGCTCTGCGCGCCGCCAGTCGCTCCACACCCGCAACGTGCTCCCGAGAGGGTGTGTCAGATCGATCTCCAGGAGAGGATTGTGGAATCCGAGGGTGCGGAGCTGGGCGAAGATCCCCAGCTTTTCCATCAAAAGCTCAACGCCGTGGCGTGAAAAATAATCCAGGAATCTCGTTTGTGACCGGGCGCCGGGCATGATATCGGCAAGATCCTCGTCGGTCAGGCGGAGGGAGAACCCGCCCGGTTCCGAGGTCAGCTCGCTCGGATTGAGCTGTCTCCAGATGCGCCGGACACGCATCAACGCCAGCTCGTCGGAATCGGGGATGGCCTTCGTCTTACCCGTCATCAGCCAAAAGAAAAACCGGGCCGAGTACTGCCAGGACCGTGGGCCATAGCCGCCGCCGAGCACGATCGCCAGGGGAATCTTGTGGTCCTGCTCACGGACGATTTGAATGATGAACCTGTCGCGGGCGAGCACTCCATCAGCGGAGATCTTCCAGTTTCCGAGCTGGTCGTCCCGGGCGATGTCGCAGCCGGCGACGTACATGACGAGACCCGGTTTTACCTCTTCAATAATTTCCGGGAGCGTCTTGAGGAGCGTTCCAAGGTAGACCTCGTCGGTGACGTCCTCGCCAAGCTCAATGGAGGTCGAAGCGACCGCGTTGGTGTCGCCCCAGTTGGCGTTGTGAACGGAATACGTGTACACGCTCGGATCGGCGGCGAAGATCTCGCGGGTCCCGTTACCATCGTGGAGATCGAGATCGATGACCAGGACGGGTGCCCGGAACCCGTGCGCCCGCAGCCTGGCGATCGCAACCGCGATGTCGTTGAAAACGCAGAATCCCATTCCGCGAGCTGGGAGCGCATGGTGGAACCCCCCGCCAAGGTTGACCCCGATACCGCCGGATATCAGGGCGAATCGCGTGGCCTGGATCGTTCCGCCGGTCATCCGGCGTTGAAAGTCGATGAACTGCTCGCGCTGGCGCTCATCGACGGGAAAACCCAAAACATCCATCAGGCCCTGGGGCCGTTGGACAGAATCGAGGTATTCGGGGGTGTGAACCAGGAGCAAGTGGTTCATCGACGCCCGTCTCGGTGGGACGATGTCGGCATCGATGACAAACCCCTCCTCCGTCAACACGGCGAGGATGCGCTCGGCCCTGACCGGATCCATGGGAACACCGGCAATCGAGAGGCTGTAATCGGCGTGAAAGATGAATCGAACCCGCCTCCGCCTGCATATTCTGCACACGAGACGCCAGCCGCGCCTCATGCGGTGCAGGAGCCAACGCACACGCCTCCCCCGGGAGATGCTCCGCCCCGCCGCCGCGGCACTGTCCGGGACTTTCATGGCCCGAGTATAGCCTGACACCCCACGGCATCCCGGCTCTCGTCCTCCGGCACGGCGCACGATCCCGTCGCAGAATTCGGGGCGAGAGTCTGGGAAACGGCCTTCCCTACCTGCCCCCTGCCCCCTTTGAAGGGATCACGTACGCGATGGCGCCGTAGCCAACCCAGTGGTGGAAGTTCGATGGCGCCGTGTACCCCAGCCCCTCCTCGCGCGTCTGCTTCGAAACGGGAAGCTCCGGTTCGGAGAGACTCGTTCCGTACCTCAGCAACGTCCCGGTGGGATCGGCGAGGTGCAGCTTCCGGGCGGTCTGCCGGAACATCTCGAGGCCGAACGGAACGGAAAAACGACCGCACCACGGAATCGTGTACACGTGCGGATCGGCCGGATCGACGAGCTGGTCGAGGAGCGTGTGCAGGCGGTGTGCGCTCAACGGCCCCTCGAGGTGATCCCGGATCAGGCGATGATCCTGGGCGACCGCCTGCTCGTACGCGGTCAGGTCGGTTCCAAACGGCGCATAGTCGAAATCGGGACCGTAATGCACGAGATCCGTCGAGATGACGATCGCGACGTCCTTGCCAAACTGCCAGTGATGTTTCTTCATGGTTTTCGCCAGGACCGAGGACAGGTGATCGGCCAGCTGGGCCATCCGGTTCCACCCCATGTACGGGACGAGGATCGGAACGATGCGCACGTTGCGATTCCCGTACTCCAGAAACGGAACGATCGCTTCGAGCGAATGCTCCCGGCAGTGCATCGTGTCGCTGACGACGACATCTTCGGCCGGCATCCCGGCGAGGAGCTCGTGGCGGAGCGGGTCCACCCGCACCGGACCCCACGGGCCGTGCCACGCTTCGAAGCGGTCGAAGACGAGACGATCGGACAGGTTCCACAACCTGGCCTTGTGGAACACGCCGATCATGATGACTCGCGGCGCCCGGATGAGCTGTGTCGCATGGACGTAGACCCGTGCGGCGTACAGGTGATCGTCATGCGGGCAGACCACGGCGGGCACGCCCTCGCCCGGTGCAAGGTGAAGCCTCGCCCGGTCACGGACCAGCGCCGCCGACTCCGCCTTGATCGCGTGCGTCAGCACATCTTCTGCCTGGTCCGCGGTGACGACGAATCCAACCGCGTCCATCTGGCCGCGCACGAGATCCCCTTCCGAGCGCAGCCCCATGATTTTTTCGACCTGCGCCCGGGTCGGCCCCTGGGCCGAGACGACGGACGCGCCGATCAAAGCTCCCGTGAACATCAGAACAAACGCAAGGCTCTTCATGGTTGCCTCCCGCGTTATTCTACCGCCACAACGCTCCTGCGGAACACATCGGCCAGCCACGCCAGGATTAACATCAATCCGAGCACGACGACAATCGCTGGACCGGTCGGAAAGTCCCAGATGTACGAGGCCACGAGCCCCAGCGCCGATCCCAGCCAGCCGATCGCCCATCCCAGGATCAGCCTGGTCTTCATCTGCGTGGCGAGCAAAATGGCGATGCAGGCCGGAATCACCAGGTAGCTGAAGACCATCAGGATGCCGCCGATCTCGACGGAAAACGTGATGATGATGCCGAAGGAGAGATAGAACAAGAAATCCCACCACCGGATATTCCAGCCGCGGCGGTACGCCTCGTCCGGATCGAAGCTGATCAGCAGGAAGCGCTTGCGCAGGAACCAGTGGAAAAGGCCGACCGCGGAGTAGATGATCAGGTCCTTGATCACGGTGGGCCATGTGACCCAGAGCAGGCTTCCAGCCAGCGTCTCCTTGATGTGCTCGGCGCCTTCGGGCGCCTTGTCCGCAACGAGGATCGCTGCGGCGGACGCGACGACAAAGGTAATACCGATGATCGCTTCCTGGGGCAGCTTCTCGTACCGCAACCGCGTGATGGCGAAGATTCCCGCCGCGATCGAGGCGAATCCCATGGCAAAGAGGGTGGAGCCCAGAGAACCCGGACGGTGTCCGGCGGCAAGACCGACGACCGCTCCAAGCGCGGCGAACTGGGCCACGGCGAGATCGACGAACAACACCCGCCGCTCGATGATATGAATGCCGAAGTAGGCGTGGATGCCGACCAGAACGAGGCACGCGGCGAACGGCGCGGCCATGAACGAGATCATTTCCATCGTACGTTTCTCCTCGCTTGAAAACGTACTGGACGTGGGAGGCACGATGCCTCCCACGTCCAGCATCGAGGTTACTTCCCGGTCACGCCGGCCTTGGCATATGCATCGCGCAGCCGGCCGACCCACGTGTCGATCAGATCGAAGTACGTCGTGACTCCCGGCTCGCCGCCTACCGAGGTTGGGACGATAACGGGAATGATCCCGGTCCGCTCGGCGATCCTCTCCGGCTTCCTCCGTTCGAAGTAGTTGGCCGCCAGAAGCACCGGAACGTGTTGCTTCTCGATCTCGTTGATCAAGGTCTCCACGTGGCGGGCCGTCGGCGGGATCCCCGGCTTGGTTTCCACGTAATCGACGACGTGAAGCCCGAAGAGCGTCGTGAAATAGACCCAGTTCTCGTGGTAGCAGATGATCTTCTGTCCGCGAAATGGCAGCGCCTCCTTGAGCCACCCGCCGAGCTTTCCGAGCAGGTCATGGTCCTTGAGAAACGGAATGAGCCGCCCGTTGAGCGCGAGGCCGTTGAGCGTATCGGCGCCGAGAAGCCCGATCAGGTCCGCGCCGTAGAGCCGGCGTTCAATCTTCGTATCGAACTTCACGAGGTTGGCCTTGTACTGCGGGCACCCGGCCAGGTCGACCTTGCACAGGCCGGTCGTGATGTTGCGGGCGATGATCATCGCGTTGAGCGGTGATGTTTGAATGTGGGGGTTGCCGTAGATGTGGATGTCCCCGCCGGAACGGTCGATCGATTTTGGTACCTGGAGCAGGTGGATCCCCTGCGACGCGGAGACGTATCCGACGGCGCCATCGACGATCCTCGGGTTCCCCGACTTGTTGACCAGGACGGGCGCCCACAGCTCCAGGTCCAGCCCCGTGCTGACGAAGAGATCGGCGTTGCGAAGCATCAACGCGTAGGAAGGTTTGGGTTTGATGTGGTGCGGATCGGCATTGCCAGG
>JAADFN010000002.1 GCA_013152895.1 Acidobacteriota bacterium | reverse complement strand
CGCTGCTCATCCCACCGCACAGGCAGGCCCTTCTGGAGTTTCCGCAGGCTGAGCCCGTCGGGTTCGTCGCCTCGCAGGATGGCTTCGATGATGTCGGGAACGAGGCTGGTCAGGCGCAACATGCGGCCGACATAGGTGCGGTCGACGCCGACGGCCTGGGCCAGGTCTTCGAGGCTCGTATATTCGCCCGACTCGAGTTGCTGCTGCCAGCGGTGGGCTTTGGCGATGGCCTCGATGAGTGTCCGGTTGCCCCCATTGGCGTCCGTGTCCCGCTGAGTCGATGAGACAGCGACAGGTTCGCCATCGGTCAGGATCATACACCTTCCATTGCGGCGGCGGAAGCACGCGGGGATATGGACCACCACCACGTCGCCGTCGCGGCGGACACGCAGGCCGGGATAGCGGCCCTGCTGCTGGTTCTCGATGAGCGTCGTGTCATGCATGTTGTTCAACATGGCGTTCCTCGACAATCTGTTCGATGCCGTTGGTGCGGAAGCGGATGTCGATGCCGCTGGTGGAGACGGTGATGTTCTCGACGAGCAGTTGCACGATCCGCCGCTGCTCCTCGGGGAACAGCACGTCCCACACCGGGTCGATGGCCCGCAGTGCCTTGGCCACGCGGTTTAGTTCCATGGGCTGGCCCCGCGTGGCTTGGGTTTCCAATTCGCGGATGCTCTTGACCAGTGCCTTCAGCTCGCCATTGAGCCGCTTCAGTTCGTCGGCCATGAAGCCCTCGTCCCGGTCGCCGACGTTCAGCACGGCCCGGATGGACTTCTGCGTCTGGTCATGCCGCTTGCTAAGTTCGTCCAGGCGGGCGAGTGTGGCCGGGTCCGGCCCCGTGTCGCCGGACTTGCTGACCTCGCGGTACGTCCGGGCGCGTGGCGCAGCAGCGCCCGCAACTGGTCCACCACGGTCGTCTCGATCTGGCCGGCGGGCAGCGACGGCAGCGGGCATTCGCCGTAGCCGGTTCGGACCTTTTTCGCGCAGGTGTAGTAGCGGTATTCGCGGCCGTGCCTGTTCGTCCAGCTCGGCATGACCCGACTGCCGCAGTGGCCGCAGCGAATCATGCGTCGAAGCAAGGCGAAGCGCCGAACCTGGTGCTTGTGCGTGTAGGTCTTGTTCGCGCGCAGTTGAGCTTGGACGCGCTCGAACTGCTCGAGCGACACGATGGCCTCATGTTCGCCGGGGTAGGCCTTGCCCTTGTGGACGATCTGGCCGATGTACTTGCGGTTGATCAAGAGCTCGTACACGCTGCGGTACGTCCACTCCCTGCCGCCGCGAACCTTGCCGCTTTTCAGAACGTGCCGCTTCGTTCGGATGCCCTCGGCATTGAGTGCGACGGCGACCTTCCGGCACGACTCGAGCTTCTCGAACAGATCGAAGATGGCCCGGACCTGCTTGGCCTCCTCTTCGTTGACCACGTACTTCTTGTCTACAACATCCAGTCCCAGGATCGGCCCGCCGCCGACGTACTTGCCCTGCATGGCGGTGGCGAGTTTCTTATCGCGGATGCGCTCGCCGATAATCTCCCGCTCGAACTGGGCGAACGATAGCAGGATGTTCAACGTCAATCGGCCCATCGACGTGGTCGTATTGAACTGCTGCGTGACCGAGACGAAGCTGACGGCGTGCTTGTCGAACAGGTTGATCAGCTTGGCGAAGTCCAGCAGCGAGCGGCTCAGCCGGTCGACCTTGTAGACTACCACGCAGTCGATGCGCCCGGCCTGGATGTCGCCCAGCAGTTCCGCCAGCGCCGGGCGATCCATGTTGCCGCCTGTGAAACCACCGTCGTCGTACCGCTTGCGAAGACACTGCCAGCCTTCGTGGCGCTGGGATTCGATGTAGGATTCCGCCGACTGGCGCTGGGCGTCGAGCGAGTTGAACTCCTGGTCGAGGCCTTCCTCGTGGCTTTTGCGCGTGTAGATAGCGCAGCGGACAATTCGTTTCGATTCGCTCACCGCTTGCCTCCTTTGCCTTTACAGCCGCGTCTCAGGCCGAAGAAGAGGTTGCCGCTGATGTGCGAGCCGGTGATGGCGCGGGCGGCACTTCGGTATATCTTGCCCTCGTACCGAAATCCGTCCGCCTCGACGACCACCTCGTACCTCTCGCCGTGCCACTCCCGCAGCAGACGCGTACGCGCGACGGCCAGGTCCACGATGTCCTTGCACCGCATGGGCAGGGCCGCACCCAGCGAGAGGATATGGGCGGCTGCGTCCAGCAGGCTCATCGGCTTGCCGTCAGGTTCGCCACCGGTCGCGCCACGTTCGCCCGTGTCGCGTTTCGTGGCGGACTTGGCGTCCTGGGTCGCCTTGGGGGCCTTCTTCGCCCGTTTCTTCTTGTCGGCTTCGACGGCCAGCATCGCCGCGTTGACGGCGTCGGCCTTGTTGGCCTCGGTGATACCACCGCTGGACTTCTTGCCACTCGTTCCGGCCGCGCCGGCCTCGGCCTCGTACTGGGCCTTGGTCATGATGCGCTTGCCGGTCGGTGCCGCGTCGGCGAGGCGTTTCCGCAGGCGTTGTGGGCTCTTGATGCGGATGGTCTTGCCGGTCTTGACGCTGGTGCCGACCCAGCCGCCGTTGTCGTGCTCGCGGTCGATCTTCACCGGGACCAGGTTGCCGGCGACTTTCACCAGGTACGTCGCGCCAATCTGTACGTCGTTCTTCTTCATCGCTATTCTCCTTCGGTTAGGGGTTTACATCGTGCAGTTGCGTTCGGGGAACGACCCGTCGGGCATCCGCTGGCCCGGGGCGGGCATCTCGTTGTTGGGTGCGTCGTGCAACTCGTCAAGGCTGCGCTGAATCTCGCGTCGCGATACGTCGGAGAAGCGTTCCAGCGTCTCGATGAGGTGTTCGCGGACGAACTCGAGCGTGTTGACGTCGGCCCAGGCGACGTCGTCGTGGTCGAACTTCTCCAGTTCGCACTCGATCCAGTCGGCAAGGCTGGCGATGTCGGCTTGAGCGCGGCGGCGGGCTCTGTCCTGTGGCGTTGCGCTTGGCTTGGCTGGCGGCGTGAGTTGCTCGGCGTAGCCTTGCAGCATGCGTCGCCAACTGGCCTCGGTCATTGGTTCGTGGGTCTCGACCAGGCCGTCGCCCTCGACCCGCCAGAGTTCGGTGTCAACCGGGTCGGCCGAGACGGTCACGAGCCCGTCGGCGATACGGTTGGCTTCTTCGATGGTCAACTTGCGTTCGGTCATGGTGGTCTCTCCTTCGCGTTGGGGTTAGAGGTCGCTGAGCCGCAGCAGCTCAACGTAGTAGCCATACACATCGCTGTTGGTGCCCCGGCAACCGTCGAGGTGGTGCTGGAGGCACTCGGCCATCGAGCGGATGTCGTCCTCGCAGTCGGCGGTGACGTGGTGCTCGCGGCCGTTGGGCATGTCGGGCGTGAGGATGGTGACGACCACCACGTTCGGGGCGCTGCCCGAAGCCGCCCGGCGCTGGGCGGTGGCGTAGTGGCCTGGTTTACCTTCGAAGTCGATTCGTGTGATTCGCATGGTTCACTTCCTTTCGTTCTGGAGGTCGAGGTGCTTGGCGGCGGCGTAGCGCCGCAGGGCGTCGGGGTCGTCCCAGGCGGTGGCGACCGACGTGGTCGCGCAGGTCTTGAGGGCGTAGAGCTTCCGGCCGGTGCCGGTGGTGCCCACGTGGACGATCCGGGCCTCCTGGCCTGCGTAGGTGTTGGCGTAGCGGTTGATGTGCATGGTTTGGTCCTTGTGTTGGGGT
>JAADFN010000001.1 GCA_013152895.1 Acidobacteriota bacterium | reverse complement strand
GGCGGGTCGCCCCCATCAAGCTGCTTGCGTCGATCCTGACCATTGGCTCCGGCGGCTCGGCCGGCCGCGAGGGACCTGTTGCCCAGGTCGGCGCCGGGTTTGCGAGCTACCTGTCGACGATTCTCGGCCTTTCCGCGAATGATCGCCGAATTCTCCTGGTCGCCGGCGTCGCCGGTGGCATCGGCGGCATGTTTCGCGCACCGTTAGGGGGGGCACTGTTCGCCATCGAGGTGCTCTACTCCGAGAACGAGTTCGAGTCAGACGCCCTGATCCCGTCGATCATCGCCTCGATCGTCGCGTACGTCGTCAACGCGTCGTTTACCGGGTGGGGAACCATCTTCCGCTCGCCGCCCGCGGTGTTCAGCAACCCGGCGGAGCTGGCAGGCTATCTCATCCTGGGTGTGGCCCTTGCGTTTGTTGGCATCGTGTACGTCAAGGTTTTCTATGGCATGCGCGACATGTTCTTTCTCAAGCTACCGGTTCCAGCTTGGGTAAAACCGGGTATCGGGGCGTTCCTCTTGGCCGTGTTGGCCATGGGCATTCCGCAGGTGATGGGAGGGGGGTACGGCTGGCTGCAGCTTACGCTCGACCACAACTTGCCGCTGAAGCTCCTGCTGCTCCTGCTTCCGGCAAAGATCCTCGCGACCGCCCTGACGATTTCCTCCGGAGGCTCGGGAGGCGTATTTGCACCCTCCCTGATTATCGGCGGTATCTCCGGGGCGATCTTCGCCGAGCTTGGAACGCGATTCGCGCCCCTGATCACGCCGTCGCCCGAGGCGTGCGTCCTCGTTGGCATGGGAGGGTTCTTCGCGGGCGTGGCCAACGTCCCGATCGCATCGCTCGTCCTGGTGGCCGAGATGAGCGGCTCGTACCAGCTCCTGGCGCCGATGATGCTCGTCGGATCGGTGTCATTTCTGCTGACCCACGGGATCTCGATCTACGAGCAGCAGGTCCCAGGACGCATCGACTCGCCGGCTCACATCGGGGAGTTTCAGATTGATATTCTCGAGCAGCTGAGGGTGAGCGACGTGCTGGATCCCGAAGAGCCGATCGTTACCGTGGCGCCCGGGACCCCCTTTGCGAAGGTCTTGGAGCTGGCGACCGAAGGAGGGCAGGACTACTTTCCAGTTGTCGACACAGAGGGTTTTATCGTCGGTATGTTCTCGATGGAGGACGTGCGTCGGGTCGTCGCGACTCCGGAAGTATGGTCGTTGCTCGTTGCCGACGATCTCGGCGTTGCTGGCGCCAGCATCGTGTTCCTGGGGCTGGACGATGATCTCCACACGGCGATCCGGCGTTTCACGTCCGCCCACGTGGGCGTGCTGCCGGTTCTCGAGGGGCCACCGCCCTCCCGGCTCCTTGGTTTGCTCTCCTACCAACAGGTCATGACCGCGTACGATCAGGCGATCCGCACCATGCACGAGCCGTCGGAATGATGCGCTGGTGAATGCCGGGGTGCATGATTGGAACGGATTCCATCATGTATGATGGCACACGAGGCCCGGCTCCTCGCCAAGGAGCGTGTCGGGCTTGGATGCGCCCGATGCGTCTGAGCTCCAGGGGGATAGAGTGAAATGCCCTTCCCGCGTGCCTCGGCCCGGGCGGGTCCGCGTTGGCGGCCCTGCTTTCTTTGTGAATGGTCATTCAGTTTGATATACTGCGCCAAGTGAATGGGGATTCACTCATGTGATGAGAAACCCCCGCACAAAACCAAATTGGGAGGTTCGCCGTGAAGTGTATTGTGTGCATGACGCACGTTCCGGACACGGCTTCGATCATAAGGATCGGGGCTGACGGCCAGCACATCGATGAGACCGGGATCAAGTGGATCGTGTCCCCGTACGACGAGTACGCGCTCGAGGAGGCGCTCCAGCTCACCGAGGCCAAGGGCGGCGAGGTGACGGTCATGACCTACGGTCCCCAGCGGGCCGAGGCGGGCCTCCGTGAGTGCCTGGCGCGCGGCGCCCACAACGCGGTCCATATCCTTGGCGGGGAGAAGACCTTGGGGGACAGTTTCGCGATCGCCAAGGTCCTCGCCGCCGCCATCAAGGATCGCGAGTTCGACGTGATCCTGGTAGGGGTCAAGGGTGTCGGGACGGATAACTCGCAGGTGGGCCAGATGTTGGCCGAGCTGCTCGATCTTCCGCACGTGTCGAACGTGGTCAAGGTCGAGTGGAACGACGGCGCCATCGTGGCCGAGCGGGAGGTCGAGGGCGGCCACGAGGTCGTCGAGTCCCCGCTTCCCGCGGTGCTGACGGCTCAGAAGGGGCTCAACGAGCCTCGTTACGCCGCGCTCAAGGGCATCATGGCGGCCAAGCGGAAACCCGTCGAGAAGGTCGATCCGTCCGCCCTGGGCCTGGACGAGGATGTGCTCGCCGGCGCCGAGGCCACGTACAACCTTCGCTCCCTGGAGCTGCCGCCCGAGAAACAGGCCGGCAAGATCATCCAGGGTGAGGATGACCCGCAGGCTGCCGCGGCGGAGCTGGTGAAGCTCCTCCACGAAGAAGCCAAGGCGTTTTAGGGGAGGCGAGCATGTCTGGAATTCTTGTCTTTGTGGAGCAGCGTGACGGATCCATCAGGAAGGGCTCGCTGGAAGCTCTGAGCGAAGCGCACCGGCATGCCGCCGCCAACGGTTGGGATGTCGCGGCGGTGCTGCCCGGTTCAGGGATCGAGGGGGTCGCAGCCGGTCTGGGTGCGTACGGCGCTGGCAAGGTCTTCATCGCCGACGATGCCAACTTGAAGCTTTACTCGGCGGAGGGGTATGCCGAGGCGGTCGTGGCGGCGGCCAAACAAATGACGCCACATGCGATCTTCTTTTCGGCTACCGCCATGGGACGCGACCTGGCGCCCCGCGTCGCCGCGAAGCTCGGCGTCGGCGGACTGGCGGACGTGACCGGCTTGACGCTCGAAGGGGAGACCTTCGTTGCCAGGCGGCCGGTCTACTCGGCCAAGGCGTTCGCAACCGTCGATACCGCTGGCAAGACGCCACAGGTCATCAGCCTGCGCCCGAACGTCTTCTCGGCCGAGGAGGCTGGCGGCAGCGCGGAGATCGTCAAGCTGGACGGCCTGGCGCTCTCGATTCGCGCCATGGTCAAGGAGCTGGTTTCCTCCGAGGGCGGCGAGATCGACGTCGCCGAGGCCAACATCATCGTCTCCGGCGGACGAGGTCTCAAGGGGCCGGAGAACTTCGCGCTCATGCGTGAGCTGGCCGAGCTCCTTGGAGCGGCCGTCGGCGCATCCCGCGCCGCAGTCGACGCCGGGTGGATCGATCACTCCCACCAGGTCGGCCAGACCGGCAAGGTCGTCAGCCCGACCCTGTACATCGCCAACGGTATTTCCGGCGCCATCCAGCACCTTGCCGGGATGAGCTCGTCGAAGATCATCGTGGCGATCAACAAGGACCCCGACGCACCGATCTTCAAGGTCGCGGACTACGGTGTCGTGGGAGACCTCTTCCAGGTCGTGCCCGCCATGATCGAGGAGATCAAGAAGGTCAAGGCTGCCTGACCCCGTCTGACAAGAAGTATCAAAACGGCGGACCATCCGGTCCGCCCTTTCTTTGCGCCGGGATGCTTCCGCGCTGAAGGGGATGGTGATAGTCTTTCGCCGGTGGATGCACGAGGAGGCGCACGATGAACGAAACACGGCTCAAACGCACACCCTTGTTTGATGAACATGTTGCAGCGGGTGGCAAAATCGTCCCCTTCGGGGGATTCGAGATGCCGGTCCAGTACACCTCGATCATCGAAGAGCATACGGCCGTCAGGACCAGGGCCGGGCTGTTCGACGTCTCCCACATGGGCGAGATCCTGATCCGGGGACCCCGGGCGCTGGATTTCGTCCAGAAGATCTCGTGCAACGATCACGCCAAGATGGCCGTGGGCCGCGCCCAGTACACCGGGTTGATGTACCCGGAAGGTACGTTCGTCGACGACATGCTGGTCCACAAGATGGCCGATGACGAGTACTTTCTCGTTGTCAACGCTGCTAACACCGACAAGGATTTCGCCTACATCCAGGATGTGGCTCAGGGGGAGGACGGCGTCGAGGTCGTCAACCAGTCTGCTGACTACGCCCAGCTGGCCCTCCAGGGCCCGCTGGCACTGGAGGTCCTTCAACCGTTGACGCAGACGGATCTTGACGCCATCCGGTACTACCGGTTCACCTGGGGCGAGGTTCGCGGACACCGGGCGATCATCGCCCGCACCGGGTACACCGGCGAAGATGGATTCGAGGTGTACGTCGCGCCCGGCCATGCGGTGGCGATCTGGCGTGCGATCTTGTCCGAGGGGGGATCCAAGGGGGTCGTTCCGGTCGGGCTCGGCGCGCGCGACACGTTGCGTCTCGAAGCCGGCATGTGCCTGTATGGAAACGACATCGACCGGACGACCACGCCGCTGGAGGCGGGCCTCGCCTGGATCGTCAAGCTCGACAAGGGAGATTTTATCGGTCGCGATGTGCTCGAGCGGCAGGCGCAGGAAGGCGTCCAACGTAAGCTTGTGGGATTTGAAATGATCGATCGCGGAATCGCGCGCCATGGTTTTCCGGTAATGCTCAAACCCGATGATGAGGAGGCTGCCGGCGTTGTGACGTCCGGAACCCATTCTCCGACGCTGCGCAAGCCGATCGGGATGGCGTATGTCCCGAGCGGGGCGGCCGAACCTGGACGCGAGATCTGGATCTCGATTCGTGGCCAGGTACGGAAGGCACTGATCGTGCCGCTGCCCTTCTACTCACGGAAGAGGAAAACGAAGGCCTGACCGGGCTTGACAAGGAGGATTCGATGTCCGTACCCAAAGATCTCCGTTACACGAAGACCCACGAGTGGATACGCCGCGAGGGCGACGTGGCTGTCCTCGGCATTACCCACTACGCCCAGGACCAGCTCGGCGAGGTCGTGTACGTCGAGCTGCCGGATGCCGGGACCCGGGCGGCGCCGGGCGAAGAGCTCGGAACGCTGGAATCCGTCAAGGCCGTCTCCGAGCTTTTTTCGCCCGTGGGCGGCGAGGTGATCGCGGTCAACGAACGTCTCACCGATGCTCCGCATCTGGTCAACGACGACCCCTTCGGCGAAGGATGGCTCGTCAAGATCAAGATCTCGGAAGAGCCTGAGCTCCTCGACGCGGCCGCATACGAAAAGCTGGTGGCCGAAGAGAGCCAGTGATGCACCGGTGGATCGGAGGCGGTCCTTCCGACCGGCGTGCCATCCTGTCAGAGCTCGGCAAGGATTCGATCGATCAGCTTTTCGAGACGATCCCCGCCGGGGTGCGTGCCGGCGATCTCGATCTGCCAGCGCCGATGGACGAGACCACGCTGCTTACGAGGCTCGAGGGGCTGGCGGCCGAAAACGTCAGCCTCGACGTGATGCCTTCGTTCCTCGGGGCTGGCGTGTACCGCCACGTCGAGCCCGCCGTGGTCGATGCGGTTCTCCAGCGCGCCGAGTTCTTCACGTCATACACGCCGTATCAGCCCGAGATCTCCCAGGGAACCCTGCAGGCGATCTTCGAGTACCAGACGATCATCTCCCGGCTCGCCGGCCTGGATGTCGCCAACGCCTCGCTGTACGACGGTGCCACCGCGGTCGTCGAAGCGGCGCTCATGGCGCACCGCGTGCTCAAGGGCACGCGCAACCGCGTCGTCGTGTCCGAGGCCGTCCATCCCATGTACCGGCGCGTGCTGGCGACCTACACCTCCGCGCTTGGTATCGAGGTCGTCACGGTACCAGCCGGTGAGGACGGCCGTAGCGATGCGCAGCGTCTCGCCGACGCGGCAGGCGACGAGGCGTGCTGCATCGTCGTGCAGTCCCCCAACTTTCTCGGTGCCGTCGAGGACCTCTCTGCAGTAGCGGGGGCCGCCCACGGCCGGGGCGCGCTGGCGGTTCATGTCGTTGCAGAAGCGGCTTCGTTGGGGATTCTCAAGGGGGGAGGGGCGCACGGGTTCGACATCGTGTGCGGCGAGGCCCAGGCGTTCGGCATCCCGGCCGGTTTCGGCGGCCCGCATCTCGGCTTCTTTGCAACGAGGACGAAGCTGGTGCGCCAGATGCCCGGCCGGCTGGTGGGCCAGACCGTCGATGCGGAGGGCCAGCGTGCGTTCTGCCTGACGCTGGCGACCCGCGAGCAGCACATTCGCCGTGCCAAGGCCACGTCGAACATCTGCTCGAACCACGGCCTGATGCTCCTCGCCGCCGTGGTCTGGCTCGAGCTGCTTGGAGGCAAAGGGCTCGCCGAGCTGGCACGGGCGAACCTGGCCCGCGCGGAGGATCTCAAGCGGCAGATCCGGGCGCTCGGAGGGGGATGGAAGCTCGCCTATCCGGACACTCCAACGTTCAACGAGTTTCTCGTGCTCGGCCCGGCCAACGGTACGAAGCTTCAGCAAGCCTTGCTCGATCGCGGCGTCCTCGGGGGCGTTCCGTCGCGGTTGTGGGGCGGATCATGGCCGGACGGCCTGCTCGTCGCCGTCACCGAGCGGACGACGAAGGATGATGTTGCAGCGCTCATCGATGCCATGGAGAAGATCTCATGAGACGGCGCCCACTCCGGAATGAACGATTGATCTTCGAGCACAACAGGGAGCGCCGTGCGCGCGGCCGGTACGAGCTGCCGCCGCTGGACGTTCCCGCGGTGGATGCAGGGTCGGTCCTGCCGGAGGAGCAGGTCCGCGAGCCGCTGGCGGACCTTCCCGATCTCGGCGAGCTGGACGTCGTGCAGCACTTCCACCGGCTCAGCCAGATGAACTTCGCCGTCGATGAAGGGCTCTACCCGCTGGGATCGTGCACGATGAAGTACAACCCGCGGGTCAACGAGGTGGCGGCGCGTCTTGGGGGATTCACCGCGTTGCATCCGTTGCAGCCTGCCTCGCAGGTGCAGGGCGCCCTGCGCGTGATGTGGGAGCTTGACCAGGTGTTGAAAACGATCACCGGGATGGACGGCGTGACGCTTCAGCCGGCCGCGGGCGCTCACGGCGAGCTGGCCGGCATGCTGATGATCCGCAAGGCGCTCGAAGCGCGCGGCGAGCATCGTGAGGAGGTCCTGATTCCCGACTCCGCACACGGCACGAACCCGGCGTCAGCGACCTTTGCGGGCTTCGAGGCGGTGGAGATCGCGTCGGGTCCGGACGGCACCGTTGACATGGAGGCGCTCGACCGGATGATGACCGACCGCGTCGCCGGCATCATGCTGACCGTCCCGAACACGCTCGGCGTCTTCGAGCCGCGCATCGTCGAGATCGCCGAGCTCGTCCACGGCCGCGGGGGGCTCGTCTACATGGACGGCGCCAACCTCAACGCCTTCCTCGGGAAGGCGCTGCCGGGCGCCATGGGAGCGGACGCGCTGCACATCAATCTGCACAAGACGTTCTCGACGCCTCACGGCGGCGGCGGCCCCGGCGCCGGCGCGGTTGCCGTATCCAGGGGGCTCGTGCCTCACCTGCCCGTTCCCAGGGTTATCCGCGACGGCGACGCGTTCGAGATCCTCTGGGACGATCCCGCGTCGATCGGTCCGATGCGCGGCTTCTACGCCAACTTCCTCATCCTCGTCCGGGCGCTGACGTATATCTGGGGTCTCGGTGCAGAGGGGCTGGCCGAGACGGCCGAGGTCGCCGTGCTGTACGCGAACCTCGTGCGCCACCGGCTTACGAGCGCCTATCATCTCGAATACGACGCGCCGTCGCTGCACGAGGTCGTCTTCGACGATGCTTTCCAGCGCGCCCACGGGGTGACCAACGTGGACATCTCGAAGAGGCTCCTGGACTACGGGTTCCATCCGCCGACGATGTCGTTCCCGCTGATCGTCCACGGCGCGTTGATGATCGAGCCGACCGAGAGTCCCGCGCCCGAGGAGGTCGAGGCGTTCTGCGAGGCGATGCTGGCCATCGCCCGTGAGGCGGAAGAGTCTCCCGAGCTGCTGCACGAGGCGCCGCACGAGACGCCCGTGCGCCGCGTGGACGAGGTCGAGGCGGCCCGTCATCCGACGTTGCGCTGGGAGCCATCCGAGAAAAGCTGATCGGCCGATGTGAGCCGTGGGCGTGCGGGTTGCGTGTGGGTTGCGTGCGGTCCATGCCACGTCCCGGTTCCGCGCGCATGTTTCACGAACCTCCTGCTGCAGCCGCGGGTACGCCTCGCGGCGTTTCTTGCGGTGGCGCCGGCAACGTGCCTCACGTGCGCTTTGGTCGAAACGCCACACGAACGGCGCTTCCCCGGTCTCGCAACGAATGTCAGCGAGCGAAGCGGGTTAGGCCGCCGGAGTGACATTGGTGCGGGTCACATCCTGCGTCTGAGTCGCAGTCTTCATTTGGTTCATAGCGGGTCGAAGTCAGCGCGCAGGAGGGCCGTCGGTAAGAAATTTGCCTTTTGTGTCACAGATGTGTAAAAAACCGGGTATGGGAGCTTGACACGGGGACCTTTGAGGGGTAAAAACTCAACATCTTTATTCTATCAGCTTCGATCTTCTCGATTGGGGGCTGCATTCAGGAAGGGGGGGGTTGTTCTTTTGGCAGGTTTTGGTTGTTTTGAGCTTTTTGGTGAAAACGCTGGGCGCCCTCCTGCCCTTGCGCCCGGCCGTTCACCGGGGAACCTCTTGACTCATCCCTAGGATGACAGGTTTCGCAAGATGACCCACGTCGAGCTTACGAAGCTCTTCACAGCAACAGGAAGGCGGGCTGCCAGGATGGCTGCCCGCCTCTTTGTTTCTGCGGGGAGCCCCGGTGTTCGACAAGGTCATCGGCGGAACGGATGCCGCATGGGGATGGCCGGGTTGCGTCCCCCGCATGAAGTATGCGGGTTGATGTTCGGCCTCGGCCGGTGAGCTCATAAGGAGAGCAAGGAGAAATCGTATGAGAAAGTGGTCCGTTGCCGTATTCGTTGTTGTCTTGGCGTTCGTCTTCGTTGGTCTTGGGTTTGCAAACGCGCCGCGGCAGGTTATCAACAACAATGACGTCGTGATTCTTCAAGGAAACGTGCCCCACATGGCGATGGCGAGGTACGACATCGGATCGGCCGATCCGGCGTTGCCGATGGAGCACATGATCCTGACCCTGAAGCTGAGCCCCGAAAAGCAGGCCGCGCTCGATCGTTTTCTTTCGGAGGTTCAGGACCCGGAATCACCTGTCTACCACCAGTGGTTGACCCCCGAGCAGTTCGGTGAGAGGTTTGGCCCGAGCGCCGAGCAGATCGCCGTTGTGACCGGCTGGCTGCGATCGCAAGGCTTCCAGATCGACCAGGTGGCGAAGGGGCGGACATGGATCAACTTCTCTGGAACAGCCGCGGACGTCGAAGGCGCGTTCCATACCGAGATCCACGACTATCTCATCGATGGCAAGCTGTACCACTCCAACGACCGTGATCCAGCCATCCCCCGGGCACTGGCGGGGGTCGTCGGCGGAGTCGTGTCGCTCAACAGCTTCCCGCTTCGCGCGCTGAATCACGGATTCAAGCCCGTGTCGCCGAACGCCGTGCGCCCGGACTACACGTCAGGCACCAGCCACTACCTGGCGCCGGAAGATTTTGCGACGATTTACAACGTGGACACGCTGTACTCGCAGGGGATTGATGGGAGCGGGCAGACGATCGCTATCGTTGGCAGGACGCATATCCCGCTGTCGGATATTACGACCTTCCGGAGCACGTTCGGCCTTCCCGCAAACGACCCGCAGATTATCATCAACGGGACGGATCCCGGCGATCTGGGTGCGAACGAGGACGGCGAGGCGGACCTCGACGTTGAATGGTCGGGCGCGGTCGCGAAGAATGCGACGATCAAATTCGTGGTCTCGAAGTCGACGAGCACGACCGATGGCGTCGACCTCTCGGCGCAATACATCGTCGATAACAACATTGCGCCGATCATGAGCGTCAGCTTCGGCCAGTGCGAGTCGTCGATGGGGAGCACGGAGAACAGCTTCTACAATAACCTGTGGTCCCAGGCATCGTCCCAGGGCATCACGGTGTTCGTCTCCTCGGGCGATAGCGGCGCCTCCGGCTGCGACGCGGCAAGCGCCAGCACCGGGACCGGGACGGCGGTTTCCGGCCTGTGCTCGACCCCGTACAACGTCTGTGTTGGCGGCACCGAGTTCATGGACACGTCGGATCCGTCAACCTACTGGGCGAGCACAAACGCCTCGGGGACGCAGGACTCGGCTCTGTCCTACATCCCGGAGGAAGCGTGGAACGAAAGTGGAAACGTGTCCGGAGGCCAGGCGCTCTGGGCGAGCGGCGGTGGCGAGTCCTCCGTGTACTCGAAACCTTCGTGGCAAGTGGCGCCCGGGGTTCCGAGCGACGGGCATCGCGACGTTCCCGATGTCGCACTGACGGCCGCGAGCCACGACGGGTACCTCGTCGAGTCCGGAGGTTCCCTGGGTGTCGTTGGCGGTACCTCGGCGGCATCGCCTTCCTTTGCCGGGCTGATGGCGCTCGTCGTGCAGAAGACGGGCCAGCGCCAGGGCAACGCGAACACGCGTTTTTACCAGATGGGCAACGCGCAGTACGGCAGCAGCGGTGCGACCATTTTCCACGACGTGACGACGGGTAACAACTCGGTTCCCGGTGTCACCGGATACTCGGCCGGCCCTGGATACGATCTCGTCACCGGGCTGGGCTCCGTCGACGCGAACGCGTTGGTCAACGGATGGGCTTCCAGTACGACGACGACGTACAGCATTTCCGGGACGGTGACGGAGAACGGTTCGGGGCTATCAGGAGTGACGGTCACGGCGGGTTCGAAGTCGGCGACGACGTCGACGAGCGGCAGCTACACGATTTCGGGTCTTGCCAATGGGACGTACACGGTGACGCCGTCGAAGGACGGGTACACGTTCACGCCGGCGAGCCAGTCGGTGACGATCAGCAGTGCGAACAAGACGGGGATCGACTTCACCGCGGCTGCTTCGGGTGGTAGTGGAACCCCGACGGAGCAGATTTCGGACGGCACGTTCGAGGGTGGTTTGTACGGTTCGTCGAACACGGGTTCATCGGGGACGA